>DATGUF010000041.1:0-235529 GCA_035301485.1 Alcanivoracaceae bacterium
GTTAGCTCGCTCTGAAGTGATAACCCCAGAAAGCTACTTGGAGCTGCTAGGGCAAAATATTACACGCGTTTATCGCGGCATGGGGCGTTTAAAGCAAACCGTTACAGAATCAAGTTTTGATGCCTGGACACGTTTTTACTTACAAGATGAAAATGCGCCCAACGCCATTGTGAGCTACTACTCCAAAGGTGCCTTGGTGGCACTAGCGCTTGATTTAACCTTGCGCCAGCGCAGCAATAATACGGTGAGCTTAGACCATGTGATGCGCACTTTATGGCAACGCTATGGGCAAACAGGTGTTGGTGTGCCTGAGCAAGGCATTCAGCCTGTGGCAGAAGAGCTGCTAGGCGAAAGCTTGGCCTCTTTCTTTGAGCAAGCCCTTTACAGCACTGAAGATTTACCGCTTGAAGCGCTCCTGGCAAAGCAAGGGGTTCATTTGCACTGGCGTTCAGCGAACAGCCATCAAGATACAGGGGGCACAGCCTCGGCCCACACAAACAAAATACATCTGGGCATTCGCCCTGCGGCAGATGCACAAGGAGTGCGTATTCAATCAGCTTTTGAACAGGGCGCTGCTATGGCGGCTGGCCTTTCTGCGGGTGACATTATTGTTGCTATCGATGGTTTAAAAACAGACATGAACCGCCTTGAACAACAATTGAGCGCCTACCTGCCCAGTGAAACGGTGACCGTGCATGCTTTCCGCCGTGATGAGTTGTTAACGTTTAACGTTGAGCTACGCGCAGATGAAGCCAGTACTGCTTACCTTACTTTTACCGATGATTCACCTAACAAAGCCGCACAGGCGTGGTTGTTTAATCGTTCATGAAGCAAACAAATGTTGTAACACGTGAGCAATGGCAACAAGCCAGAGAAGCGATTAATGATTGCATGCTTGGCGACCAATTTCGTTTTCGTCGCCGCATGCAACGATTGCGCAACACTTATCAGAAAGGTAACGCTGGGCGCCGCCTCATCGAGCATATTGAAGCTTCTGTGGCGCAGCGCAAGGCGCGTGAAGCCCTATCTGTGCACCTCAGTTGGCCAGATTTGCCAGTGGTGGAGGCGCTAGATGAGTTAGAAGAAGCTCTTTCTGAGCATCAAGTGATTGTAGTAGCGGGTGAAACGGGCTCAGGAAAAACCACACAGCTGCCTAAATTGTGTTTGAAACTTGGCCGCGGCCGCGCAGGTTTAATTGGCCACACGCAACCTCGGCGCATTGCTGCTCGAGCAGTGGCGAGCCGTTTAGCTGAAGAGCTCTCCTCTGAAGTGGGTAGGTTAGTGGGGGTTAAGGTTCGTTTCCAAGAACAAATGGGTGAACAAAGCCTCATTAAGTTAATGACGGACGGCATTCTGCTAGCTGAAATTCAGCGCGACCCTTTTCTGAACCAGTACGACACCCTCATCATTGATGAAGCGCATGAACGAAGCCTTAATATTGATTTTTTATTAGGCTATCTACGCCGTTTGCTGCCCAAACGCCCAGATTTAAAAGTTATTATTACCTCTGCCACCATTGATCACGACCGCTTTGCCGAACATTTTCGTGGTGCGCCAGTGATAGAGGTGTCGGGCCGTACTTACCCCGTAGAAGTACGTTATTGGTACGATGACGATTCAGAGGGGGAGCGTGATTGGCGCCGCGATGTGGCCGACATTATTGAAAATATTGAGCATGAAGAAAGAGGGCAGTTACCCGCCGCACGTGATGTTTTGATTTTTTTAAGCGGCGAACGTGAAATCCGTGAATTGCACCAATATTTAAAGAAATGCCACTTTCGCCACACTGAATTTCTGCCTTTATATGCCCGTTTAAGCCACCGTGAACAAATGCGTGTGTTTAGCCGCCACAGTGGACGGCGTGTGATATTAACCACAAACGTGGCAGAAACTTCGTTAACGGTACCGGGCATTCGCTATGTGATTGATATAGGCACGGCGCGCATTAGCCGCTACAGCGTGCACAGTAAGGTACAACGCCTGCCTATTGAACCCATTTCGCAAGCGAGCGCCAACCAGCGCAAAGGGCGCAGTGGCCGTATTATGCCAGGCATTTGTTATCGCCTTTACAGCGAGGAGGATTTCAATTCTAGGCCAGAATACACTGACCCTGAAATTCAACGCACTAATTTAGCAGCAGTGATTCTGCAAATGGCAGAGCTGCGTTTAGGTAACATTCAATCCTTCCCCTTCATTGATCCACCTGATGGAAGGTTAGTGCGTGATGGTTATCGTTTGCTTGAAGAGTTGGGGGCCATCAAAGGGCGCAATTTAACCGCCATAGGCAAACAACTCGCACGTTTTCCACTAGATCCACGTTTAGGGCGTATGTTGTTACGGGCCGGTGAATTGGATTGTTTGCAAGAAATCCTTGTCATCGTTTCTGCTTTAGCTGTTCAAGATCCCCGTGAGCGCCCTGTGGAATTCCAGCAGCAAGCCGACCAAGCACATCAGCCTTGGCAAGATAAAGAGTCTGACTTTTTGTCGTTTCTACACTTATGGCAGTGGGCTGACGAGGAACGCCAAGCTTTATCTCGTAATCAGTATGAAAAACAGTTGCGCAAAAGGTTTTTGGCGCCCAACAGAATGCGTGAATGGCGTGATGCGCACAGGCAGCTAAAATTACTGTGCCGTGAAATGAAAATTCCTGAAAATGAAAACCCCGGCACTTATGAAGCCATGCACAGAGCTTTGCTCAGTGGTTTGCTAGGGCAAGTAATTCGTCGTACTGATGAAGGGGAATGGCTTTCTACACGCCACCGTAAACCTGTTATATGGCCAGGTTCCGCGTTATCGAGAACCAAAGCAGCGTGGCTAATTGCTGCTGAAATGGTGGAAACCCAGCGCTTATTTGCCCGTTGCGTGGCAAAAATTGAACCACAGTGGGTTGAAGCCGAAGGCAAGCATCTATTGAAATACGATTATGGCGAACCTTTTTGGTCAAAACGTCACGGTGCCGCTTATGCCAGAGAGCAGGTGAGTTTGTTTGGTTTGGTGTTGGTGAGTGGCCGACGTGTACCGTTTACCCGCAAAGACCCAATACAAGCACGAGAATTGTTAATACGGGAAGGGCTAGTGGCTGGCGAATTGCCACGCGTTCCAACATTCGTACAACAAAACCAGGCTTTGTTGGAAGAGTTAGAAGCGTACGAACATAAGCAACGCCGGCGCGATTTTATCGCCGATGATGAGGTGCTTTATCAGTTTTATCATCAACGCCTTCCGGAAAGCGCCATTAGCTTACGCCATTTAAATGCTTGGTATAAAAAGGCATCTCCCGCACAGCAGCAAGAACTGCTAATGCAGCGGGAGGACATTCTGATTAAAGAAGCGCCCAGTGCCCTAGCCACTGATTTTCCAGATCACCTTTTAGTGGGAGAGTGGCAGTTGCCGCTCACCTATAGCTTTAACCCCCAGGGAAAAGAGGACGGTGTAACAGTCACTTTGCCGGCCACGCTGATTAACCAAGCACCAGAAGCTGCTTTTGAATGGCTAGTACCAGGATTGCTACCGGAAAAGTTAGAGGCATTGATTCGAGGTTTGCCTAAATCTAAGCGCCGTAACTTTGTACCAGTACCTGAATACGTGAAGGCTGTTATGGACACACTGTCGCCTAGTAACGGTCCCTTATTGGCTCAATTAAGCCATGCACTGCAACGAATGACGGGGGTGCATATTGAACAAGAAGAATGGCAGGCTATTTCTTTGCCCGACCATTTACGTTTTCACTATAGCGTTGTTGCTGAGGGTGAAGTGCTAGCTGAAGGGCGAGATTTAGCCGCTTTGAAAGAGCGCTTTGCCGGTAAAGCAGTGCAGGCCATACGTCATCAAACTGCTAAAGCTCAAGCGCAGCAAGGCACTACTTGGGTGTTTGGAACTTTGCCTGAGGTGGTTGAACAGGAGCAGGACGGAGTGATGCTACGTGCTTGGCCTGCGCTACAGGATGCGGGCAAGCATGTTGAAAAACGGTTGTTTCATCGTGAAGACGAGGCCGCCTGGCAACACCAATGGGGCGTAGCGCGCTTATTACTTAACGCGCTCGCGCCACAGCAGAGAATGCTTGTGCAGTGTAGGAATAAGCAACCTGGCTTTCAAAAGTTGATGGCTGAAAAATCTGCCTTTGCACGAACCACAGCAGACCACGCTATGCTGCGCCTCACCTATACACACTTTCAAAGCGACGTTCCTGTGCGCAGCGAAGAGGCTTTTAATGCTTTATTAAAAGACAGAAAAGCCAGCTTTGTGCCCGCGGGTGAAAAATGGCTCGTGAGAACAAGCGACATGCTCGAGCAATATCGTGCTATCCAACGTCGCTTAGAGAAGAACTTTCCACTAGCTTTAGCTCACGCACATGCAGATATACGCCAACAATTACAGCAGCTATTTTTTCCAGAATGTTGGCAAGCCATAACGGAAGAGCAGTGGCAGCATTATCCTCGCTATTTACGCGCCATCGAGCATCGTCTTGATAGAATAGGCGGCAATATTCCACGAGATAAACAACTCACCCAAGAGCTACAAACCTTGTGGGAAAATTTATTGCGAAGGATGGGGAATGAACCTTATTGGTTGTGGCCCGAACATTGGCAGGCTTATCGATGGCAATTAGAAGAGTATCGTGTGAATTTATTCGCGCAGCAATTAGGGACACCTAGGCCGGTGTCGGCGAAGAGATTACGTGAACAATGGCAACATTGTGAGCAAATATGATGGCACTTGCACTACAGTGACGAGCATCTTTAACATTGATGCACTAATAACAGTATTCCATGAGCAGAATTGCATGCTCATTGATTGTTTTTAAGTTAAGCTTATCTTTTATAATTTCTGCCTTGTGGTATGAGGCTTATTAACAATATAAGGAGCTTTCTCAGGTAAAGCTTCTTGTGCGGGGACAGTAAAGTGACAGTACATAGTGTAGTAATTAGTGGTACGGGGCTGTGGACGCCTAAAGAGTCCATCACCAATGATGAATTAGTAGCTTCTTTTAACCGTTACGTAGAGCTTTTTAACGGAGCGAACGCTACAGCTATTGAGGCGGGTGAAATAGAAGCTTTGCAGCCCTCTAGCGCTGAATTTATTGAAAAAGCCTCTGGTATTAAACAACGCTATGTACTTGATAAAGAAGGCATACTGGATCCAGAACGGATGAAGCCTTCAATTCCAGAACGTTCCGACGATGAGATTTCAGTGCAAGCTGAAATTGCCGTTAAAGCGATTCAGCAAGCACTTGCTAATGCTGGGCGCAAGCCAGAGGATGTGGATGCCGTGCTAGTGGCTTGCTCCAACATGCAGCGCCCATACCCCGCTATGGCGGTGGAAGTGCAGCATTATTTAGGTATGGAACGTGGTTGGGGCTACGATATGAACGTGGCTTGTTCTTCGGCTACCTTTGGCTTGCAAGCGGCGGTGGATTCTGTGCGTTCAGGCAGTGCTAAATGTGTAGTGGTGGTTAACCCTGAAATTTGCTCTGGGCACTTGGCCTGGGAAGATAGAGATTGCCACTTTATTTTTGGTGATGTGGCTACGGCCATGGTGGTCGAGAGTGAAGCAGACGCCACCTCAAACAACCAATGGCGCGTGCTCGGCACCAAGCTAGCTACACAGTTTTCTAATAATATTCGCAACAACTTTGGTTTTTTGAACCGTGCTGATGAAAGCGGCGTTGGTGCACGCGATAAATTGTTCCGCCAAGAAGGGCGTCGTGTATTCCGCGAAGTGTGCCCTATGGTAGCAGCCCAAATTAGTGCGCATATTGCTGAGTTAGATTTAAGCGCCGATCATCTGCGCCGCATGTGGCTACACCAAGCCAACCTTGCCATGAACCAGTTTATTGCGCGCCGTGTGTTAGGCCGTGATGCCACACCAGAAGAAGCCCCCGTTATTCTTGATGAGTACGCGAACACAAGCTCCGCGGGGTCTATCATTGCTTTCCATCGTCACAATGAAGACATGGAAGCGGGTGACAAAGGAGTTATTTGCTCTTTTGGTGCCGGTTATTCTATTGGTAGCGTTATTGTGGAAAAACTCTAACGTTGTTTGAGTCCACCCACCAGCAGGGATGTACCGTGGTGCGATTTCTCTTGATATTGTGGTTTTGTTTATCCTCTTCTTTCGCTATGGCGCAAGAAGAGGATCCTTTTGATGATCCATTTGCAGCTGGGGTAAGCAGCGACGTTTCCCCTTTAGCCCATGAGGATGATCCGTGGGAAAACTTTAACCGCAAAATGTTTTTATTCAATGAAAAGATGGATAGCATCGCGCTTAAACCTGCTGCGCAAACCTACACTAAAGTAGTACCGAAAGCCGCGCGCTCACCTATTCGTCGCTTTTTCGATAACCTGAGAGATTTTAAAAGTGGTGTAAACAATATTTTGCAGTGGCGTTGGCGAGAAGCGGGGCATAACCTTGGGCGTTTCGCCCTTAATAGCACCTTAGGTGTGGGGGGCTTCTTTGATGTGGCGACTTCTTCAGAACTAACGGGAGAAAGTTCTGATCTTGGTATTACTCTTGCCCGTTGGGGGGTGCCTGAAGGCCCTTATTTGATGTTGCCTTTCCTTGGCCCATCCACAGTTCGTGATGCCAGTATTTTGTACCCTGATAGCTATATAGGTCTCAATTTTATCGACCATAGATACACTAACTGGTCGGTTTGGGGAGTACGAATTATAGATCTACGCGCTAATCTACTTGATTACGAAGAGGCAATTGTAGGCGACCGTTACAATTTCATTCGTGAGTTTTACTTACAGAGCCGTCGTGCGAAAGCGGGCATTGATACTCGCGACCAAGATTTTGATTTTGGTGCAGATGAGGATTGGGATGACGACGATTGGTAATTAGCCGCTTTTAGCAAGAATAGCCTAAAGCCAGAGTTTAACGCTCTGGCTTTTTTTATATAAAAACGGTGCTAACAAGATATGCCGTATAAGCGATATAGCATGCCAACAAAACACTTCCTTCTAAGCGATTAATGCGCCCTTGACGGTTGCGGGTGCCGACCCCAAGCACAAACAAAGAGAATGTGAGTGCCGACATTACCATGATGTCTCGGGAAAACACCTCAGGGCCCACCACCATAGGATGAATGGTGCCCGCAATACCCACTACGGCTAACGTATTGAAAAGGTTTGAACCAATAATATTGCCAAGAGCGATATCGTGCTCACCTTTACGCGCAGCAATGACAGATGAAGCTAGCTCTGGCAGGGAGGTGCCAATAGCGATAACTGTTAAGCCAATGATCATATCGCTGACGCCAAAACCTTGTGCTACTTCAACTGCACCCCACACTAAAACGCGAGAACTTAAGACAAGGAAGGAAAGGCCAGCTATTAGCCAAAACAAAGCCGTGCGCAGTGGCATCACAGGGACATTGAGTGATGCTTTTACTTCAATGGCTAAGCTGTCCGATTTTTTCTTCATTCCTTGCCAAATGGTCCAAGCCATAATAACCGCTAACACGCAGAGTAAAACGAGAGCATCTAAGCGTGAAATTTCTCCATCCCATATTTGCCAAGCGGCTAATACCGTCACTAAAGCAAGGATTGGCAGCTCTTTACGTAACACTTGAGAGCTTACGAACAAGGGGCTTACTAGGGCGGTAATACCGAGAATTAGGGCAATATTTGTGATGTTAGAACCATAAGCGTTCCCCAAAGCGATACCTGGGTTACCCTGCCATGCAGACAGCGCAGATACCACCATTTCTGGGGCCGACGTGCCAAAGCCAATAATCACCATACCGATTAATAAAGGTGGCATACCAAAATGTTGCGCGGTAGCTGCTGCGCCTTCAATAAATTTATCAGCGCTCCACACCAACAGGATGAGGCCAGTAATAATCGCTGAGGAAGCTAATAGCATAAGTGGAAATCCTAGCTGCAAAATGAAGTGGGGTGAATGTTACCGCATTTGCTTTGTATACTTCATTGTTATTAGTATTTGGCGAATAAATTTAATTTACGGCAGAGTTCATAGGGCATATTACTACGATGAAAGTTTTTGTATATGGCACTTTGCTGCCAGGCATGGAGCGCTATTACGCTTTGGAAAAGGCGCAATGCTTAGGTCCTGCAGTAGTGCAGGCGGATTTATTTGATCTTGGTCTTTACCCAGCCATTCAATCTGGTGATAGGGATGTAGTGGGCGCAGTTTATGCTGTGGACAGTACTGTTCTCAAACAACTCGATGAGATTGAGGGTTACGACGCTAACGACCCAATAAACTCTTTATACATACGCAAAGAAGTTGAAGGGCGTTGGCTTGCAGATGGTGCGCCCTTAACGGCCAATGCCTATTTTTATCACCAGGAAGTAGCGAATAAACCTTTGATAGAACATGGCGACTATCGCCGCCATGTGTTGGAGCAGAAAAGCCCAACCCAATGGGTGGTGTCTTATGGTTCAAATTTATCTAGGCGACGCTTAGAAGAACGTGTGGGGCCTGTTGCAGAAAGGGAAGAAGGGGTGCTGCCGGGCTATGAGCTTGTTTTCAATAAACAAAGTGAAGCGGATGCTAAAGCCAACATTAAATGGGTAGGTGGTGATGCTGCCTGTCCTGCCATTGCTTGGCTTTTAACACCCGAGCAGGTGCAATTGCTTGACCCTTATGAACAAGGCTACCTACGTGTGACGGTGCAGTTTGATACGCCTGCAGGATCAAGGCCTGCTCAGGTGTATATCGCCAACCCAGACGAACTAGAGCATGAGCCTTGGATCGCTGAATGGTATGTGAACCACTTACGAGTGGGCTATGAAGAAAGTAACTATGATATGGAATATTTGGAAGCGGCGCTGCCTGCTAAACCTTTATAAAAAAGCTAGCAGGCAGCAGAAAAGCTACTTCCAGTTATTCTTGCAGGGCTGGTAAGTCTCTAAAGTATTGTAATGCTTCAGGGTTTGCCAGCGCGCTTTGGTTTTTCACCTCACGGCCATGAATAACATCGCGCACTGCTAGCTCCACTGTTTTACCACTTAAAGTACGTGGGATATCAGGCACAGCTATTACTACCGCAGGAACGTGGCGTGGCGATGCGCCTGTACGAATGCTCTGCCTAATATGCTGTAGCAATGCTTCATCTAGCTGTACGTCTTTTTCCAAGACAACAAACAGCACTACGCGTACATCACCTTGCCAGTTTTGGCCTACCACTACAGATTCTTTAATATCTTTAATCGCAGTGAGTTGACGGTAAATTTCTGCGGTACCGATACGCACACCGCCGGGATTAAGTACCGCATCGGCACGCCCGTGAATAACCAAGCTATCGTGTTCTTGATGGGCAATAAATTCTGCAAAATCACCATGTGCCCAAATATTTTCAAAATGATCAAAGTACGCAGCTTGATAAAGGCTGCCATCCTCATCATTCCAAAAACCAATAGGCATAGAGGGGAAGGGTTGGCGGCACACTAGCTCGCCTTGGCCGCTAGTGAGAGGCTGTCCTTCATCATCAAATACGGCCACATCCATGCCTAAACCAATGCATTGTAAACTACCTTTATATACAGGCAGCAATGGATTACCGAGGGCAAAGCACGACACAATATCTGTACCGCCAGAAATTGAGCTTACTTGCAGATCTTCCTTCACCTGCGCATAGAGAAAATCAAAACTACTGTCTAAGAGGGGAGAACCCGTGGAGTAGAGCACGCGCAAGCGGCTCAGGTCGGCTTCTTGTTTCGGATAAAACTCATTTTGTTCTAGTGCTTGAACAAAACGGGCGCTCGTACCGAAATGGGTAACGCCTGTTTCTTCCGCTAATTTAAATTGCGCACCTAAATCCGGATAAGCAGGGCTGCCATCATAGAGCACTAGGGTTGCCCCCGTTTGCAAACCACCTACAAGCCAGTTCCACATCATCCATCCACAGGTGGTGTAATAATAGAGCACGTCATCTTGGCGAAGGTCACCATGCAGGCGGTGCTCTTTAGCATGTTGCAACAAGGTGCCGCCTGCGCCATGCATAATGCATTTAGGTTGGCCCGTCGTACCTGACGAATAGAGAATTGAAAGAGGCGCGGTAAAGGATTGGCGCACAAACTCTGGTGCAGGCTTATCGTGCATTAACCAGTTTTGCCACAAGGTGGCACCCGCAATAGTGTCTGTTTCTTGATGGCCAGGCACTTGGATTAAAAAGGGCACCTTTAAAGCATCTTGAACAGTGGCCACACGTTCACTGATATCTTGCCAACGGCCGTTGTAGCTATAACCATCGGTAACGATAAGCACTGTCGGGCTGATTTGGCCGAATCGATCCATCACCCCGGTGTAACCGAAATCTGGAGAACAAGAAGACCAAACGGCACCAATCCAAGCGGTGCCTAAAGCTGCAATAATGGCTTCTGGCCCATTCGGCAACCAAGCTGCCACTCTATCTCCAGGCTGTACACCGGCAGCAATAAGGGCATTTGCCATTGCCGCGGCAGCCTCATAGAGCTCTGCGTAACTATAAGTAGTACGGGTGGCGTTTTCGTTGTAGCTAATGAGCGCAGGATGATCATCGCGGCGCCATAGGAGGTTTTCAGCATAGTTCAGTTTGCAGGCTGGAAACCATCGATTAAATTGAAACTTCTCATGATGTTCGAGAGCTGGGGTAAGGCTACCTTCGTAGAGAATACCCGCTTGCTCAACCACTGCACGCCAAAAGTCTTCTTTGTTGCTGACAGACCATGCATGCAGATCTCTGTATAAGGGCAAAGAAACTTGATGGGTGGTTTCAATGTGCTGCCAAAACTGGCCGAGTTGGGTGTTTTTCTTGGCTTCTGGCGAAGGACGCCAAAGTGGCTGTGTCATGCTGTCATCCTTATTGTTTTATGCATAATGTTGCTATGCAGTAACCCTAGCGCAGCTTAACGTTAACGTAAAGCAAAGTTTTCTTCCAAGGTAAAACTTGGTGTGCAACTCCGGCAGTGGTAACGTAGGCACCTCCTGCCACAATGAAAAGGCTTCGTTATTTATGGGTAAAAGAGACGTAAAAGTGCATAGTGGTGATTTGCATTTTATTGTTGGTGAAGTAGACCCAAAAATTTTGCGTCATATAGACGGTGTGGCAGCGCGCAATTCCGCCGTAGCTAGCATCGTTTCTATTTCTATTTTTGCTGTGGTGGTTTTCAGCAGCGGCCTATATCAAAGCCTAGAAAATTTTGTGGTGGGATACGCCACAGTTCTGCTGCTCATTTCAGCTTTCCGCATATTTATAGCCCTACGCTTCCGAGCTTTATACAGTGCAGGCCCAGCACGATGGCGGCAATTGTTTGCCTCAGGTATTTTAAGCCAGGCCTTACTATGGGGAAGTTTTAACGCGATCGTTGCTTATTTAGGCGGCCTAAGTTACGGCACCTTTTTGGCTACTTTGTATACGCTTGGTTCGTCAACGGCTATGGCCGGTGCTTGGATGGCGGGCATTCGTTATCGTTTATTGTTTTTGTTTTTAATGCTCGCTCCCACAGCATTTGCTTTCTTTATTAGCCTAGAATGGCAGTTGGCGGTGGTGGGCGCTTTATTAGCCTTTTATGGCCTGTATTTAGTACGTTTTTATCGAGAGTTTCATGACACTTTTTGGCACGCCGTGGCACGCCGTCAGCGTCATAGCCATCAAGAACATTCTAAATTAGCGGATAACGAGAACCAGCTTAAAATATTGTCTCGCGTAACACGTGATTTACGCTCACCGCTAAATAGTTTGCTCGGAATGTTAGAGCTGCTTCATGAAACAGAAATGGATTCAGAGCAAAAGGAATACCATTTAGTAGCTGCACAATCCGGCCGATTAATGCTGATGCAGCTTAATAATGTATTAGATTATAGCCAAATATTGTTAGGCAACATTGCTTTTGCCCCTTCGGATTTTGTTCTGCGTGAGCAATTAGAGCACTCAGTGGATGCTTATGGTTCCATTGCTCAACGGCAAGGCTTAGAGCTTAGTGCCGTATTTGACACTCGTTTGCCGCGCCGAGTACGTGGTGACAAGCAGCGTATTGTGCAAGTTATTAATGGTTTGTTAGCGCACTCGATTAAATACGCAGACGAGGGGGAAGTGGTTATTACGGCGCATTTTGAGGAAGACAGTGCTTACGATGGCACGCTTGAAGTGGCTGTTAGCAATGAGAGCGAGGGCCTTTCTGCACAACAACTTGAAAAGCTATTCAGCCAAGAATGGTTTGATGATGCAGTGGAAGAGGTGACATCGCAATCAGGTTTGAACTTATTAGTAAGCCGCGGTTTAATTGAAGGCATGGGCGGTGCTTTGTTTGCAGGCAGCATCGATACAGGTTCGCAAGTGGGCTTTAGGTTGCCATTACCCGCTCGGCCCGATATGTCTGAGCGCATGGAGTGGCGTCGCACCTTGCGGCACAAAGAGTTTGTGCTTGTGGGCAGTGCCCCTGGCGGCTTCACAGCCTTAGAAAACGAACTTCATGCGTTGGATATTAATACCTATGTGGCAGATGATTATAGCGATGCGTTGCAAGATCTACGCAGCGCAGCACGCGAGCAAAGGTTTAAGGATTTACTTGTTATCGACTTATGGCAAAACAAAGAAAAAGCATTGCGTTTGTGTGATAGCGTAATTGAAGATCCCGCCATTCAGGGGTGCCGCATCTTGTTACTCGGCTCAGTGGAGCAAGTAGGGTTAGAAAAAGTGCTATCACGCACACAAAATAGTTTGGTGCAAGTTTTAGCCAAGCCTATGCACCGCTCAGTGCTACGCGAAGTATTGGCGCGCTATTACGGTTTGCAATCTTTGTTGATAGAGGATGAGGTTTACCACGAAAGCACGTTAGAGCAGGAAAGAAAGAAGAAATTCCGCTTGCTGCTCATTGAGGATAATGAAGCAGATTTAGCCGTTACCAAAAGCATGCTGAACAAGTTAGGTTACGAGGTAACCTCTGTCAGCGATCTAGAAGAAGCAATGGCGTTATTGTCACGTAAGCCGATCGATTTACTCCTCACAGAGCTTTACCTACAAAGCCGTTCTGTTTTGGATTGGGTGAAAGAATTACGGCTCACCGAGGAAGAAATGGGCGCTGAACGGCTGGCTATTATAGCCTTAACCGCGGATACCACAGAGGGTATTCAGCCCAAGTGCTTGGCAGCAGGCATTGATGATTATATTGCTAAACCATTAGTGTTTGATCAGCTGGATGGCTTATTACGTTATTGGTTACCAGCAACTTATGAAGAGAGGAATATACAAAAGTGAAAGCTTTAGTGGTAGGCGCCACGGGGTTAATTGGTGCGCAATTGGTACAAGAACTGTTAGCCGATGATGCCTGGCAAGCTGTCACTGTGTTTGCCCGGCGCCCGCTACCGTTAGAACATGAAAAACTCACGGTGGTAGAAGTAGATTTTGCCCGTTTGTCAGATTACAGTGAATATTTCGCCGTGGATGCCGTATTTTCATGCTTGGGTACCACCTTAGCAAGTGCAGGCTCTAAAGCAGCATTTCGGGTTGTAGATTACGATTATAACTATCAATTAGCCGAATTGGCGGCACAGGAAAATGCCTCACACTTCTTATTGGTGTCGGCTTACGGGGCAAAGCAAAAATCTTTATTCTTTTATTCCCGAGTTAAGGGAGAGCTTGAGGCTGCCATTGTTTCTCTGCCGCTAGAAAGAGTGACGTTTATGCAGCCTTCACTGTTGCTGGGCCAACGTGAAGAGCGCCGTTTAGCAGAGCAAGCCGCAGGCCGTGTGGCAAATATAATAAGGCCTTTGTGGCGAAAAGCCAAAGCACCTTGGTGGCCAATAGAGGCCAATAATGTTGCCGTAGCCATGGCAAAAGCTGCTACAACACCTATGCTTTATCGGGTTGAGCATTGGCAATACGCTGATATCATGGCGGCCGTTGATAACAATGAAAAGGAGAAATAGTGTGAGCTTTGTGACGTGTGATGTAAGTGATGAAAATGAAGATGCAGTAAGCGTAGTAACGGGGCTGCAGTGGCATAGTTATGGCGGCAAAAAAGCGTTTCATGGTGAAATCGTTACGGTGAAATGCTTTGAAGATAATTCGCGTGTAAAAGAACATTTAGCCACACCTGGCAAGGGCAAAGTGCTCGTAGTTGATGGTGGCGGCTCATTACGTAACGCATTGATTGGCGATATGATCGCTGCTAATGCTGCTGAAAATGATTGGGAGGGGATCTTAATTTACGGTGTTTGCCGTGATGTGGACGAACTCGCTAACATTGATTTAGGTGTTGTCACCCTAGGCTGTGTACCAATTAAAAGCGTGCGCCGTGGTGAAGGGCAGCTTAACATCCCAGTTACTTTTGGCGGGGTAGAGTTTGTACCAGGGCACCATGTGTATGTGGATAACAATGGCGTAGTGGTATCCAAAGATAACCTGCTCGCTTAATGCAATGGCGCCAGTGGCCACTACACTGGCGCTATTCGTATAACTAACTAGCCTAGTACACGCACTTGTATGGTAGCAGGGTCGTCGGCTAACTCAGTGAGCAGCATAGCCACACGCTGCTGCCATGCGGTGGCAAACATAACTCGCTCTTCCTCGCTTGCAGTGCCTGTAATAGCTGCGCCCATATATTGGCGTTGGTGGGCATGAATGGGCGCTGTAGTGGGGTTAAATACCACACTAACCGCTTTACCATTATCTATTCGCTTAAACAAAATACCGTTGTCGTTTTCCTCTCCTGCGGGGGCAAAGGCCATAAGGCCAGCGCGCTGAAAACGGCCAGCTAGCCCTTTAAATCCTCCCTCTGCTGTGGCGCCGGTAATTAACGTACATACCTGCGCGATAACGCCTGTTACACCCTCGGTAACGGGAGTGGGTAAACGCACCGCAATATTGCCTCGCTCTGGAATGCTACCTGGATACAAGGCTTTTAAGGCGGCGCGAGTTGATAAATAAGCCCCAGCCACAGTAGGGCACGAATGGCCTGCTAAGCGCACGGCGTCTGCATATTCATATTCGAATAAACCGTCATCGCTAGCACCTAAAAACTGTGCTAGGGCATCGCGCACGATGATGCGGGGCGCTTCGGCATAAAAATTAGGTAGTGACATAATGCTCTCTACGAGTAGGTATGAAGAGTGTTCAATATAGAGCACAGCAAACGATTAAGATTTGATTTAAATTAACGCTTTGCTTTTATTTAGAGCATAAAAAAAGGGCCCGTAAGGGCCCTTCAGGCAGAAGCACATACTTATGGGAGTAAGTGCTGTACTGCGTCTCTTTCTTCAATAAGCTCTTGCTCAGTGGTATCCATACGAGCTTGGGAAAACTCATTGATGTCTAAGCCTTGTACAATTTCCCAGTCGCCGTTTTTGCAAACGCATGGGAAGGAGTAAATAAGGCCTTCGGTAACACCATAAGAACCGTCGCTGTAAACACCCATAGACACCCAGTCGCCTTCTTCGCTACCTAATGCCCATGAACGCATGTGGTCCACAGCAGAAGAGGCTGCTGAAGCAGCTGAGGAAGCGCCACGTGCTTTAATAATAGCTGCGCCACGTTGTTGCACTTCAGGAATGTAAGTGTTTTCGTACCAATCTTGCTCCACTAAGTCCACAGCGGTTTTGCCGTCAACTTTAGCGTGGTGCAGATCGGGGTACTGCGTAGCAGAGTGGTTGCCCCAGATAGTCATGTTAGTAATGTTGTTCACTGTTGTGCCGAGCTTGTTTGCTAACTGTGCTAAGCCACGGTTGTGGTCTAAGCGTGTCATGGCAGTGAACTGACGTGGGTTAATATTAGGAGCATTACGCTGTGCAATAAGAGCGTTTGTGTTAGCAGGGTTACCCACCACTAATACTTTAATGTTCGGGTTAGCCACTTCGTTAATAGCTTTACCTTGTGCAGAGAAAATCGCTGCGTTAGCTTCTAGGAGGTCTTTGCGCTCCATACCGGGCCCACGTGGACGTGCACCTACTAAAAGTGCGTATTCTGCATCTTTAAAGGCCACTTTTGCATCATCGGTTTGTACAATGCCAGCTAATAGCGGGAATGCGCAGTCTTCTAGTTCCATAGCCACGCCTTTCAGCGCTTCTAGCGCTGGAGTAATTTCTAGCAACTGTAGAATGACGGGCTGATCTTTGCCTAGCATATCGCCAGACGCGATGCGGAATAGTAAAGAATAGCTAATTTGACCGGCGGCACCGGTGACCGCTACACGTACGGGTGCTTTCATGTAAATATCTCCTTGATCGCCAAGTTGGGCGGGTGTTATTGGAGTCACTTACTTGGTTTACAGTAATGGTAAACCAAGTTCTCGTTGGTTCTTTTTGTTATCACAAGAACCAGTATTCAATGAAGTGAGTTAATCACATTGCTCACATTCGGCGCTGTGATTGTAGTGCAGACAGCGCCTAAGGTCACGGGGGTAGAGAAAAAACTCATTTAAAACTAGCAATGTTCTCTTTTAAAAGGCTTAAAACCTTGAAATGTTGGCATATTTAAAAAGAATTAAGTTTTAGCGCCCCCGCTAATTTATAATATATTTAAAAATAATTGGGCTAAGCAGGGGTTAGAAGTTTTTCAATACTAGCTAAACGGTCAGCTCCCCAGTACATCTCTCCATCAATAATGAAAGAGGGCGCCCCAAAAATTCCAAGCTCCAGCGCCTTGTCTGTTGCCTCAATTAATAGCTGTTTGTTTTCAGGTGTAGCTATATCTGCTGCAAACTGTTGTGCATCAATGCCCAGTTCAGCTAATACCTCTGCAATAGCTGCCTGTTCGCCCATAGGTTTACCATCGGCAAAAATGGCATCAAACATGGCGTTTATATAGGGCATGAATTTTTCTGGCTGTGTAGCTTGTAACACCATCGCACCACGCATAAGTGGCAGCGAGTTAATAGGGAAGTGCGGGCTTATCTGAAACTTTATGTTGAGTTGCTTAGCAGAGCGCTGCAAATCGTGGTGTAAATAGCGGCCTTTTGCAGGCACAGAAATAGGGGGTTTGTTGTTTGTGGCTTTGAAAACGCCACCTAGCAGCATGGGGCGCCAAACTACGTCTACCTTATATTTCTGTTGAAGTGCTGGCAGCTGCTTGTGCGCTAAATAGGCGTAAGGGCTACTAAGGTCAAAATAAAACTCTAGCTTTTTCATTGGTGGTCCTTAAAAGACGGTCAGTGTCAGAATAGCTAAGCTAATACATTCTTTTTGTTGTTGATGAATGCTCAGTCATGCTAAGCGGCGTGCGAGAGAGGGTCAATATTTAAAATATGATAGTTTTTGCTAGGATTGTAAACAATCCAACGCAATCCACCGAGGATTGTTTACAATCATGCTTGCATCAAGGGGTTTGCAGGGGTAAAGTTCGCTTAATCAAATAATTTGTAGACAATAAAAACAAATCGGGAATACTTTATAGCCATGACCTCTGCCATCAACACACAAGGTACGCTTGCAGATCAAGTTTTTAAGCAGCTGCAAGATGATATTGTGATTGGTGTATTGGCACCAGGCACTAAGTTGCGCGAAGCAGAGCTAGCAGCTCGCTATGGCGTTAGCCGCGGGCCATTGCGTGAAGCCATTAGGCGTTTAGAGACCCGTAAGTTAGTAGAGCGAGCTCCCCATGTAGGTGCCCAAGTAGCTTCGCTCACCCTCCAAGACCTTGTTGAAATTTACCATGTACGAGAAGCTTTGGAAGGCATGGCCGCTAATTTAGCGGCTCAAAATATGTCCAAAGAAGCCATCCAAAAACTTTACGATGTGTTAGCGCAACACGAGCAGCAGCAAGATCTCAAAGAGGATGTTGCTTATTTCCAACGTGAAGGCGATTTAGATTTCCATTATCAAGTAATCCAAGGCAGCCACAATAATTCCCTCATACATATGCTTATTGGCAACCTGTACCACATGGTGCGTATGTATCGATACCAATTTTCTACCGTTTCTAACCGTCCACAAATTGCTTTGCGCGAGCATCGCCAAATTGTGGAAGCCATTGAGGCACGAGATGGTGAACTGGCCGAATGGCTAATGCGACGGCACATTAGTCGTGCCCGAGAAAACATTGAACGCCAGCATGCAGGGCAATCCCTAGCGCTGGCACCTGCAGAACCCAACACATTGGGCGTTAAGGAGTAATCATGAGTAACACATTAACCGCTGGCGGTCGTTTCCGTAAGGCGTTAGCAGAAGAGCAGCCTTTACAAATTATGGGCACCATCAACGCTTATGCAGCCATGATGGCAGAGCAGGTGGGCTACAAAGCCATCTACCTTTCCGGTGGTGGCGTGGCGAATGCTTCTTACGGCTTGCCAGACCTCGGCATGACGAGCTTAAACGATGTTTTAGAAGATGTGCGCCGCATTAGCGGTGCCACCGATGTACCACTGTTGGTGGATATCGATACTGGTTGGGGCGGCGCCTTCAACATTGCACGCACTATTAAAGAAATGATTCGCGCGGGTGCAGGCGCTGTGCATTTAGAAGACCAAGTTGCACAAAAACGTTGTGGCCACAGACCGAACAAAGAAATTGTTTCTAAAGAAGAAATGGTAGATCGCATTACTGCTGCAGCTGATGCGCGTTATGACGAAGATTTCTTCATTATTGCCCGCACAGACTCCTTCCAAGCAGAAGGCTTAGAAGCTGCCATTGATAGAGCAAACGCCTGTTTAGAAGCAGGGGCCGATGGTATTTTCGCAGAAGCTGTGCATACACTAGACGACTACCGTGCTTTTTCTAAAGGCATTAACGGTGCGCCTTTACTAGCGAACATCACAGAATTTGGTGCTACGCCCTTGTTTACGCGCGATGAATTAGCAGAAGCTGGTGCAAACATGATCTTGTACCCATTGTCTGCTTTCCGTGCCATGAACCAGGCGGCGCTAAATGTATACAAAGCGATTCGTGAAGACGGCCATCAGCAGAACGTAGTAGATACCATGCAAACACGTATGGAACTTTACGACTTCTTAGGCTATCACGATTATGAGCAAAAGCTTGATGAGCTATTCAAGCAAGGCAAAAACTAAAACCAGCGCCGGCTTTTTGTCGGCGTAAATCCACCAAGGGCTTAGCCCTTATCATTGATGAACAGATAGAGAGTTTTATCATGGCGAAAAAAGAATTAGGCGGCGCTGGCTTACGTGGCCAAGTAGCAGGAAAAACAGCACTTTCCACTGTTGGTGTGAGTGGTTCCGGTTTAACCTACCGTGGTTATGACGTAAAGGATCTTGCTGAAAATTGCCAGTTTGAAGAAGTGGCTTATTTGATCCTAAAAGGGAAGCTGCCAAACCAAAAAGAGCTCGATGATTATAAGAGCAAACTCAAAGGCTTGCGCGGCTTACCTCAAGCATTAAAGGATGTTTTAGAACGCATTCCTGCCGAGGCTCATCCCATGGATGTAATGCGCACTGGTTGCTCTATGCTAGGTAACCTAGAAACAGAGCAAAGCTTTGCAGAGCAAGAAGATGTGGCAGACCGCATGTTGGCAGTGTTCCCTTCCATCATTGCCTATTGGTACCGCTATAGCCACGATAACGTGCGCATTAAAACAGAAACTGATGACAACTCCATTGGTGCACACTTCTTACATATGCTACGTGGTGAAAAGCCCAATGCATTGCACGAGCAAGTGATGAACGTTTCTCTTATTCTTTACGCTGAGCACGAGTTTAACGCTTCCACCTTTACTGCTCGCGTGTGTGCTTCCACATTGTCTGATATTCATAGCTGCATCACAGGTGCTATTGGTTCCTTACGCGGGCCTTTACACGGCGGTGCGAACGAAGCTGCTATGGATATGATTGAAAACTGGCAGAGCCCAGAAGAAGCAGAGAAAGAAATTCTTGGCATGCTAGAACGCAAAGACCTCATTATGGGCTTTGGCCACGCTATTTACCGTGAATCTGATCCGCGTAACGAAATTATCAAGCAATGGTCTGAAAAGCTGGCAGCAGATGTAGGCGACACCGTGCTGTACCCAGTTTCTGTGCGCGTTGAAGAAGTGATGTGGCGCGAAAAGAAACTCTTCTGTAACGCCGACTTCTTCCATGCTTCTGCTTACCATTTCATGGGCATTCCTACTAAGCTGTTTACTCCTATCTTTGTGATGAGCCGCTTAACGGGTTGGGCAGCTCACGTTTTTGAGCAACGTGCAGACAACCGCATTATCCGCCCAAGCGCAGAGTATGTGGGTGAAGAACCACGTACTGTTGAGCCTATTGCAGAGCGTGCATAGTTAAAGCTAGGCGGCAAATATGCCGCCTAAGCCATTCATTTTATTTACCTTAGGGTGATATTTGTGATTAAGTTAAACACCAAATACCGTAAGAAGCTTCCCGGCACGGATCTTGATTATTTCGATGCCCGTGAAGCTGTAAACGATATTGAACCAGGCGCATACGAGAAGCTTTCTTATGTGTCGCGTGTGTTCGCTGAAAACTTAGTGCGCCGTTGTGAGCCAGAACACCTCACTGAAGCATTAGAGCAGCTTATTTATCGTAAAAGTGAATCGGATTTTCCTTGGTATCCCGCCCGTGTGGTAACCCACGATATTTTGGGGGGTACCGCATTAGTGGATCTAGCTGGATTGCGTGAAGCCATCGCAAAACAAGGCGGTGATGCTTGGAAAGTAAACCCAGTGGTGCCCACACAATTAATTGTTGACCACTCTTTAGCTGTGGAACATGGTGGTTTTGATCCAGATGCCATCGCTAAAAACCGCGAAGTTGAAGAGCGTCGTAACGAAGACCGTTTCCATTTTATCGATTGGACACGTACAGCCTTTGAAAACATCGACGTGATTCGCGCCGGTAACGGCATCATGCACCAAATTAACCTCGAAAAGATGTCGCCCGTGGTGCACAACCAAAATGGCATCGCGTTTCCAGACACCTGTGTGGGTACAGATAGCCATACGCCCCACGTTGACGCATTAGGTGTTATCGCTATTGGTGTGGGTGGATTAGAGGCTGAAGTAGTGATGCTCGGACATCCTACTATGATGCGCCATCCAGATATTGTGGGTGTGGAACTAGCAGGTAAACGTCAGCCTGGCATTACTGCTACTGACATCGTGTTAGCTCTAACAGAGTTCTTACGTAATGAAGGCGTTGTATCTGCCTACATCGAGTTCTTTGGTGAAGGGGCAGACAGCCTCACCATTGGTGACCGTGCCACTATCTCCAACATGACTCCAGAATATGGCGCAACAGCCGCTATGTTCTACATCGATGAGCAAACAATCGATTATTTAAAACTAACAGGCCGTGACGCCGAACAAGTTAAATTGGTGGAGCAATACGCGAAGCACACCGGTTTGTGGTCTAGCGATCTCAAAACAGCTGAATATGATCGCGTTTTACGCTTTGATTTATCCACTGTAGTGCGTAACGTGGCAGGCCCATCTCGCCCACACGCACGCGTGGCCACCACCGATTTGCACGAGAAGGGCATCGCTGGCGATTGGACACCTAGTGAAGATGGCAAAATGCCAGATCACGCTATGATTCTTGCGGCTATTACTAGCTGCACAAACACCAGTAACCCGCGTAACGTTGTGGCAGCTGGGCTTATTGCTAAAAAAGCCAACGAGCTTGGCTTAACCCGCAAACCTTGGGTTAAAACCTCTTTCGCACCAGGCTCGCGCGTTATTGAGCTCTACATGAACGAGTCTGGTTTACTGCCAGAACTTGAGAAATTAGGGTTTGGTATCGTTGGTTTTGCTTGCACCACCTGTAATGGTATGAGTGGTGCACTAGATCCAGAACTGGAAAAAGAAGTGATTGAGCGCGGTATCCATACCACAGCTGTGCTGTCTGGCAACCGTAACTTCGACGGGCGTATTCACCCACACGTGAAAGAAGCTTTCTTAGCGTCGCCTCCATTAGTGGTGGCCTACGCTATTGCTGGCACTACCTTGTTTGATATTGAGCAAGATGCTTTAGGTTACGACAAAGATGGTAACCCCATCACCTTAAAAGACATCTGGCCTTCAGACGAAGAAATCGATGCCATCGTAGGTGAGCACGTAAAACCAGAGCAGTTCAACAAAATCTACATACCCATGTTTAACCTAGATGATGTGAAGCGCTCTGAAAGCCCCTTGTACGAATGGCGTGAAATGAGTACTTATATTCGCTGCCCGCCATATTGGGAAGGTGCTTTAGCTGCTGAAAATACCCTGACGGATCTTAAGCCGTTGGCTATTTTTGGCGACAACATCACCACCGACCATATTTCACCCTCCAACGCTATTACACGTGACAGCGCGGCAGGTGAATATTTACACAGCATGGGCTTGCCGGAAGAGGACTATAACTCTTACGCCACCCACCGTGGTGACCACCTCACAGCACAGCGTGCCACTTTTGCAAACCCGAAACTGTTTAACGAAATGGTACGTGATGAAGAGGGCAACGTTATCCAAGGCTCATTGGCGCGTGTAGAGCCAGAAGGCGAAGTAATGCGTATGTGGGAAGCTATTGAAACCCACCTAGAGCGTAAAAACCGTCTCATTATTATTGCCGGAGCAGCTTACGGACAAGGTTCCTCACGCGACTGGGCAGCTAAAGGCCCACGTTTAGCTGGTGTTGAAACCATTGTTGCCGAAAGCTTCGAGCGTATTCACCGCACTAACTTAGTGGGAATGGGTATTTTGCCGCTGCAATTTGAAGCAGGCACAACACGCAACACCCTCGAGTTAGATGGTACAGAGACGTACTCTGTTACCGGCACACCAGCACCTGGTGCTACGTTGACACTTGTGATTAAACGTCGTAACGGCGAAGTAAAGGAAGTTCCTGTTATTTGCCGCCTCGACACACAAGATGAAGTCGTCACTTATACTGCCGGTGGTGTGTTACAGCGTTTTGCGCAGGAGTTTTTAGCGGAAGAAGCTTCAGCCTAATACGCTAACGTTAAGCATTAAGCGGTTACTGATAAGTAGCCGCATCTCATTATGTGGGAGCTGTTGTTCTAGCGAATCCTGTTCGTTAGCAGGGCAGTTCCCACTTTTATTTGTATAGAGCGCATAACATGCGCGGAGTTAATTATGGCCGGTCAAATAAAAATACCAGCAACTTATATGCGCGGCGGCACCAGTAAAGGTGTGTTTTTCCGCCTGCAAGATTTGCCCGCTGCAGCACAACAACCAGGTGCGGCGCGCGATAAATTATTGTTACGTGTTATCGGTAGCCCAGATCCTTACGGTAAACACACAGATGGTATGGGTGGAGCCACTTCAAGTACTAGTAAAGCTGTGATTCTGTCGCCACCTACTGTGCCTGATCATGACGTTGATTATTTATTCGGCCAGGTGTCCATCGACAAGCCTTTTATTGATTGGAGTGGCAACTGCGGTAATTTAACAGCAGCAGTGGGTGCTTTTGCTATCGCATCAGGCCTAGTAAACAAAGAAAGAATCCCTGAAAACGGCCACTGCACAGTACGTATTTGGCAGGCCAATATCGAGAAAACCATTGTAGCCGAAATCCCCATCACTAACGGTGAAGTACAAGAAACCGGTGATTTCGAGCTTGATGGCGTTACTTTCCCTGCTGCAGAAGTGCAGGTGGCATTTATGGACCCTGCCGCAGATGATGGCACTCCCATGTTTCCCACCGGCAATTTGGTAGATAAATTAGAAGTGCCTGGCTTAGGCACCTTTGATGCCACCATGATTAGCGCAGGCATACCTACTGTGTTTGTACGTGCCGAGGATATTGGTTACACAGGCACAGAGTTGCAAGCCGATATTAACAGCGACCCAGAAGCTCTTGCGAAGTTAGAGAAGATACGGGCTTATGGCGCCTTGGCTATGGGCCTAATTAATGATGTGAAGGAAGCCGAAACCCGTCAACATACGCCCAAAGTGGCGTTTGTGGCCCCGCCTAAGGGCTATACGGCCTCTAGCGGTAAAACAATCAACACCGCAGATATTGACTTGCTCGTGCGCGCCGTTTCCATGGGGCAGTTACACCACGCCATGATGGGTACAGCTGCTGTGGCTATTGCAGCAGCCGTGTGTATACCTGGCACAGTGGTGAACGAAGCAGCAGGCGGCGGCGAGCGCCAAGCTGTTCGTTTTGGCCATCCCTCCGGCACCTTGCGCGTAGGCGCCGAAGCACAGCAAAAAAATGGCCAGTGGACGGTCACCAAAGCCATTATGAGCCGTAGTGCACGTGTATTAATGGAAGGCTGGGTGCGTGTTCCCGAAAACACGATGTTATAACAAAGCCGAAAATCGCCATGCCACCTGCCTTGTGGCATGGCAACCATCTCCAAGCTTGCTACAATGCCCTTTATCAAGAATAAAGACTACTGACACTTAGCCTTGTTTAGCGTAAGGTCACTGTCTATCTTTTCTAAATATTAAAATAAAACCAGCACACTAGTGCCTTGCCATGAGCAGTAATGAGGACATGATGCAAGAGGCCGTTACTTCCACAGAACATGCGCAACACCCAGACGCTGATGCGCCAATGGCAGCAAAGCAGCAAGTAGAGCAGCGGGAATTATTTAGTTATGGTTTTTCACGACGGCATCGCGTGTTGTTACGTGAAAACGATAACGCATTAGAATTATGCTGCGTACCACCGATACAAGCGGATATATTGGCTGAAGTTCAGCGTACCATCGGCTTTATGCCTACAATTGTTACCTTGTCTGAAGAAGCCTTTGGTAGCGCACTGGCCATTGCTTACGAACAACAAAAAGGGGTAGCAGCTGAAGCAGCAGATAGCTTAGAAGATATGGACTTAGCTAGCTTGGCTGAAGCTTTGCCTGAAACATCTGATTTGCTTGAGCAAGAAGACGACGCCCCCATCATTCGGTTAATTAACGCGCTATTGCAAGAAGCTATCCGTGAAGATGCTTCAGATATCCATATTGAAACCTTCGAGCGACGCTTATTAGTGCGCATGCGTGTGGATGGCGTACTGCGGGAAGTACTGTCCCCGCGCCGCGAATTAGCGCCTTTGTTAGTTTCACGCATAAAGGTAATGGCGCGGCTTGATATCGCTGAAAAAAGAATTCCTCAGGATGGTCGTATTTCCTTACGCCTTGGTGGGCGTGATGTGGATGTGCGTGTTTCTACCATGCCATCGAGTAACGGCGAACGAGTAGTGCTGCGGTTGCTTGATAAACAAGCCGGCCGCCTAGAGCTTGGCCATCTAGGCATGGGCGAGGTGTGCTACCAAGAAATGATGGCGCAACTGAAAAAACCACACGGCATTATTTTAGTAACAGGCCCCACAGGTTCAGGTAAAACCACCACGCTTTATGCGGGCCTCACAGAGCTTAACGATGCCACACGTAATATTTTAACGGTGGAAGACCCCATTGAGTATCAGCTTGAAGGAATTGGCCAAACCCAAGTTAACTTACGTGCAGACATGACCTTCGCGCGCGGGTTAAGAGCGATTTTACGACAAGACCCAGATGTGGTGATGATTGGTGAAATCCGTGATTTAGAAACCGCAGAAATTGCTGTGCAAGCCAGTTTAACAGGGCACTTAGTACTTTCTACGCTTCACACCAACACCGCGGTGGGTGCCGTAACGCGCTTGCAAGATATGGGTATCGAACCTTTCTTGCTCTCTTCAAGCCTGCTCGCTGTTATGGCCCAACGGTTAGTACGTGTGCTCTGCCCACACTGCAAAGAAGGTGCTGTGGCCACAGCTAGCGAGCGCGAACTGTTAGGTTTAAGTGATGACGATAATACCTTGATTTACAAGCCAAATGGTTGTGAAAAATGCCATGACCAAGGTTATCGTGGGCGCACCGGTATTTACGAGTTAGTGGTAGTGGATACGGCTATGGCTGAATTAATACACAGCGGAGCCGGCGAACACCGTTTAGAAAAACTCGCCCGTGAGCGCACGCCTGGTATCCGCAGCGACGGGTGGCGTAAAGTACTCACTGGCGAAACGAGCATCGAAGAAGTGCTTCGTGTAACAAGAGAGCACTGATCATGGCCGCGTTTGAATATCGTTGTTTAGACCACAAAGGCAAAGTGCGTAAAGGCACTATGGAAGCCGATAGTGCTCGATGGGTAAGGCAAGAGTTACGCAAAAAAGGGTGGGTGCCCGTTTCAGTAGAAGAAATCGCGGGCCAAACTAAACGTACGCGGTTGTTTTCTCGTACAGGCAAGTTGAACACTTCAGAGCAGGCCTTAATAACCCGTCAGTTAGCCACACTTATTCGTTCAGGCTTGCCGATAGAAGAAGCATTGTCTGCGGTAGCTAAACAAACTAATAAAGAGCATATTCAGCACATTGTGTTAGGGGTGCGCAGCAAAGTGATGGAGGGGTTTAGTTTAGCTGCAAGCTTGGCTGAATACCCAAAAGCATTTAACCATATGTATTGCGCCACGGTGGCGGCAGGGGAAAAAAGCGGGCACCTTGAACAAGTGCTTGAGCAGCTCTCTGAATATCTTGAAACCCGTAGTGATGCTGGACGTACTGTTAGCCAATCTCTCATTTATCCTGCTTTTATCATGGTGTTTTCTTTAATCATCATTGTGTTGATGATGACTTACGTTGTGCCACGTATGGTGGAAGTATTTTCACGTAACGAGCAAGCCTTACCCGTGCTCACCCGCATCATGATTAGTGTCAGCGACTTCTTCCGTGATTGGCTTTGGTTAGTGGCTATTATCATAGTTATTGCCATTGCCGGGTTTTATAAGGCGTTGCAACAGCCTGCATTTCGTATGAAGGTGCACAAAAAACTGGCGCAAGCACCAATTATTGGGCAACTGGTGTGTACTTCTGATAGTACACGGCTAGCGAGCACTTTAGGGATTTTGGCGCGCAGCGGGGTGCCTCTGGTGGAAGCTATGGGTATTTCTAGCCAAGTAGTGAACAATTTAGCTATACGTGAAGCCGTGCTAGAAGCCACAAAACGTGTACGCGAAGGCGGCAGCTTAAGCCATGCCTTAAGCCGTAGTAGTTATTTCCCCCCTATGTTGGTACAAATGATTGCCAGTGGTGAAGCCAGTGGTGAGCTCGATCGTATGCTTACGCGCGGAGCAGAATATCAAGAAAAAGAGTTGTCAGGCGTCGTGGAAACTGTTGTTAGTTTACTCGGCCCCTCGATGTTATTAATGATGGCCGGCTTAGTTTTCTTAATTGTGCTTGCCATGATGCAGCCCATCCTTCAAATGAACGCTTTATTTGCAATTTAACCACTAAAACATGGAGTAGTAGTACGATGAAACGTAACGCAATGGCTTCTTTACAACGCGGTTTAACCCTCATCGAGATCATGGTCGTTGTGGCCATTATTGGCTTATTGGCCGCTTTAATTGTGCCTAACGTGATTGGCCAAGGAGAGCAAGCGAAAGTGGACTTAGCTAAAACCAATATGAGCAGTGTGGCAAGTGCTTTGGATATGTTTCGCCTCCACAACAGCCGCTATCCCACTAGCGATGAAGGCTTACGCGCCCTGGTTGAAAAGCCAAACAACGCTCGTAGTTGGCCGGAAGGTGGCTATTTGTCCCGTATACCACAGGATCCCTGGGGCAACGAGTTTATTTACTTAGGAGCTGAACAAGCTGATAACGGCCGTTTTGAACTCATTAGCCTTGGTGCAGACGGCATGGAAGGCGGCGAGGGCGCAAACCAAGATCTCTACTATCATGAGCTACAAAAGCAGTAGCCGTATGCAGCGCAGCCATCAAACAGGCTTTACTCTTGTTGAAGTGATGGTCGTCGTGGTTCTGATGACACTGATGGCTGTGCTACTGCTGCCAAACATAAATCTTGGCGATAAAAACAAAAATGAAAGTTTTGCTGTTAAAATTGAGATTTTATTTGCAGCCTTATCTGAGGAAAGCATTTTTAGTGGTGAATTGTTAGCGCTAAAAATCACTGACGATCATCTACAGCCGCTAAGGTTTGAATCTTATGAAGAGGGATTTAAGCCTTACTCGCAAGCAACTGGCAGTATTAAGCCATTACCAGTGCCAGCCACTTTAACGTTACGATGGCGCGCTCAAGAAGAGTTGCAAAGAGAAGATTTCATAGCGGATGACCAAGTGCTCAGAGACTGGCAAGAAAGCGATCAAGCACAGGGCACTACCACTACCTTTGGTGAAGAAAAAATTACTCCTGACGTCTTTTTTTATCCTAGTGGTGAAGCCAGTGCAGGCGTACTGTTTTTTTACTCAGCGCAAAATATCACCAAAACAGAGTTTGAATTAGCACTCTCTCCGTTGGGGCGGGCCAGTTTGGAGCTGATAGAATGAAGCAACAAAAAGGCTTTACGCTCATCGAAGTGTTAGTAGCGCTGGGAATTTTGGTATTTGCCATGATGGCACTCATGCAAAGCATTAGTAGTGCTGCGCGCCACACTTACATGCTAGATCAACACACGCAAGGATATATGCTAGCTAGTAATAAATTAGTGGAATTACAAGTGTTTCAACAATGGCCAAAAGTAGGCACGCAAACCACTCAAGAAACCGTCAATGGCGAAAAATGGCGTGTTGACACTATTATTAGCGAAGGTCCTTACCCAGGAACACGCCGTGTTGATATTGAAGTGGGGCCTGTCACGAAAAAAAAAGATGATTGGGAACCTGTTTATCACACTCTCACCATGCTCGGTGGGCCTGCCACAGTAATAGCGGTTAAGAAAGAGCCCACGGAATAATATGACTACCTCACAGCAACAGGGCTTTACTTTATTAGAAGTTATTATCGCTATTGCTATTTTTGCGGCGATGTATGTGTTGGCTCAATATGCCTTTACACAATCCCTTGATCAGCGTGCTATGTTAGCCGAGCATGCAGAGATGAAGGAGGAGAAGCAACGGGCTCTGCTGTTTTTAACACAAGACATTGAACAGCTCATTGCACGGCCAGTGCGTGATAATTACGGTGACTTACAGCCCGCCTTATTAGGTACGCTAGATACGCTTAGCTTTAGCCGTTTAGGGTGGGCCAACGTGATGGATTTACGCCAACGTAGCCAAATTCAGCGCGTACATTATGCAGTAGATGATGGCCAACTGGTACGTTATCACTGGCCTTATTTAGACAGCCAAGTAGATGCAGAACCTATTGCTACACCGTTGTTAAATGGAGTAGAAGAGGTTCGTTGGCGCTATTTAGCAGCGCAAAACAATGCTATGGAGTGGCAAGAGCTTTGGCCCCCCTTAGCCGCTGAACATACCCATGCTTTATACCAACCCTTGCCTCTAAGCCTTGAGCTCATGGTGTATTTTAAAGATGGTAGCGAACTTCACCGTTATTTTCGCACTGTCATTAACCCTTGGGTAACAGGTGGCAATAATGGGTAAACAGCGAGGCATGGCGCTCATTGCGGTGCTACTGCTGGTGGCATTGATGGTTATTATAGGCACCGAAGTGATGTTTCGGCAGGATCGCTACTTTTCCCGCACGGAAAGCCTCGTAGAGTGGGATCAGCGCTATCAATATGCCATGGCGGCTGAAGTGGTTGCTTTGCGTGTGCTCAATGACGATCTGCAGCAAGATCGAAATCACTCGATACTGACAGATGACTGCGTGAATGATTTTTGGGCGGTTGATTTACCTCCAACGCCCTATGAGAGCGCTTGGCTTACTGCTAGCGTCCAAGATCTGCAAGGTCGCTTTAACTTAAATAACCTCATCACTCAGCAAGGTGAAGAGTTTGTGCGAGATGAAAAAGCACAACTACGCCTCGTTAGCTTGCTCGAAGGGCTGTTAACAGAACCCAACAAAGCTGAACAGTTGGCGGCGGAATTAAGCGACTGGATGGACAGTAATAATTTAATTGACCACGTGCATGGAGCTGAAGATGCCGATTATCGTTGGCGCCGCACCCCTAACATTCCCATTGCCCATGAATCAGAATTAAGGGCTATTAAAAGCTTTACCGCCAATGAATTTACTGACATAGAATTCTGGGGGCTTTTTGCCGCCTTGCCTATTGGCTCAAAATTAAACATTAACACGGCATCTCCCCTAGTGTTGAACGCTTATTTTGCTGATACTGTAGGCGTTGATGGTACGGCCTATGTTTTAGAACAACGAAAAGAAGGCGCGATAGAAGATGTGTCAGCTTTATTAGCAAGCGGCCCATTTTCGCGCTTAGATGAAACACAAATTAACGAGCTAAAAGAACTTTTTAGTGTTCGTACAGAATATTTTCAGGTGATGGTAGAAGTAAGAACGAGGGATCATGCGCAACGTTTAGCCACCCGCATTCAGCGTTTAGAAACGGGGGAAACAAACGTTTATAGCCGCCAAGTGGTGCCACGTTTAAGGCCTATGGAGCCTGCTTGTAATCCATTTTATTTTAATGATTTAAACGAAAAAGGAAGCGGTGTTAATGGCTAACACTGTGATTTATCTGCCCGAGAGCGCGCTAGATAGCAGCGATCTGGATGCAGAGATAGCATATTACTTAAGCGACGACGGCGAAACACTTACTGCAGCCTCGCTACAGGAGGCCATGGCTCACTTTGCTCAAAGTGAAGTGAATGTGGTGATCTCTGCAAGTAACACTACCCTTACTTGGGTTGAGCTCAACCGCAAGCAAGCACGGCATTTAGATAAAGTGCTCCCGTTTCTCTTAGAAGAGAGCCTACTGAATGCACCTGAAACGTTGTGGTTTAGCCATCAAAAAGCTGTCAAAAATAGTAATCAATATCCAATTATTGTTTGCGACAAAGAAAAAATAGCGGCATTTATCGCTTACTTTATGCAACATTCTTGTCGTTTAGTGGGACTTTGGGTGGATGCTCAGCTGTGGTCGGGCCTTGCTCCCGCCCAAGTGGCACTGCCGAACTCAACGCTACTCATGCATGCCTCCCACAGTGGTTTACGCATTCCCACGGGCAGTTTAGACGCCACGGTAAGTGCACTGGGTTTAGCGGATGAAACTTTTACTGCACACAACCTTAATAGCGATCTACTTCAACAACTAATGAGCGCTATTCGCAATAGCAAGGGCATTAACCTTTTACATGGTGAATTCTCTGCCAAAACAACGTCAACAGAGCAAAAACTGTGGCAGGAATGGAAGCCAAGCGTGTATTTTGTGGCCGCCGCTTTTGTCTTTGCCTGTATATTAACTGTAGTACAAACAAGCCAGTACAAAAAAGCAGCCCACACAACACAGCAGCAAACGGTATCTTTGTACCAAGAGCTTTTCCCTGGTGCTTCGCCACCTCAATTGCTACAACGCCAGTTTGAGACACAATTACGGCGCTTACAGCAATCTGGCAGCTCCACTAGCCGCTTCATGCAATTAATGTACCCAGTCGGGCAGCAATTTAACTCACCGGCGATGAAACGCCTTGAGCCTCAACGATTGCAATATGACGAGCGCGACACTTATCTTTCGCTAGATGTGAGCGCTCCTGAATTTGCAGTGGTGGAGCAGTTTAGCCAAGCAATAAAGCAAAATAATCTAGCAGTAAGTATCGGTAATTCACGCACTGAAAGTGGCACAGTGCGCGCACGGTTACGAGTGGAATAAGATATGCGCCTATTGCAACCTTACCAAGATAAAATTAGAGCAACACTTGCACCTTATATCAATAAGTACCAACAACTTGAGGCGAGAGAACGCTTAGCGCTCACCGTGCTTGCTGCAGTTTTGTGTTTATGCGTTGCGTATTGGTTAGTGTGGTCGCCGCTAAACGCTAAACACAATGCGGCTAAAAACAATTATTTAGCGCAGCAGCGAATTTTAACGTGGATGCAAGACCATGAAGGGGTAATTAAACAGTCCCGTTCGAGTGCGGCAGGAGCTGGTATCCTTAAAGACAGCCACAAAGATGTATTAAGCATTGCAAACAGCACTTCTGCACAGCAGGGAGTTCAATTACGCAGTTTTAGCCCAAGCGGTGCAAATAAGCTGAGTTTCCAGCTTGAGCAGCAAGAGTTTGTAGCTGTTATGAAATGGCTTTACGAGCTAGAAAGCACCTATGGCATTGAGGTGGCATCCATTGATATTTCAAATACGGCCAACCCAGGTAAAGTGAACGTCCGAGCAAATATCGAACGCAAAAGATAAAGAGGAGAGTGCACATGACGCCAACAGCATTTTTTCGAGGGGCGTTATGGTGCTGTTACGCCCTCATTTGTCTTTTACTGGCACTTAGCATTTCCCTTTGGTACGTCGCTGCTTACGACTATGCCTTTGCTTATTGGTACGATTACTTAAAAATAGGTGAGCATTTAAATACTTATGCTGCGCAAAACCATGTAAAGCCCTTTTTTCATCTCTTAGGCAAAGCAGAGCACGTTGCTGCCTTCCAACAAATTGCTAACGCCGTGCACAATAACGGGGTAGGCTTAGCTGATATTACTTACGTGTATCATGGCCACACAATTAAGCTATTAACCCACGCAGAAGTGGTGCACTTAGAAGATGTGGCGCGTTTGTTTCAGCGTGTGAAAACCACCTCCTTCTTATTATTTCTCCTTTGGCCTGTATTAGCGTGGGCAGTGTTTAAAAAACCATTACCTTCTTTTTCGGCACGTTTTATAGCCGCGTTTTTAGGCCTAGCTCCACTGCTATTATGGTTGCTCATCGCCGGAGCAGAAGCGGTGTTTTATCAATTCCATATTTGGTTGTTCCCACCAGAACACCCTTGGTTCTTCTATTGGGAAGAATCCCTAATGAGTGCTCTTATGAAAGCACCTTATCTGTTTGGTGCCATCGCATTAATGATGTGCGCCATAACGATATTCTTCACGCCAGCTATTTATTGGTGTGGCCGTTTTATTGCAACGAAAATTATTGCACGGACAAAATAAAACGGCCCACCAAAAGGCGGGCCGCTGAAGCTAAACGCTATGAATGACTAGCCTTCTTTAAGGGCTGCGTTCACATCAATAATGGCTTGTTTACCATCACCGAATAACATTAGGGTGTTATCCATAGCAAACAATGGGTTCGGTAGGCCTGCAAAGCCAGGGCTTAGAGAGCGCTTAACCACCACCACTGTTCTTGCTTTATCAACGTTAAGGATGGGCATGCCGTAAATAGGGCTGCTGGCATCCTCACGTGCCATGGGGTTGGTCACGTCGTTGGCACCAATAACAATGGCAACATCTGTCTGTTCAAAAGTCGGGTTAATAGCATCCATGTCTTTTAGTTTGTCGTAAGGCACTTCAGCTTCGGCGAGCAAGACGTTCATGTGGCCCGGCATGCGGCCAGCTACAGGGTGAATTGCATATTCCACTTCCACGCCATTGGCTTCTAGCGTGTCGGCTAGATCACGCACTGCGTGCTGCGCCTGCGCCATCGCCAAACCAAAACCAGGAACAATTACCACACGCTGTGCCGTTTCCAAAATCATGGCTACTTCATCCGCTGATGAGGATTTTACTTTGCCAGCATATACTTCATCTGCATTAATGCTTTCGCCGCCTTCAGCCATAACGCCGAATAAAACATTCATGAGCGAGCGGTTCATAGCGCGGCACATGATTTGCGTTAGGATTAAGCCTGATGCACCTACAAGTGCACCGGTGATAATAAGTGCGTTGTTATCCATGAGGAATCCGGCCGCAGCTGCTGCCACACCTGAATAGGAGTTTAAAAGGGCAATTACCACCGGCATATCGGCACCACCAATAGGCAATACCAGCAGCACGCCTAGGGCAGCAGTGGTGATCAGCAATAACCAGTAAAGGCTGGTAGCCTCTGGGTTGTTTACAAGCAGAATAATCAGCAAAACAGCTAATGACACTAGCGCCACGTTCGCTATTTTCATGCCTGGAAAGCCCATAGGCTGCCCATCAATTAATTCTTGCAACTTAGCAAAAGCCACAAACGAACCTGTTAGTGTTACTGCACCCACCATGGTGGTAATACCCATTGCTGAAAGGGTTACGCCTGTGTGTGCGGCACCTAGTCCGGAGAAATACTCAGCTGCAGCGATGGCTACGGAGGAACCACCCCCAAAACCGTTCAGGGCAGCCACTAATTGCGGCATAGCAGTCATTTCTACGCGTCGGGCGAGGTTAACACCGATGGTTCCACCGATTATGCCGCCCCAAATAATGAGCTTATAGCTAATAATGTCTTTATGTAGAAGCGTTAGCAGAACGGCTAAAATAAGGCCCGTGGCGGCTAGTTGGTTGCCGCGCACAGCCGTGCGGGGCTTGGTGAGCCCTTTAATGCCTAAAACAAACAAGGATGCTGAGATTAAGTAGCCTAAATCAATAAATTGTGAACTATCCATGGTGCTTATTTCCTTTTAAACATGGCCAACATACGGTTAGTGACCATAAAGCCACCCACACCGTTGATGCTTGAAAGCACTACAGCCAAGAAACCAAAAAATGAAATTAAGGCACCGCTACCGCTACCGGCGGCAATCAGAGCACCCACGATGGTGATACCAGAAATGGCGTTGGTACCAGACATTAGCGGTGTATGAAGTGTAGGGGGCACTTTAGTAATGAGCTCCACACCCAGAAAAACCGCTAATATAAAAACGGTTAATTGAGCAATAATATCCATTATTTTTCCTCCTCAGTGTTGTCACTTGCTAAGGGTTCGAGCCCCAAGAGTTTACGTAGGCGTTCTTGTGGTACATCGCCTGCGTTCGCGATCACAGTCTCTTTAATAATTTCATCAGCAAAGTTTAGCTCTAATTGCCCCTCTTCATTGAGCAGTAGCTTGAGAAGGTTTTCGAGGTTCTTACCAAACATTTGTGAGGCATGGTATGCCACCGTGGAGGGCACGTTTTCTGGCCCAATAATTGTTACGTCGTGGTGCACACTGGTTTTGCCGCGTTCAGTTAATTCGCAGTTTCCGCCTCGCTCAGCTGCTAAATCTACAATCACTGCACCGGCTTTCATGGCTTTAACCATGTCTTCCGTAACTAGAATAGGAGATTTCGCGCCAGGAATGGCCGCTGTGGTAATCACTACATCCATCTCAGCGATAACTTCCTGCATGGCTGCACGCTGCCGCGCTAGGAAATCATCGCTTTGCTCTTGTGCATAGCCACCGCTGCCTTCTGCGGCGCTTGTATCAAGATCTAGCACAACGGGTTTGGCGCCCACTGAAAGAATCTGTTCTCTAGCAGCTTCACGCACGTCATAGGCTTCTACTAAAGCACCTAAACGTTTTGCTGTGGCACAAGCTTGAAGGCCTGCAACACCGGCTCCCATTACCAGTACGCGGGCTGGGTTCAAGGTGCCTGCTGCAGTCATGTTCATGGGAAACATGCGGTTAGATTCGCTAGCAGCCATAAGTACTGCTTTATAGCCTGCTAGCATGCCCATGGAAGACAACACATCCATAGCTTGTGCGCGAGTAATGCGGGGTACGAGCTCAAGCGCTATACCGGTAATGTTTTTGCTAGCAAGGGTTTGCGCAAACTCAGGGTTAGCTAACGGATCCATCATGCCAATAAGAATTTGGTTTTCACGCAAGCTAGCGAGATCATCCGGGCCATTTTCATGTGCGTAACCTGGGGTTTGCACCTGTAAAATAATATCTGCTTCGGCATACACAGTGGCACGATCAGCTAGCTGCGCACCTGCTGCCTCATATTCTTCATCTGTATAACCAGCAAGCAGACCGGCCCCGTTTTCTACGAGAACGTTTACTTGCTCTGAAATTTTCTTTAAAGCAGCAACGTTACCTGGAATCAAGGCAACTCTTTGCTCACCTAGAAAACTTTCCTTGGGAACACCGATTCTCACCTGCTTCACTCCCTTCTATCAGTTATTGTTTAAATCTATCTAGTTAAGATTGATATATGCAAACCACAGAAAGTAAACCATGTGAGCCATAAGCGCAATCGAGACTCTTACATTGCCGGATGGTAAAGTGGGGCTTGACAGGGTTTATTTTGTCTTGAAATAAACCCTGTGGGGTAGGGGGACTAGCGGGACATGCGTTGTACGGTTTGCTTGTCATCTTCTTCTTGCATGGGCAAAAAGGGCTCAATGATGGTGTTTCCACGTATTTCCGCCTGAATTACGTGCAAAAAGGTGTAAGCACCCAACAATTTGCGCACTAAAAAAATAAATTCTTTCGGTGGCACATCAAAATGAACAGAGAGTGCATTTCGGCTTGCACGGTTCATAACTCTGTTGGGTAAGTCACTATTTCCCCACATATATTCTTTGTTTTTGTTCAACACTTCAGCAGGTGGGGAATGTCTATCAGGGTCCTGTAGGGGCTCCACAGCGATGAAACAGAGCTCTGCAAAATCATCTAACACCCTTTGCGGCACTTCTTTATCCATAAAACCTAGTGAGCACATGGCATTAATAAGGCGCTCACTATCGCGATAGAAGGCGCCGCGAATCATTTCACGACCAGGCCCTAATGTGGCCTGTTCAAAATCTCGAATAGCACCAAAATCGAGCAAAACAACCTTATCGTCATGCTCGTCACTGTCGTCTATGCGTAATAAATAGTTACCAAAGTTAGGGTCTGTTTGCATTTTGTTCCACTGAAACACTTCCATGCAACAGAGCTCCATAATAGCTCGGCCTATATGGTTACGACGCTCTTGGCTTAATTCTTCTAAATCAACATCTGTAACAGGAATGCCTTCTTCAAAAGTCATGCATAAGATGTTGTGAGTGGAGAACTCATCCACTACCTCAGGTACCACAAAACGGGGATCATCTTGTAAAACATCGCGGAAGTAGCGGGTGGTGTGCGCCTCTAAATCGTAATCAACTTCGCGTAAAAGCATCTCACGAATTTCGTTGAGCCATTCATTAAACTGCTCGGTAATGGGTACTAAGCGGCTTAAACGCAGTAAGCGCACAAGCGCTCGCAAATCTGAATCGATGGCATCGGCAACACCAGGGTACTGAATTTTAAGCACCAACTCTTTACCGTCTGATTTACGCACTGCTCTATGAACCTGTGCAAGGGATGCTGCGCCAATAGGAGTAGGGGAGACATCGAGTTCAGCTAGCTTATGTTCGCCTAATTCCATTTTCAAATGACGCTCCATGGAGCTCCATGCAATGGCAGTGGTTTGGCTTTCTAAAGTATGTAAAGCAGTAGTTACCTCTTCAGGCAAAAAGTGTTCACCAAATAAGGCCATCATTTGGCCAATTTTCACCACAGAACCTTTTAACTGGCCTAGTTCGTCCACTAACTCTTGCGCTTGTTGCGATAGAATCTCTTTGCGTCTTTCTTCGCGCTTATTTTTAGGGGTAAAAAAGGCGCCGGCACTCAAAGTGGCGTATTTAGCGCCCGCAAACACACCAGCCCTTGCCATTGAAAAGCGGCGCTCAAATGAACCTGTTTTCACTCGTTTTACAGTTTTACGATCCATGACATCAATCTCTCTTAATAATGAGTGATTATTCAGCTTTGTTCGCTAAACTTTTTTTGTTCAGGCTAGCTGTAATAAAATCAGCTAGCACATAAGCACTTTCAACAAGGTAAGCATCTTCATTAGGGTCCTTGTCCTCTACCGAAGAAATCATTTCAGCTTCGTCTTGCTCTTCTTTTTCATTCAGTGCTTTTATATCTGACAGCGGTTTCTCGCCTAATGCTATGCGTTTATTGTTCTCAATCTCTAAACGTCGTTGATTAAGCTCGGCCCATTCTTTCTTGCGCACTTCCTCCACCAGGCTTACATGTGTTTGATTGCGCTGTTCTTTCAATAAATCCATTTTTTTCAGCACATAAACAAATTCAGGGTTGTCTTTAATCCGTGCTTGATGTTTCTCATTCAAAGCGGGAACAAGCTCGCTTATGTCCTGTAATGGAGTATAGGAGGAGGATTTAATGCGATCCCAAGGTAATGCGTTGGATAAAGCACTTTCGCCAATATCATTTTTATCCACTAAAAACGGGAAGGGGATGTCCGGTATAATGCCTTTGTTTTGGTTGCTTGAGCCAGATACGCGATAAAACTTGGCTTGGGTGAGCTTTAACTGGCCATGATTAAGGGGCAACAAAGTTTGTACTGTTCCTTTACCAAAAGTGTCGTCGCCAAGTACCAAAGCTCGGCCATAATCTTGCATAGCGCCCGCAAAAATTTCAGAGGCAGAGGCAGAAAAGCGGTTAACTAGCACCACCATTGGGCCGTCGTAGCTAATTCCTAAATTTTGGCCGCGCTCTATCTTAATACGGTTGCGCGCATCTCGAACTTGTACCACAGGGCTGTTAGGTATAAAGAGCGACACAAGCTGGTTAGCTTCATACAATGAACCACCACCATTGTTGCGTAAATCCATAATAAGGCCGTCTACGCCTTTTTTATCAATGGAAAGCTCGTGCAATAACATGGCCACATCACGAGTGGTGCTCGTATAGTTAGGATCACCCTTGTGGTAGGCATCGAAATCTATATAAAAGGCGGGCAGGGTAATAATAGCAAAGCGCTTTTCAGGTTGGTTTTTAGTGGCAGGCACAGTGATAAAGTGTTTTTTCGCAGCTTGCTCTTCTAACACGACTTTGTTGCGTTCGATTACAACAATGCGCGTGTTATGTTCGGAAGCACTGCCTGCAGGAATCACCTCTAAGCGTACTTTTGTGCCTTTAGGCCCGCGAATAAGCTCTACCACTTCATTTAAACGCCAGCCGATAACGTTAACAATTTCTTTGTTTTCCTGGCCCACACCAACGATTCTATCCGCTACTTTTAATTGGCCACCTTTTGCCGCTGGCCCACCGGGTACTAGGCTCTGAATTTTTGTGTACTCATCATCGCCTTGTAATACAGCGCCGATACCTTCTAGTGAGCGGCTCATATTAATATTGAAATTTTCAGACACATGCGGTGTAAAGTAGGCGGTGTGAGGATCATAAACTTCTGCTAAGGCATTCATGTAAAATTGAAAAACATCCTCAGCATCGCTTTGGCTATTACGCTTCTTTTGGCCTTTGTAACGACGAATTAATCTTTTTTGTATTTCGTCGTCCTCAACATCGTCTAAACGCATAGACACAATGGCATGTGCTAATCGCTTGTCCCATAAGCGATTCATGCTTTCAGTGCTTTTAATCCAATCAGCCTCACTGCGATCCACTAATAAATCGTCTTTTGCAGTAAAAGTGTTCGGCGGCAAACCTTCTTCTAGTTTGGTTAATAAGTAATCTAAACGTTCATTTACGCGCTCTTGGTACAGATTAAAAATATCGTAACCAGCATCGAGATTGCCGCTTTTAACTTGTTCATAAACTACATCACGATATTGATCTATATTGCTGATATCTTTAGATAAAAAATAAATTCTATTTGGGTCTAAATTGCGAATGTACTGTTCTAAAAACAGTGATGATAGCGCGCTCTCATCATCAATTTTCCGATAATGGCTTTTTAACCGAGCCACAACAGCTTTAGCTGTTTGGGGATGAACCTGTTTTGGCGCAAGTTTTGGGTTGTTGCTAACAGGCTTAAAAGCAGGGCTACTGCTAAAGGCACCAGACACTTGGATGCCTAGCAGCAGTATCACCGCAGAAATTAGAGCAATTCGTAATATTGGAAAACGGCTCACCATATAAAAAAACCATCACTGTGTATTAAATAAACATCAAGTATAAAACAAGCAAGCCTGCTTATACTAATAAAAGGCGTTAAATTATTGATAAAACGCCACAAAGTGTTTGACACGCTAACATTGAGTTAACTTAATTAAGTAACCACCAACGTTCATCCTTATCTTGCTTAGCTACATTATCTTCTTCTAATTTAATAAGATGTGCCCAAAGAGAATAGGTGGCTAACCCATGCAACATGCTAGGCGTGTCATCATAAGCTTTGAGCACCAGTTCTTTTAGCGTTTGCCCTTCAGATTCAATGAGCGCTGCCTTTACTTTTTCTTCTCGCTTTAAGCGATGAGCAATAGTTTGTGTAATATATTCCTGTGGTGTGTCAATCAAATTACCATGGCCAGGTGCAATCGTCGTTATGCTTTCGTTTTGCAAAATAGTTAAAGAGTTAAGGTATGCAGACATTGAGCCCGATGGCGGGGCGATGACAACAGTAGAGCCATTAATTAAATGATCCCCTGTAAAAAGCAGCTGCTTTGGCTCATGTAAAAAGCACAAATGGTTACCCACATGGCCAGGCGTGGCAATTACGCGCAACTTGCCGCCGCCGTGAAGGGCTAGGGTATCGCCGTGCTTTAATAAAGTGTCTGCTTCCCAAGTGGTATCTTGCAAGCCATCGTTTGGCACATCAGGGCCCAATAACAATGCATCGCTCAAATGCTGCAGTAAATGCTTTGCACCTGGCGAGTGATCGTTATGCGTGTGCGTCACAATAATTTTTGTGATAGGTATTTCTAGTTCTTTACTAGCACTGAGCAATGCAGCTGTGTGCTGGTCACTAGCAGGGCCTGGGTCAATAACAATCAAACCATCATCGCCGTGCACGATATAAGTATTCGTACCAGGGCCTGTCATCATACTAGGGTTAGGGGCTAAAACTCGCCAAATGCCTTCATCTAAAGCGGTTAAATCGCCTGCTATAAGTGGTAACACAAACTGCTCCTTTCTCTGTACTTGTTATTATTACAACCCTGATTGTCCCTTGGCTTGGCGATAGCCTTGCACATCAGTAATGTTAGTACGCCATTCCATATGGTGTTTAGGGTCAAGGTCTAGGCTTTTTAGCCGTACAATTTCATTGATGTCGGCACTGCTGTGGCCGTTAATGTGGCGACGTATGACAATCGTCGCCTGTTCTACTTCTTGGCACGCGCCTTCATCGTTGCACAGGTGCTGTGATACCTGAAGGTTAATAACAGCCACTGGCTCCGTACCTTTATTGGTGAGCACCCCCACAAGCCGCGTTCCTGTTTCTAAACTGTGGGTACTTTTGAGGTCAAACTCAAGTTTTGCGTCATGAACTTCAATGAGAGCTTGTTGGCTGCCTTGCCAGGCACCAAACCCAAATACTATCGCGAATATAACCAAGCCAACGGACACGGCAGCAAAAAGGCGCTTATCTACGCGCCAACTGCTCCACAACACTGCACCGACAGCACTCAGCACACCAATAAACAGAATGAAACGCCACATATGTTTTAATTATCCAAAGTAAAAAGAAAGCCCGTGATGTTGATAAGATACGAATGAGTTTATACTAGTTACATCTTATAGGAGGCTGTTTTATGTTTATGGTACTTTCACCTGCAAAGTCGTTGGATTATACATCGGATTACCCCAAGTTGCCTGTTTCTGAGCCGCGCATGCTGCAGCAAAGCCAAGAGTTAATTGATGTGTTGGCAGCCTTTACACCCGCTGAGGTAGGTTCTTTGATGAAAATCAGCGATAAATTAGCCGACTTAAATGCTGCGCGTTTTAGTGCTTGGCAACAACCTATGCAAGAACCCGAAGCAAAACCTGCCATCTACGCATTTACAGGGGATGTTTACACCGGCATCGATGTGCACAACTTAACTTCGCAAACGGTAGAATATTTACAAGAAAAATTGCGGATTTTATCCGGATTGTATGGGCTCTTGAAGCCTTTGGATCTTATCATGCCGTACCGCTTGGAGATGGGGACCCGCCTCGAAAACAAGCATGGTAAAAACTTATATGAGTTTTGGGGTTCAAGCATTACTGAATTATTGCAAAAAGACATGGCAGAGCAGGGTAGCCGTACACTTTTGAACTTGGCCTCTCAGGAGTATTTCAAAGCGGTTAAGGTTAAAGAACTTGATGCAAGCGTTATTACTCCCGTTTTTCATGATGAAAAGAATGGGGTTTATAAAGTCATCAGCTTTCACGCAAAAAAAGCGCGTGGCGCCATGGCGGCTTGGGTGGCAGAAAACAAGGTGAAAGATGCAAAGGCTTTGCAGGGGTTTGATTGGGCTGGGTATCAATACCACGCCGAATCATCTACGCCTGCAAAACCTGTATTTAGACGCGCTGAGCAATAATCTTATTCAGATCTATAGGCTTTTTTAAGTGACTCAAGGCAGGGAATGTCGATTTCTCTGCCTTTTACTATCACTAAATTCTTTTTATTAAGGCGCGTAAATATTCTACTAACCGTTTCAACAGCTAGCCCCAAATAGTTCGCTATATCGTAACGAGACATAGGAAGGCGGAACTGAGAGCCTGAAAGGCCACGCTTTTGATGGCGCGCGGAGAGTGACAGCAACATAGCAATTAGGCGATCATCCGCAGAGCGTTTGCTTAACAGCCGATGAAGCAAGCGATCACGCCAAATCTCCTCACTCATCAAGTGAAAGAAATGATGTTGAAGCCCAGGAATTTGCAAAGCTAATTCACTAAACCTTTCAAAAGGTATCTCGCACACAGTGGAGGTTTCTAAAGCAACAGCTGTGGCCATATGGCAGTCTTGGCTAATACCCTCAAGCCCGAGTATTTCCCCTGGAAGATAAAAGCCGGTGACTAACTCTTCGCCATCAGAGGCCAGGCTATAAGTTTTTAAAGAACCACTGCGCACCGCAAAAACCGATTCAAAGGGGCTTGAGGTATGGAAGAGGCTATTACCACGCTTAATAGAGTGCCCACGTTTAACAATGCGATCTATAGCTTCGAGCTGCTCATTGTTAATGTTGGTAGGCATACAAATAGGCCTAAGGCTGCAGCTGTCACAGCTTACTTCACGCATATTCACAACTCCTTGTAGCGTCACTGATATTTGTTAATAGCAATAGCGGCGAATTCATTGCACGTTGGCCTGCAGTTTGCTTTAAAAACATAAAAACCAAACAAATATCAAAAATATTTATGATGTACATCAACAAGCGAGGATATATCCCTTATTGCTGATAAGCAATAGAGGGTGAGGACGTGACTTACCTAAGTATTAGAAACAGGTGTCATTTAACATAATATATATTATGCGCACCCTTGTGTTTTATTTGTCAGGCTAACACAGCTCCTCTAGCGCTTAGGATACCCTGTGATTGCACGAATGCGTTTATATAAAGGCCCTAGCTTTGGATAAAGCTCTTGGTATACCTGTTTAAACAGTTGTTGATAAAGTTGATGGCTCTCAGCGTTCGGCAAAAAAGTATCTCGAACGTGGGTCATGGCTTTTGTGGCTGCTTGATAGTTATTGAAGTATCCAGCCCCCACAGCAATATTAATAGCTGCGCCTAGCCCGGTGGCTTCATTAATGTGAATACGCACAGCAGGCAAACCGAACATATCGGCAGAAATTTGCATAATGGCATCGCTTTGAGAACCACCACCCGTGATGCGTAATTCTTTTATTTTCTGTTTCTGCCTTTTTTCTAAGATTTCAGTGCCTGCTATTAACGCGTAGCACACTCCTTCAATAATTGCCCTGTAAACATGGGCTTTGGTGTGCGCCTCACCGAAACCAATAATCGCGCCTTTAGCTTCTGGCCCAGGAAAACGCACTCCTGGATTCCAAAATGGCTGCAGTGTTAAACCAAGAGCGCCCGGTGGAGTTTCTTCCAAAAAACGCTCGAACAATACTTCAGCTGGTTGATCAAGTTTTCGTGCCTTCTCTACTTGCTCATAAGCAAATTCATTTTTAAACCAGTTAACCATCCAATAGCCTCGCTGCACAGCTACTTCCGTGTTGTAACGATTAGGAATGGCGGCAGGATACGGAGGCACCATGGGCTGTGGTGTAACAAAGCGCGCATGGCTGGTATTTAAAGTGGCCGTTGTGCCGTAGCTAACGTTCGCTGTGTGTGCATGGTAGGCCCCTGAGCCAATCACTTCACAAGCTTTATCCGCACCGGCGGCATAAACAGGTATTGTTTGGTCTAAACCTAGGGTTTGGCTCGCCTCTGGCGTTAAAAACCCAATCTTTTCGCCTGGCTTCACTAACTCTGGCAGCTGTTCTTGTTTAACGCGCAATACTTTCCAGGCCCAGTGCGAAGGTTTGCACCAAGTTTGCTGCTTGAAATCAAAGGGCAAATAGCCCACTTGCGAGGCCACTGAATCACATAAGCGCCCAGTTAATTTATAAATTAAATAACCAGAAAGAAGCACGTAATGTGCTGTGTTTTTCCATACCTCAGGTTCTTGCTCTGCAATCCAGTTGCATTCCGCTTTTGTTTTGAATTGGTGCAGCACCCCATGTTGGCCAACCAAGCTTGAACCTGTTTGCAACCACCACGGGGTGTTTGGAGGTGCTTCTGCCCTTCTTTGGTCAAGCCAAATAATAGCCGGACGCAAGGGGTTTTTATTAGCATCTAAGCACACTACCGAAGCGCGTTGCACTGCAATAGATACGCCCACTACTTGGCTTTTTAAGCTTTCGTGTTCAGCCCACAATTGTTCACAGGCCTGCCCTATTTTACGCCAAAAATAGCCCGTATCTTGCTCGGCTTCACCGGCATTAGGCGATTCATACGGCTCAATATGCAGTTGGCTTTTTGCCACCAACTGCCCGTTTAAATCGAACAGCATTGCCCTAGTGCTTTGTGTGCCTTGGTCTAAAACAAAGAAAAGCGGAGTTTCCGTCACAATGGTCTGCCTTAGGCTGTTCTAGCCTGATAATAAGTACGCCAAATATCTTCATAGCGTGCTAATTCTTTACTCCAATGGCTATCATCCCAACCTAGCTCTTTGATCAACCAATCCTTGTTTGCATTAAGAAGTTGTAGGCCACCATCTTTAAAAAGATTTCCTACGCGTGTGCGACGCAAAAGAAGATCATCAAGATGCACTACTTGCTCATGGCGAATAGCCCAACGCCACCACGTTTGCACTTGTTCTTCTGTGGGCATTTTTTTCGTTGCATCACCAAGCCCCGCGGGCCATTTGATGTCGTGCTGCAAAAATTGGCGTTTTTTATACTGCGCCTTATAAGTAGCTTCTTCAATTAAATTAGCTGCGAGCAACGCATCGAGTGCTATCACTCGAAAGGTAGTGAGTTTGCCACCACTAACATTTATTCTGCCCGCGCCTTCCCACACGAGATGATCGCGTCTTTCTTTGCTTGGATCTTTACCCTTACCTGAAGCAATAATTGGGCGCACCCCCGCTTGGGTGGAAATAATATCTTCAGCTGTAATGTTGTAGCAGGGAAAAGCTTCCTGTAGAAGTTCTAGCAAATAACTTATTTCACTCGGTGTAGCAAAGGCCTCCTCAGCTTTAGGCTGAGTGTGATCAAGATCAGTGGTGCCTATTACAGTGCAGCCATACCATGGAAATACGAAAACTGGGCGTTTATCTTTCGGGTGCAGCAAAGCCATGCAGGAGTTAACAGGCAACTTATCGGCAGGAAGAATTAAGTGGCTACCTCTTAAGGGCCTCACTTTAGGGCTACTTGCAGACAGCTCATCCACCCAAACTCCTGTGGCATTAATCACCTTCTTAGTGTTGATAACTACGGTGTCACCTGTTTTTTCATCACACAAATGAACAACGCTAGCATCATTTTGCGCCTCGATTTTTGTGGCAGAAACGTAATTGATCATCTCTGCGCCACTAGCGCTTGCCTCTTGCAAAATACGTTGCACTAAGCGGCTGTCGTCTGTAATGGCATCAGTGTAAGCCATGGCCCCTTTTACATCATCAAGCACTAGCGCGGGCACTTTTTTTCGCAACGTTGCAAGTGGGAGCCAACGGTGATCACGTATACCAGCTAGCAAATCGTATAAAAACAAAGCTGCTTGCATGGCCCAACGCCCAGGGAACTGTTTTTTCATCACAGGAAAAATATAAGTTTCGCGGTGCACTAAGCTAGGTAATTCGCGCAGCATAAGCTCGCGCTCTTGTAACGATTCACGCGTAAGCTTTATGTCTCCTTGGGCTAAGTAACGTAAACCACCATGCACCATTTTAGAAGAACGGCTTGAGGTTCCCCACGCGTAATCTTTCTTTTCCACAAGCAGCACGCGCAATTGTTGCTGCGCTGCAACGAGGGCAACACCCGCACCAGTAATGCCGCCGCCAATAACTACAAGGTCCCATTCTTGCTGAAGTTGATGTATCTTTGCGCGCTTAGGAAGCATCGTTTTCATCCTTAAACAAGCATCCAGGGTTTAATTGCTGTGTTGGATCAAAATGTTGGCTGAGGCTAGCAATGGTGGCAATAGCTAGCTCGCCTTTTTCTTTAGCCATCCAAGGAGCATGATCACGGCCTACACCATGTTGATGGCTAATGGTGCCACCACCCTGCACTACTGCGTCACTGGCCGCTTTCTTATAGCCCCGCCATGTTTTTAATGTTGCTTCGTAGTCTTCACCGCAGGGGAATACATAAGTGGTGTAAATACTAGAACCTTGGCCATAAACGTGCGAAAGATGGGTGAATACGTGAATAGGCCTATCCCCCGCAGCTTTTTTGATGGCCGCTTCCATGCGCTCTGCTAGCTTAGGTACGTTACTCCAGTTGGTAGCTGTCTCAAAGGTGTCTACGGCGTAACCCAATTCCCATAGGCCATGACGAAAATAAGGGGATCTGAAACGAGAGGACTCCCAACGTTTACCGAGAGCTGCGCCAGTGTTCACACCGCCATACTCGCGAATAAAACCTTGTGCTTCTTTCAGTTGATAGCGCGCACCTTGCTTGGAACCCGTCACACCAAAAGTGAGCATGCATTTTCCTTCTTTTAGCCCACGTAGGCCAAGATAGCGCTCTAAAGCTGCTACTAATAAAGGTTTGCCTGCAAGCTGAAGTTGCGTTTTTGTTTCTATGCCATTAGATAGGCGCAACATAGAAAGTGGCAGTTTAGCCTGTGCCATGGCTCGCACGGCGGCAACACCTGCTTCCCACGAAGGCATGAAAGCAACGTGAAAATTTTCTGTTTCTGGCAACGGCGTAACACGTACTACCACCTCGGTTAATACGCCAAAACGCCCTTCACTCCCCAGTATCATTTCACGTAAATCAGGGCCTGCAGAACTGGCAGGGAAAGTGGGAATAGCTAATGTTCCTTGCGGTGTTTCAACACGACCACCGGCAAACATTTGTTCGATACGCCCATAACGCAGCGATTGTTGGCCACTCGAACGACTTGCCACCCACCCTCCCACGGTGGAGAGCTCCCACGATTGCGGATAATGCCCTAAGCAATAACCTAATTCCGCTAGTTGCCCTTCCAACTCAGGGCCATTGGTGCCGGCACCAAACGTGGCTAATTGGCTTTCTGCATCAAAGTGCAGCAATTTATTCATCTTGCGCAGGCTGAGTGTTAGCACGGGCTGCTCAAACTGTGGTGGAGTGATATGCCCAGCTACAGACGTGCCACCCCCATATGGAATGACAATGACATTGTGTTCAAGCGCCCAAGTTAAAATCTCTTGTACTTCTGCGCTGCTTTCAGGCTCGGCAACGCCGTCAGGGAACACTTCAAACTCACCAGAACGCATGGCCAGCCAATCGGGCAAGCTTTGCCCACGCGCGTGCCGCACACGGATCTCAGCTTCTTGATTAATAAGCGGATGCTCAGGTAAGCGTGAGGCAGGTACCGTTGCAATTACTTGCTGCAACGTAGCATCGGGGAGAATATTTCCTTTGCCAATGAGTTCCTCAAGAAATTGTTTTCCATTTTTCGGCAACGGGTAGTTGTTTTTTTCGCTACCCCAACCATTCCAACGACGCATACTGATAACCTCTAAATAGTTTAAAGTGGAAGCCTATAGCGTTTAGAAGAACCACTCAAGAAACAATTGGATAACAATTTTAGGCAGTTAAGGGTTGACTTTGCTTTTCGGGCGAAAGTTTATTTTAATTTAACTTCTAAACGGTACTAGTGATGCTTAGCATAGAGTAAGCTAGAGAACGCTACTAACAAATAAAAAGGAAGAGTAATGAAAAAAACGTCTCTATTCACAGCTGTATTTTTAGCCGGTGCCATCTCGCTGACGGGTTGTACCACTAATCCATACACTGGTGAAAGCCAAGCCAGTAAAACAGGAACCGGTGCTGCAATTGGCGCTGGTGTTGGTGCCATTATCGGTTTAGCTACTGGCAGCGATGCTAAGTCTCGTAAAAAGCGTGCCCTTGCTGGTGCAGGTATTGGCGCACTCGGTGGCGCAGGCGTTGGTGCTTACATGGATAAGCAAGAAGCAAAACTGCGTGAGCAACTTGCTGGCACCGGTGTTTCTGTTACCCGTAACGGTGATGAAATTATTTTGAACATGCCAGGTAACATCACGTTTGATACAGATTCTTTTGAAGTTCAGCGCAATTTTATGCCTGTTCTGGAGTCTGTTAGCCTTGTGTTAAAAGAATACAAATCCACCATCATTCACGTTGGCGGCCACACTGATAGCACGGGTCGTCTTGAGTACAACATGACATTATCACAGCGTCGCGCGCAATCCGTTGGTAGTGTATTACGCCAATTTGGTGTTGAAGATGTGCGTTTGGATTTAGCCGGCTATGGCCCTAACCACCCCATTGCGAGCAACGATACGCCAGCTGGCCGTTCGCAAAACCGTCGTGTTGAATTAATCCTCATTCCTTATACGGAATAAAACCTCAACCTTCATTTTGTGCAGTTTGTGCGGTAATCCGCCAAACTGCACAAAGAAGGGGAACAAAAATAATTAATACCAAAATATAAGGTAACTGCGGGTTAAGTTGATAAAGCCCCGTTCCCATAACAGGCCCCACGGTGAACCCTAACGCCGGCGCCGCACTAAGCATGCCAGCCACAGCGCCCTGTTCATTGGCGCCTACTCGCAAACTAGCCGCACTACTAATGCCAGGCATAGCTAAGCCTACCCCAAGCCCCACCAACGTAACTGCCACTATTATCGAAAGATGTTGCTGTGCTAGTAGTAAACAAGCTACTCCTAAAGCGATACTTGTAAAGCCTATTTTTAGTAAGCGATCAGTAGACCAAGAAAGCTTTTGTACGATAACAATTTGAGAAATAATAGAGGCTGTAGCTGCAATCATCATAGCTATACCGACTGAGGCAGCGGCTTGTTTGGGTGGCAGCAACAATTTATCTTGAAATAAAAAACCAAGCGTCTGTTGCACCACTGCGAACGAGAAAAACATACCAACACCTAACATAAGAATCCCCGTTAAGCGTGGATCTAAATAAGCCTTATAAGTCGCAGCGATTGCTGCAAGCATGGGTGTTTTAGTAGTAATAGGGTCTCGTGAGAGAATATATGGTGATTCGTTAAATTTAACACCGATGACAATAGCCATTATTGCCACGAGTACTACGATAATAAAAAGAGGGGCCACCAAACTTAATGCCACTGCTATTGCGCCCCCTGCAGCGGGGCCAAGAATATTACCTAAGCTATTTGCGGTAGCGATTTTTGCCATTGCTTTAGTGCGAGTTGTTATTGAGGAGATATCTGCCATGTATGCAGCGGCTGCTGGCGGTGTGGCTGCCATAACAGTTGATTGTAGAATGCGTGTTACAATTAGAGCGCTAAGAAGTGCGCCGCCCGCTAGATAGCCTTTTAGACCAAACCAAAAAGCCCCTGCAAATAAAAAAGTACCAACTGTATATCCAATCAATCCAAACATCAGCACGGGCTTACGCCCTACCCGTTCACTGTAACGCCCCCACAAAGGGCTTGCTAAGGCAAAAACTAAAGATGAGCAACTAATAATGATACCCATATGCACATCAGCGAGGCCGGTTTCACGGCTTAAAGAAGGCAAAATGGCAAAAACAACAGTCTGCCCTATAGAAGTGATGGTAACAGCTGCTAACAGTAGCAGTTGGTCCGTTAAACTAGTTTTTTCTTGGTGTTTTAACAAGATATACGACCATATTTATTCATACGCTCTGGGCCGTTTCTTCAGACAACAAGAAATGTGCACGAGCTATTGTGATGGGTTCACTATACTTGGTTTGCCAAGCACTGATGGTGACGTTTGCAATGCGGCGGCCAAGGCGAGTGACCTTACAACGCGCAAAGGTATCGCGATACAAGCCAGCACGCAGGTAATCAACTGTGAAATCAATGGTTTTCGGCACTCTAGGTTCACCCATATTCAACAACAGGAAAATTACAGCTGATTGCTCCATAAAACCTGCCACCGCCCCACCATGCAAAGCCGGCAATGTTGGATTGCCGAGGTTAGTTTCATTCTTTGGCAACACAAAGATCAACTCTTCACCTTGCGCAATAATCTCTACCCCTAAAAAATTTGCATAGGGAACGCGCTCAATAAGAGATTGATAGGGCGCCTCGCCTGAGCGGCACTTTTCAATCAATGTTTTAAGTGCAGTAGTTGTCATATTATTTCACTATCCGGTTAGCGGTAGGAATTTTCATTCTCATATAGGTAGCCATACCCGTTGAAATTAATGTGTCAGTATCGTTTTCGGCGTAAACATCCATACGCACAAACACAACACTCTGGCTTAAGCGATAGCATTCGGCTTTGCAGATCAAACCCTCCCCCACCGCTGGAGCCCGTAAATGATCGACGCGCATATCTATAGTAGGCGTAATTTCAAAATCTGGATAAATGGCGCATGCGCCGGCTAAACCGCCGGCTTGATCCATCATTGCGAAAATAGCACCACCATGGATAATTTTGTTGTCAGGGTTACCCACTAAACATTCTCGATACGGCATATAAACATGCACCGTATCCTCAGTAGCAGAGCGAACCTCTAAGCTTAGTTCTTTTGAGTGGCGTACTGAGGCTACAAATTTTCGACAAATATCTAGCCTTGTTTGTTTGCTTTTAGATTCGCTCACTGTGGTTATCCCGCGCTGTGTTGGAGGTTGTCATGTAAAGCAACAAACTCTTCGGTAAGTTTATGCTTCGGCGCTAAGTTAATAAGTGGTACTGCCTTGGCGTGGGATTCACGCATAATAACGCTCGATGATAAATAAGGCTCGAGAATGGGCTGCCCAAACTCCTCAAGCTCTTTTACTAGTTCTTGAGGGATTCGCGCACGTGCTTGGAATTGGTTAATAACAATTCCTTCAATGGTCAAATCTTCATTATGGTCCGCTCTGGTTTCAGCGATGTTATCGAGCAGTGTCAAAATCGAATCTTTGGCGAAAGCATCGCAATCAAAGGGAATCAACACTTTTTTCGCAGCGATTAAGGCTGAAATGGTGTAGAAGTTGAAAGAAGGCGGTGTATCAATATAAATAGCATCAAAAGAACGCGATAATGAACGAATCATGGAGCGAAACTTATAAATTTTATATTTGCGTTCTAAGGCTGTTTGCAGCTCACCCAGCTCGGGGCTTGATGGTAGCAAATACAGATTAGCGTGCTTGGTAGCATGCACGAACTCCATGGGAGCCTTTTCTTTCAAACGGAAAGATAAAGTTTGGGAGAAGTAATCACCAATATTAGGCTCAGGTGGCAATTCGTGATAGGCGTCCATGCCTAACAAGTACTGGCTCGCATTGCACTGGGTATCTAAATCGATCACTAAGGTTTTTAAGCCTTTAGCTGCACTAATGGCTGCTAAGTTCACAGTGATACTCGATTTACCGACACCACCTTTTTGGTTAAATACAACACGAGTCATTCAGTTCTCCTTATTAAAATCATTACTATTTGGTGCTTAGGCTTATTCTGAAACTGGAGTACGCATGGTGACGAACTCTTCAGCAGCCGTAGGATGTATACCAATAGTGGCATCGAAATCCGCTTTGGTGGCACCCATTTTCATACCCACGGCAAAACCTTGAGTGATTTCGCCGGCATCATCACCAGCCATATGTAGACCCACTACCCTATCGCTTTTTGTATCCACAACCAGTTTCATTAGTGTACGCGGTTGCATATCACTGAGGGAGTAACGCATTGGCCTAAAATCAGATTTATAGATGGTGATATCGCCATATTTTTCCCTCGCTTCTTCTTCCGTAAGCCCAATGGTGCCAATGCTAGGCTCACAGAAAACAGCGGAGGGTATCATTTCATAAGACAGGGGCTTCATCTTATTGCCCGAAAACAAGTGGCGCGCCAACCACATCCCCTCAGCTAATGCCACAGGGGTTAACTCCATGCCTTCTATCACATCCCCAACTGCATAAATGTTAGGTATTGATGTCTCAAAGCTTTCGTTAACGCGAATCTTTCCATTATCGGTGAGCTCAGGTGCCATATTGTCAGTGAATAAATTATCATAATTTGGCTCGCGACCCGTGGCATAGATAATTTCGTCTATTTCTAACTCGCCGCCTTCCCATAAAAGCTTTTTGCTTGAGGCTAGCTTTTGGATTTCGTGCACATCAGCATTGTTATGAATGGTGATACCATTTTGAACCATTTGCGCCGCCACAAATTGGCGCACATCTTTATCGAAGCCGCGTAACACAAGTTCGCCGCGGTAAAGTTGGTGCACCTCAACGCCTAAGCCATTTAAAATGGAGGCGTACTCACAGGCAATAAAACCACCGCCCACAATAGCTGCGCGTTTTGGTAACTCAGGCAGATAAAATAAATCATCTGAAATTAAAGCATGTTCAATGCCAGGAATGCTGGGCTTGTAAGGCTTGCCGCCGGTGGCAATTAAAATATGCTGCCCATGAAGTTGCTCACCATTCACAGTAACTTGCTGAGCGCCTGTAATTTTCCCATGGCCCTCATAAATCTTCACGTTGGCATTTTCCAACATGCGTACATAAATACCATTTAGACGTTCGATTTCTTTTGTTTTGTTATCACGCAGCGTGGGCCAATCAAAATTCTCAATATTAACGTCAAAACCATAAGAACCGGCTAGCTTAGCCTCTGCTGGTGTTTGAGCGGCGTAGCTAAATAGTTTTTTGGGTACGCAGCCAACATTCACACAGGTTCCACCAAAAAATCTGTTTTCAATAAGAGCAACTTTTGCTCCAAAACCTGCCGCAATGCGAGCGGCACGCACACCGCCGGAACCAGCACCAATAATAATAAAATCGTAACCGTCAGTATTACTCATAAAAAAAACCTTATTTATCCTTGGATATTAGCAAACAGGTACTTTGCATCGCCTGTAACATGCTACTATATTCGACGATATAACAGCATAGTAGCTGCCTTCTGGGGAGCATAATAGTAGCACTGCCTTCTTTTTCAGGGAAAACCATGAAGCTTGTAAAACTTAGCTTGTTAGCTTGCCTGCTTTCTAGCGTTGCTTCTGCAAATTCCATTTATCAGTACAAGGGGCCTGATGGCGTGACTATGTTTACTGATAAAAAACAAATGCCAAAAGAATACGCATTTGTGGCCAAGCGTACTGATCTTCCTCCACTGAAAATAGAAAAAGAGTGGTCGCTTTCCCCGCCTACAACATTATCTTTAAGCCAGCGCGATGCCTACGATGAACTTATTGTTAGCGCAGCACAGGCATATGATCTAGAGCCTGCATTAATCAAAGCAGTTATCCATGCTGAATCACACTTTAATCATCAAGCAGTATCTTCCGCTGGTGCCGAGGGGTTGATGCAATTAATGCCGGCCACTGCAGAATTCTACAACGTTACCGATAGCTATGATCCACAACAAAATATCTTTGCCGGGTCAGAGTTTTTACGCTATCTGAGTAATCGTTTTGATCAACTAGATTTAATCTTAGCGGCTTATAACGCTGGTGAAGGTAATGTTCGGCGCTATGGTGGCATTCCACCTTTTAGAGAAACGCAAAATTACGTAGTTTTAGTGCAGCAACTAAAAAAACAGTATGCGAATCATTTCCCCGAAGTTGAAGATACTGTTGCATTAAGCGAATAACTATTTTAGCAAGCACAAAAAAGCCCGTTTAAAACGGGCTTTTTTGTGGGTTATGCAACCTTACTCACCTAGGTTTTCAGCTAGGTAGAACCAAGTTTGCATCACAGAGTCAGGGTTCAAGGAAACGCTTGAGATGCCCTGCTCCATTAACCATTGAGCTAAATCAGGGTGGTCGGAAGGACCTTGACCACAAATACCAATGTATTTGCCTGCTTTATTACATGCTTCAATAGCCATTGACAGAAGAATCTTAACGGCAGGGTCACGCTCATCAAATAAATGGCTGACGATACCTGAGTCTCTGTCTAAACCGAGTGTTAACTGGGTTAAGTCGTTAGAACCAATGGAGAAGCCGTCAAAATGCTGTAAGAACTCATCTGCTAACAGCGCGTTAGTAGGCAGTTCACACATCATGATAACTTTGAGGTCGTTTTCGCCACGCTTGAGGCCGTTCTTGGCGAGCAGCTCGATAACGTGCTCTGCTTCACCAACAGTACGTACGAAAGGAACCATGATTTCAACATTTGTGAAACCCATTTCTTCACGTACACGCTTTAACGCACGACACTCTAGCTCAAAGCAATCGCGGAAGCTTTCGCTGATGTAGCGCGAAGCACCACGGAAACCGAGCATGGGGTTCTCTTCTTCTGGTTCGTACAACTTACCACCGATGAGGTTTGCGTATTCGTTAGTCTTGAAATCAGACATACGAACAATGACACGCTCTGGGTGGAAAGCAGCAGCTAGTGTGCTAATACCTTCAACCAGCTTATCAACGTAGAACTCTTCAGGGCTGTTGTAACCAGCAATTCGCTTATCGATGGTGTCACGTAAATCCTGTGGCAGGCTGCTGTAGTTTAGCAATGCCTTAGGGTGTACACCGATCATGCGGTTGATGATGAATTCTAAACGGGCTAAACCAACGCCTTCGTTAGGTAAAGTGGCAAAATCGAAAGCTCTATCAGGGTTACCAACGTTCATCATAATTTTGAACGGTAAGCCAGGCATAGATTCGATAGAGTTACGCTGCACTTCAAATTCTAACAGGCCTTCGTAAACCTTACCCACATCACCTTCGGCACAAGAAACAGTGACATCAATACCATCAGTAAGATGCTCTGTTGCGTCGCCACAACCAACAATGGCAGGCACACCTAGTTCACGGGCAATAATTGCGGCGTGACAAGTACGGCCACCACGGTTAGTAACGATGGCGGCAGCGCGCTTCATAACAGGCTCCCAATCTGGGTCTGTCATGTCGGTCACGAGTACATCACCGTCTTGCACTTTATCCATGTCTTGCAGGTCTGTAACGATGCGTACTTTACCCGCGCCAATACGTTGACCAATGGCACGGCCCTCAACAAGAACCTTGCTCTTGTCTTTCAACTGGTAACGTTCCATCACAGACATATCGGAGCGGCTTTTTACTGTTTCAGGACGAGCCTGAACAATATAAAGCTTGCCGTCATCACCATCTAGCGCCCACTCGATATCCATCGGTTGGCCATAATGCTTTTCAATAGTGATAGCTTGACGCGCTAAGGATTGTACTTGCTCATCCGTGATAGAGAACTTCTGACGTTGATCACGTTCAACATCAACCGTTTCAACAGACTTGCTAGTGCTACCTTCTGCACCGTAAACCATCTTCAGCATTTTAGAGCCGAGGCTACGACGCAAAATAGCAGGACGACCTGCTTCTAATGTTTGTTTGTGAACATAGAACTCGTCAGGGTTTACTGCACCCTGTACAACTGTCTCACCAAGGCCGTAAGAAGATGTGATAAACACAACATCACGGAAACCAGATTCGGTGTCTAGGGTAAACATAACCCCAGCTGAACCAGTTTCTGAACGAACCATGCGCTGAACACCGGCAGACAATGCCACCCCTTCGTGCTCAAAACCTTGGTGTACACGGTAACTAATCGCTCTGTCGTTAAACAAAGAAGCAAACACTTCTTTGATAGCAAGAAGAACGTTATCGATGCCGCGAATGTTTAGGTATGTTTCTTGCTGACCTGCGAATGAAGCATCAGGTAAATCTTCTGCTGTGGCCGAAGAACGAACAGCTACTGCTAGCTCTGCGTTATCGCCGCACATTTCAGCAAAATACTCTCGAACTTTCTTTTCTAGTTCAGGCTGTAGCGGTGCATCCACTACCCACTGACGAATTTTTTTACCAGTTTCAGCAAGAGCATTGACATCATTCACATCAAGCGACGTTAACGCGTCGTTGATTTTTTTGGTGAGGTCATTGCTGTCTAAGAAGTCACGGAATGCCTGTGCGGTGGTAGCGAAACCACCTGGCACTGAAACTCCAGCTGCTGATAGGCCACTGATCATTTCGCCGAGGGAAGAGTTTTTCCCACCGACCTTCTCTACATCGCCTTTGCCTAGGCGCTCAAACCAGACTACGTACTCCGCCAAGGTTCTGCTCCCTTTATTGCCGGAATGAATGAAAATGTTCGCTGTATTCTACTAAAAGACAGAAGATTTTTCTCGCCAAAGACACAAGAAAATTTCTTTGCACAGCCAACCGTTGGTTTTTTAACCAATTGCGGGCGGCTACTATACCATAAAAATCATATTTTACCGACTATTTAACATGGCTTGTCAGTAACGTCGCAGGGCTATAGCCTTTACTGCATTATTTTCGTATTACACCACCCTTAATGAGGCCAGTTATGAAACGAGTGGTTGTTTATATTTCCGACGGCACAGGCTTAACAGCAGAAATTCTTGGCCATTCAATTTTGAGCCAATTCAACGGCGTTGAATTTGAAAAATTGACACTGCCATACATACAAGACAGAGAGAGCGCCCAGAAAGCCGTTATTAAAATCAATGAAGTGGCTGAGGAATACAACACGGTGCCCATCGTTTTTTCTACTTTAGTCATTGAAGAGCACAGAGATTTAATCAAGCAAAGCAGAGGTTTTGTACTTGATGCTTTTGGTACTTTTTTAGGGCCACTAGAGGAAGAATTAGGTGTTCGTTCCAGTTTAAAAGTGGGGCAAAGCCACTCTATCCAAAACCCAAAGGTGTACCGCGCACGTATTGAGGCGGTTCATTTTGCCCTTGAAAATGATGATGGTGGAAGCCGCCCTCGCCATTACGAACAGGCAGACATTATTTTAGTGGGCCTGGCACGTACAGGTAAAACACCCACTAGCCTCTATTTAGCCCTGCATTATGGTTTGTTTGCAGCCAACTACCCGCTCACTGAAAAAGATTTTGCCCGCGAAGAGCTGCCAGAAGTATTGCAGCCACACTTAGGAAAACTCTTTGGGCTTACTGTAGACCCTAGCCGATTGGCGGCAACACGAAAAGAACAAAAGAAAGACAGTAATTACTCATCAGCTGAACAATGCGAGTTTGAAACAGAAGGGGCTGAGGCTTTTTTCTCAGGCCACAATATTCCCTTCTTAAATGCGAGCGAACTCTCTGTTGAAGAAATCTCCACTCGGTTAATCGCCGCCACAAAAGTTAAGCGTAGGCTGCACTAGGTGAAATCATGACTGAAAACAACGAAAGACCCGTACGAACTGCTTTTTTTATTTCCGGTAGCACAGCCATTACATCGGAAGCGGTGGGCCGCTCCATGCTCACTCAATTCCAAGAGTTTGATTTTGAGCAGGTCACCATCCCTTACATTAAAACAGAAGAGCAGATCAAAGACGTTATCAAGCAAATTGAAGCCGCAAACAAGGAAAACGGCCATCGCCCTTTGGTGTTTTCAACCATTGCAGACGGGCATTTACGCTCGCTTTTAGCTGAAAGCAAAGCGCTAATTCTAGATATGTTTGAAGCTTTTCTGACCCCGCTCGAAAAAGAGATTGGTATTAAACCAAGCCTGCAATCTGGCCGAAGCCACGCTATTCAAGATGTTAGCAGCTACCGTATTCGCATTGATGCGGTACATTTTGCGCTAGAAAATGATGATGGCGCCTTAGTGAAATACTACGATCAAGCGGACATGATCATTATTGGTGTGTCGCGCAGTGGTAAAACGCCTTCATGCCTTTATATGGCTTTGCAGTTTGGGCTCTATATGGCCAACTACCCTCTCACAGAAGAAGATTTCGAACATACACGCCTACCTGAAAGCCTAATGCCATACCGCCATAAGCTGTTTGCGTTAACCATTGATCCAGATCGACTGCAGGCCATTCGTTCTGAAAGAAGAGCAAATAGCCGCTATGCCTCAGCGCAGCAATGCGAAATGGAAGTACAAGCATTCCAGAACTTAATCGAACGCTACAGAATTCCATTCATCAATGTTACTGAATTATCTATCGAAGAAATCGCCACGCGCATCATTGCGAAAAGTGGTGTGCAGCGGCGCATCTAACTTAACCCTGTGGCATAAAAAAGCCCCAAAAAACATTCGTTCTTTGGGGCTCCTAAGGCTAACTAATAACCTTTTTTAAGCAGCCATTACGTGTTTTTGATAGCACGACGGCGGCGATGCAACACAGGCTCTGTGTAGCCGTTTGGTTGCTGACGACCTTCAAATACCAACTCTGCAGCAGCTTGGAAAGCAATGCTGTCATCAAAGTTTGGTGCCATATTTTGGTAAAAAGGATCGTTCGCGTTTTGCTTATCTACTACTTCAGCCATACGCTCTAGAGATTCACGTACTTGTTGCTCGGTGCACACACCGTGGTGCAACCAGTTTGCAATGTGCTGGCTAGAAATACGTAGGGTGGCACGGTCTTCCATTAGGCCCACATCTTTAATGTCAGGTACTTTGGAGCAACCAACGCCTTGATCTACCCAGCGTACAACATAACCAAGGATACCCTGGCTGTTGTTATCTAACTCTTCGCGAATCTCTTCTTCTGTCCAATTAGTGTCTTTAGCTAATGGAATGGTAAGAATATCGTCTAGGCTTGCACGCCCACGGCTCTTCAACTGCTCTTGGACTTCAGCAACGTTTACTTGGTGGTAGTGTAAAGCGTGTAAGCTTGCAGCGGTTGGAGAAGGAACCCAAGCGGTGTTAGCACCTGCTTTAGGGTGGCCAATTTTGGCTTCCATCATTGCCTTCATTTCATCAGGCATTGCCCACATACCTTTACCGATTTGTGCGCGACCTGCTAAACCACATTCTAACCCAATGTCCACGTTCCAGTTTTCGTAAGCACCAATCCACGGCTCGTTACGAATATCAGCTTTACGCAAGAATGGGCCAGCTTCCATAGAGGTATGAATTTCATCACCTGTACGGTCTAAGAAACCAGTGTTAATGAAAATAACACGCTCTTTAGCCTGGCGGATACATTCTTTCAAGTTCACTGTTGTACGGCGCTCTTCATCCATGATGCCCATTTTCACAGTGTTACGCTCAAGGCCTAACGCATCTTCAACACGGTTGAACAATTCATTTGCCAAGGCTGCTTCTTCAGGACCGTGCATCTTAGGCTTAACGATGTACACAGAGCCAGTACGGCTATTGCGATCGCCTTCTGTTTTATTTAGATCATGTTTGGCAGCCAAAACGGTTACCATGGCATCTAAAATGCCTTCTGGTACTTCTTCGCCATTGAATAAAACAGCAGGGTTCGTCATTAAATGACCAACGTTACGTACTAGCAAGAGAGAGCGGCCAGGTAGCTTAAAGCTGCTGCCGTCTAGTGCAGTGTATTCGCGGTCTGCGTTGAGGCTACGTGTTAACGTTTTGCCGCCTTTTTCAAAGCTTTCTTCAAGCTTACCTGTCATCAGACCAAACCAGTTACGGTACGCTAGCGTCTTATCTTGAGCGTCTACTGCTGCAACGGAGTCTTCACAGTCTTGAATTGTAGTAACTGCAGATTCAACGAGCACGTCTTTAATGTTAGCTGCATCTTCTGCACCAATTGGGTGTTGATCATCAAACTGAATTTCAAAGTGCAGATTGTTGTTCTTAATCAACACAGCTTTAGGCTTGCTTGCATCGCCTTGGTAGCCCGCTAATTGGCTAGCATCAGCTAGCACGGCTTCACCGCCTACTGTGGTTACTTTAAGCGCACCATCAACAATGCTGTAACCGGTAGCGTCTTTATGTGAAGCACCCACTAATGGTGCCGCTTGGTCTAAAAAGTCGCGCGCATATGCAATTACTTTTTCACCACGCTTAGGGTTATAAGCACCACCACGCTCTGCACCGCCCTCTTCGCTGATAACATCAGTACCGTAGAGCGCATCATACAAGCTACCCCAGCGAGCATTAGCTGCGTTTAGGGCGTAACGAGCGTTAGTAATAGGTACCACTAATTGTGGGCCAGCTACTGTGGCAATTTCTGGATCCACATTTTCTGTGGAAACTTGGAAATCGTCGCCTTCGGGTACTAAATAACCGATTTCGGTTAAGAAAGCTTTGTATTCGTCCAAGTTAATGTCTTGCCCTTTGCGTTCTTTGTGCCAAGCATCGATTTTCTCTTGCAGCTCGTCACGCTTTGCAAGGAGGGCTTTGTTTTTAGGAGCTAGGTCGGTCAGAATACTTTCCAACTCAGCCCAGAAGTGTTCTGGCTCAACGCCAGTGCCAGGAATGATCTCATTTACAACAAGATCATGTAACTCACTGGCAATTTCCAAAGCGCCTTTCTTGATGCGTTCAGTCATAATAAATTTGCCTTATGGTTGATGAACAATAAATAACCCAGTGTAACTTGTATTGGCTGGGGCCAAGGTAAAAGAGGCATTCTATCTGAAACTTCGTCGCCTTTCACGGCGAAAGGCCCGAACCTGAATGCCCCCAAGCTTAATGCAGTAAATTCACCACATCTAAACGTTGCTGCTGTTTAACTTCTCCGTGTTTCTGTTCTAAATCGGCGAAATTAAACAAAGAGGTGTCCGCCAATTGTGATGGCGCCACATTTTGTATAGCAGCAAACATGTTTTCTAACCTACCAGGATGTTTTACATCCCATTCTTGCAACATCTGCTTGATAACTTGACGTTGCAAATTATCTTGGCTGCCGCAAAGGTTGCACGGAATAATTGGATGATTCCTTAACGCTGAAAATTTAGCGATATCCTTTTCGCGGCAATAAGCCAGTGGACGGATAACAATATTAGAACCATCGTCACTACGCAACTTTGGCGGCATGGCTTTGAGTTTGCCACCGTGAAACATATTTAAAAAAAGCGTTTCAATAATATCGTCGCGGTGATGCCCTAGTGCTACCTTAGTGGCACCTATCTCTTGCGCGAAACCATACAAACTGCCACGTCGTAACCTTGAGCAGAGTGCGCAAGTGGTTTTACCCTCTGGTGTTTTCTCTTTCACAATAGAGTAAGTATCGCGCTCAAGAATATGATAAGGCACATTATTTTGCTCTAAATATTCGGGTAGCACGTGCTCAGGAAAGCCTGGCTGTTTTTGGTCTAAGTTAACGGCCACTAATTCAAATTTAACAGGAGAGGAACGTTGCAAGCTAATCAACAAATCAAGCATGGTGTAGGAATCTTTTCCGCCCGATAAGCACACCATGATTTTGTCACCCTCTTGGATCATGTTGTAATCTTCTATCGCGCGCCCTACTTCGCGACGTAGGCGGCGCTGTAGTTTATTAAAAGCAACTTTTTCTTTTGGGGTTAAAGGCTCTTGAAGCGAAGTCATAGCTCACCTAGGTACAGTGGTAAAATTTGTGCCAATGATACCTATCCTTATGAAGACACGCACGCCTATAGCGCCAATTTCCTGCTAAGGTTTAATCAGCCGCTGCGTAGTGGTATAACTGCAGCCTATAAACAGAGTGCACACATTTATTTGATTGCTAATGGAGAGCGCATGAGCGTTGTAAGAAAACCCGCCAATAAAAGCATTATCGAAGCATTTTTATCTAAGAACCCTGAGCAATCATTAACTTGGATCGAAACTCACGGCTTAATAGCGGCCATGGCTGTAGGCCCAGAGGCTAGCGAAGGTTGGCAAGAGCTGTGCTATTCAGGCGACGAACCAATTCCTAGCGCAGTGGCGCAAGCGCTAGAGAAACAGCGAGTGCTATTCGCAAGCACCATTGCAGGCGAAGAAGGGTTGCAACCTCCTTGCCTCCTTGATCCTTACGCTGAGGATGAAGGTAATGACCTCGCTAGTTGGTGCATGGGATTTGTCAGCGGCATGTTACTGAATGAAGCGCTATGGCATCCCGAAGACAGAGCAGACGTTAGCGCACAGCTACTTCTGCCAATGATTTTAATTGCCGGCTTAGACGAAGACCCAGAACTTGACGAGCTCTGGGAGAACGAAAAAATGGTGCGCCAAATGGCCGTTAGTATTCCTGCGTTAATGGAAGAGCTGTATCTTTTTTATCATGCTCCAGATGAAAGCAATAAATAGCGCCCTTAATCAGCAAAAGAAAGGTGGGAGATGTCCACTTCCACCGCTTCTTTATCATCGGGCAAGGTGTCTATATCTGCCCCGACAGGTGCTAAACCCACATCTTTCAGCAAAGTTGTTTCTACTTCGGGAACAGGCAGTGCCTCTTCACTCATGCGCGCTCCAGGCGCTGCCACTGTAAAGGCACCTGTAAACCCTTCCCCGCCAGTGCGTATGGTGCCTACCATGGCTAGCCCATCATTTTCTTGCGAAGTTTCCTCTGGCATAGCGCTAGCAACGGCTGGCTCATGTTCAACAAACAATGTTTCAGCCCCTGCTTTTCTTAGCAGGCGCTGCCATTTTGTGGCCGTTTCTGCATCTACAGCGCGGCGTACAACGCGCTCTTTCTTTTGTAAGAGCAACAATGCCTTTTCAGGCTCAATGGAAAAAACCTTGCCTAAGTTAATGGCCGCCTCTTTTAATGAAAAACCATCGAGGGTATAACCAGATATAACCACGTCGAATTTTTGATCGCTCATTTCTCATCCCTAAATAACAGCCTAAAGCGCATCGTTAGCATACTGCTAAAAGCACAAAACCCGCAATAGCGGGTTTTGTGGGACTTATTTAGCTAACAGTAACTTAGAGCTTACCTTCAAGCTCAGGCACTGCATCAAACAAGTCTGCTACCAAGCCGTAATCAGACACTTGGAAAATAGGAGCCTCTTCGTCTTTGTTGATAGCAACAATAACTTTAGAGTCCTTCATACCTGCTAAGTGCTGAATCGCACCAGAGATACCTACCGCAATGTAAAGTTCAGGCGCTACGATCTTACCGGTTTGACCTACTTGTAAATCGTTAGGTACGTAACCAGCGTCAACCGCTGCACGTGAAGCACCTACTGCGGCGCCAAGCTTATCAGCTAGCTTGTAAAGGATTTCGAAGTTTTCGCCGCTACCTAGGCCGCGACCACCAGAAACAACTACTTTAGCAGCTGTGAGGTCTGGACGGTCTGACTGAGCGAGTTCTTCCCCTACAAAGCTAGAAATACCAGCGTCTTTAGCAGCATCTACGCTTTCAACAGCTGCAGAACCACCTTCAGCTGCTACAGCATCAAAAGAAGTACCACGTACAGTGATTACTTTGATAGCGTCGGAGCTTTGAACAGTAGCTACTGCGTTACCTGCGTAAATAGGACGCTTAAAGGTATCAGCAGATTCAACTGCGCTGATTTCAGAAATCATGCCAACATCTAACAAAGCAGCTACACGTGGCAAGAAGTTTTTACCAGAGGTGGTAGCAGGCGCTAAAATGTGGGTGTAATCCTTACCCAATTCAGCCACAAGCTCACCAATGTTTTCTGCTAGCTGGTTTGCATATGCTGCGTTATCAGCTAACAAAACTTTGCTTACACCATCAGCTTTTGCTGCTTCATCGGCAACAGCCGAGCAGCCTTCACCTGCTACTAAAACGGTAATGTCGCCACCGATTTCTTTAGCAGCTGCAATAACGCTCAAGGTGACAGCATTTAATGCATTATTATCGTGCTCTGCATAAACTAAAACACTCATTAGATCACCTTCGCTTCATTTTTAAGTTTATCTACCAACTCATCCACGGAGCCAACAATAATACCGGCTTGTCTTTCAGCTGGAGCTTCAACCTTCAACGTTTTAACAGAAGGGGTGAAATCTACGCCTAAGTCGGCCGCGCTCTTAACATCTAATGGCTTTTTCTTCGCCTTCATGATGTTAGGTAAAGAAGCGTAGCGTGGCTCGTTCAAGCGTAGGTCTGTGGTAACAATGGCAGGCAAAGATAGCTCAACAGTTTGCAAACCACCGTCAATTTCACGAGTAACCTGTACTTTGTCGCCTTCAACTTTAACTTCAGAAGCGAAAGTACCTTGTGGTAAACCCGCCAATGCGGCAAGCATTTGGCCAGTTTGGTTGTTGTCGCCATCAATCGCTTGCTTACCAAGGATCACCAAATTAGGGGATTCTTCGTCGTACACAGCTTTAAGTGCTTTAGCAATGGAGAGTGACTGTGGCTCTTCGTCTGTTTCAACAAGAATTGCGCGGTCAGCACCTAGGGCTAACGCGGTACGTAATTGTTCTTGAGCAGCTTTGGTGCCGATAGTAACAACGACAATTTCGCTTACAGTGCCAGCCTCTTTAAGGCGGACAGCCTCTTCTACTGCGATTTCGCAGAAAGGGTTCATGGCCATTTTTACGTTGGCTAGATCTACGCCGCTACCGTCCGATTTAACACGAACTTTAACGTTGTGATCCACGACCCGTTTGATCGGTACAAGAACCTTCATAGGATCCTCGGATTTTTTCAGTTAACAAAACAGGAAGCAGGTTTAAATTGCTTCCACGCGAAAAGTAGGCCCGTATGTTGGCCTCTGAGTTAGCAGAGGTCAAGGCCAAGTGAGCAATAATAGCAGCGTTATGATCATAAAAAAAACCACTTAACTTAAATTAGACCTGTAACAAGGCGTGTTTTTAGCTAAAAAACATCAAAAGTTGCCATTTCTACCAATTTAGCAGGACATTTAGGACATTCATTAAGATGAAAAGAGCCTATTACGGTGGCAGCCAATACGCTGTGCATATATACTGCGCGACATTAGTCTTGCGCTCACCACTCTCGTGAGTGCTTCATTTTTCAATTTCGCCTCAAGGAGATTGTTTGTGGAACGCGATGCAATGGAAGTCGACGTAGTAATCGTTGGCGCAGGGCCATCAGGTTTATCTACAGCCTGTCGTTTAGCGCAAATCAGCCAGGAAACTGGTCAAGAACTCAGTATCGTAGTGGTTGAAAAAGGTTCTGAAGTGGGTGCACATTTGCTTTCAGGTGCTGTTTTTGAGCCTAAAGCTTTAAACGAACTTTTCCCGAACTGGAAAGAAGAAGGTGCTCCGCTTAATACACCTGTTATTGGTGATGACATTTATTACCTAACAGGCCCAGAGAAAGGCATTAAAGTACCGAATTTGTTTGTGCCCTCCACCATGCACAACGAAGGCAACTACATTATTTCTCTAGGTAACCTTTGCCGCTGGCTAGCAGAAAAAGCTGAGGGTTTAGGCGTAGAAATTTACCCTGGCTTCGCTGCTACAGAAGTTCTTTTCAATGAAGATGGTTCTGTAAAAGGTATTGCTACAGGTGATTTCGGTATCGCCGCAGACGGCAGCCATAAAGATGGCTATATGCCTGGCATGGAGTTACACGCCAAGTACACCGTTTTCTCTGAAGGCTGCCGCGGACACCTCGGCAAGCAACTCATTAAAAAATTCAAATTAGATGCTGATGCTGATCCACAGCACTACGGTATTGGTATTAAAGAGTTATGGGACATTGACCCAGCCCTTCACAAAGAAGGTTTGGTGGTGCACACCGCAGGTTGGCCGCTCACAGAATCCGGTTCGCCAGGTGGTGCTTTCCTTTACCACATTGAAAACAACCAAGTGGCGCTAGGTTTAATTACCGACCTCTCCTATTCCAACCCCCACGTCTCGCCCTTTGACGAGATGCAGCGTTGGAAAACCAACCCCACTATTAAACAATACTTGGAAGGCGCAAAGCGTGTTTCTTACGGTGCTCGCGCCATAGTGAAAGGTGGTCTACAGTCACTACCAAAGATGACATTACCAGGCGCACTATTAGTGGGTGATAACGCTGGTACGCTTAACTTTGCCAAAATTAAAGGCAACCACACTGCGATGAAGTCGGGCATGATCGCAGCTGAGGTGATTGCCAAAGCCATCGCTGGTGGCCGTCAACACGACGAACTAAGCGAATACAAAGAAGAGTTCGATAAGAGCTGGATCTACGAAGAACTGCACATGCAGCGTAACTTCGGCCCTGCTCAGCACAAGTTTGGTAACTTAATTGGTTCTGCGTTTGCATTCCTTGATATTAACATTATGAAAGGCAAGCTTCCTTTCACCATGCGTGATACAACACCTGATTATGCAACGCTAAAGCCAGCCAGTGAATCTAAAAAGATTGATTACCCACGCCCTGATGGCAAGATCACTTTCAACAAACTAGATTCCGTGTTTTTATCTAATACTTCACATGATGAAGATCAGCCGTGCCACTTAAAGCTCACTGATCCAGATATCCCTATGGACGTAAACTATCCTAAGTGGGATGAACCCGCGCAGCGCTACTGCCCTGCTGGCGTGTACGAAGTGGTAGAAGAAAACGGTGCAAAACGTTTCCAAATTAACTTTGCCAACTGTGTTCACTGTAAAACCTGTGACATTAAGGACCCTTCCCAAAATATTACTTGGGTAGCTCCTGAAGGCAGTGGCGGCCCTAATTACCCAAATATGTAATTAGCGCCTAGCCTTAAAGGCCCCTAAATATCATTTAGGGGCCTTTTTATTGCTCAATAATAATGCAAACAAAGCCTGCTCATGAACAGCCAGTGTTTCGCGCTAATCCCATTGCGAAGCACGCCAATTTAACGCATACAAATCATGCCTTCTATCGCGCAGGTTAGTCACTGACCCCTCTTTGTTTAACAGCTTTAGTTTTTCTAAGTCCACATCAGCGAAAATTAGCATTTCAGTATTCGGCACGGCTTCGCTCACAATACCGTCATGAGGAAAGTAAAAGTCACTCGGCGTGAAAACAGCGGATTGTGCGTATTGGATATCCACGTTATCAACGCGCGCTAAATTACCAACGCTGCCAGCAATAGCCACGTAGCATTCGTTTTCAATGGCCCTTGCTTGAGCACAACGTCGCACTCGAAGGTATCCATTTTGTGTATCCGTCCAAAACGGTACAAACAAAATTTGAATGCCTTGCTCCGCTAAAATACGGCCAAGCTCTGGGAATTCAACGTCATAGCAAATGAGAATACCGATACGCCCAGCGTCTGTGTCGAAGGCTTGGATTTGAGAGCCGCCTACTAGGCCCCAGTCCCATCGCTCGCCTGGCGTCACATGAATTTTCTTTTGCTCTTCAATGGTGCCGTCGCGGCGGCAAAGATAGGCAATATTATAAACTGAATCGGCCTCAATGATGGGCATGGAACCAGCAATAATATTAATATTGTAGCTAACAGCTAAATCAGAGACTCTCTGCTTAATTTCCTCCGTGAAACCGGCTAAAAATCGAATAGCCTCAACAGAGCTCAGTTCCAGTTCTAGCCCCATTAAAGGCGCATTAAAAAATTCTGGCAACAAAGCAAAGTCCGCACCATAGCCGGACAGCGTATCAACAAAAAACTCCACTTGGTCAATAAGATCATCTACGGAGTTTGTTTCACGCATGCTACGTTGAATAACGCCGAGGCGGACCATCGTTTTGCTGATGTACTCATCAGCGGAGTGGTCGGGTTCATATAAAATGTTATCCCACTCTAGTAATGTGGCGTAACCCTGTGATTTCTCATCTTCAGGGAGGTACTGCTTCATTACTCGTTTAACATCGAAATCATTTGCCAGCTGAAACGAGAGTATTGGATCATAAATTTGTTGTTGCTCCACTTGCGCAATGTATTCGGCCACATTCATCTTGCCCACATAATCGATGAAACCCGGCAAGCGGCCACCAGCTAATATGGCTTTTAAATTCTCTTCGCGGCACAACTCCTTACGTGCTTCATAAAGACGACGCCCTAATCGATAACCACGATAATCGGGATGCACTAATGCATCGAGGCCATATAAACTATCGCCGTTGTCGTTATGCATCAGCACTTTATCTTCATCACTGATAAGATCTTCATAGCGATGAGGGTTAGAATAACGGTCGTAATTTACTTTTACGGTGAGTGCAGCGGCAACAAGCCGGTCGTTATCCACAATGCACAATTGCCCCTCAGGAAATACCTCCACAAGCTTTTGCACAGTGGCCTTGGACCAAGCACCACCAATGTCCACGTACACTTGATTCATTAGCTCTGCTAACGGAGGATAGTCTTCGAGGGTAATATTTCGCAGACGCAGCTTAGTACTTTCTTCAGCCATGGCGTTGTTCCTAGTTGTTTTCGCAAAATGATACAACATTACGCTCGGCCAAATGCTAAAACAAACCTTTTTGAGTGATGAAATGAAAATTGTTGTTTTAACAGGAGCTGGTATTTCAGCAGAATCTGGATTAAACACTTTCCGCGATGCGGGTGGGCTGTGGGAAAACCACCGCATTGAAGATGTAGCCACCCCTAGAGCCTTTGCTCGCAACCCTAGTTTGGTGCAAAACTTTTATAATGCACGGCGTAAGCAACTAGATGATCCCTCTGTGGCGCCCAACGCAGCGCATTTCGCTTTGGTTGAGCTTGAAAAAGCTATAGGGAAAGATTTTTTATTAGTGACCCAAAACGTTGATGATTTGCACCAACGGGCTGGCTCTGAACGAATGATCGCCATGCATGGCGAACTAAGAAAGTGCCGCTGCACCGCTTGCCAAAAAGTGAGCCTGGTAACAGCACCTCTGAGCACTGAGAGTGTGTGCAAATACTGCAAACACCAGGGCACCGTACGCCCCCATATTGTTTGGTTTGAAGAAATGCCGCTACAAATGCAAGAGATTTATCACGCTCTTGAGAACTGTGATATATTCGTCAGCATTGGCACAAGCAGCAATGTATACCCTGCTGCAGGTTTTGTTGAAGTTGCTAACCAAGCAAATGCTGAAACACTTGAACTCAATTTAGAGCCCTCTTCGCGTTATTCGGCGTTTAAAGAACACAGACAAGGGCCAGCCACACAGCTTGTCCCAGAATGGGTTGAGAGCCTTCTCCAGCAGAGATAGGATAAGCAACGCGTTCTAAACAGATACTAAGCCATTCTTACACTGATAATACCAACATAGGCGTTTACTATTTATGTCGAACAAGCAAGTCGATGATATTAACATCGCATCACAAACCCCTTTAATCACTCCACGAGAAATTAAAAACAAACTTCCTCTCACCGATACTGCGCGTGAAACCGTGGCAGAAGGCCGTGAGATTATTCGCAATATTTTAGATCGCAAAGACCCGCGTTTATTCATCGTTATTGGGCCCTGCTCTATCCATGATGTAGATGCCGCCATGGATTATGCCAAACGCCTCAAAAAGCTTAACGATGAAGTGGGTGATGTACTGTATTTGGTACAACGTGTTTACTTTGAAAAGCCACGTACCACGGTAGGCTGGAAAGGGCTTATTAACGACCCTTACATGAATAACACTTTCAAAATAGAAGATGGTTTACATATCGCTCGTAAACTATTGATTAATATGGCAGAGTTGGGTTTAGCCACATCTACCGAAGCCCTCGACCCTATCACTCCGCAATACCTGCAGGATTTAATTAGCTGGTCTGCAATTGGTGCACGTACCACAGAGTCACAAACACACAGAGAAATGTCTTCCGGCTTATCTAGCCCGGTTGGATTTAAAAACGGCACCGATGGCAGTTTAGATGTAGCCATCAACGCCATGCTAAGTGTGAAACATCCGCACCGTTTCTTAGGCATTGATGCTGATGGCATGACGGCAGTTACTGTTACAACAGGCAACCCCTATGCGCACGTGGTGCTGCGAGGTGGTGGCGGCAAGCCAAACTATGATTCTGTTTCTATTGCCTTAGCTGAACAGGCGCTAGAGAAAGCAAAGGTATCCACCAACATTATGGTGGACTGCAGCCACGCTAACTCCAACAAAGACCCTTCCCTACAACCTTTGGTAATGGAAAATATCACCAACCAAATTTTAGATGGGAATAAATCTATCGTTGGATTAATGGTTGAATCCCATATTAAAGCGGGTAACCAATCTATTCCCGAAGATTTAAGCCAGTTAGAATACGGCGTATCCGTCACTGATGGTTGCATTGATTGGGAAACCACTGAAAACGCCTTGCGTAGCATGGCCGACAAACTCAGAGATATATTGCCCACTAGGCACCAGTAAAGCACCTTTGATCAGCCCTGCACCTCAGGGCTGATCACATCGCCCCAAGACACACCGCATAATCACCACTCACTAGCCACCACTCCGTGGTATCGTCTTCCTTTTTGATTTCACGTAGTAATGCCACACATTGGTAATAAACCTCTGTGGGGATTCGCGCTGATAAACCTTCGCGAACGAGAACATAGGGCACTTCGTCGCCGTTTTTCGCTGCTTCAAACCAAAAAGGATGCTCGTCGCTAAGTATTACTTTTTCAGCCATATTGGTTACAAAAACAAGCCTCGGAAAACGTTCGTTTTCAGCTGCAGGGATTTGGATTACTTCTGTAATCAAAAAGGGGCTGTCTTCAACCGTAACGGTTTGCTTTTCCACTGGTGTTACCAGGTAATACTGCCCGTCTTCCTCTTTACGCAAAATTTGCGCAAAAAGCTGACGTAACGCGAGCCGTTTTATTTCGCCACCATCATGCCACCAGCTACCGTCTCTGCGGATTGTCATTTTGCTGTGCCCTGTGGAAGGCGGTTGCCAAGTATGTATGGGCGGTCGTTTTTGCTGTTGTTTTAATTCTAGTAGGAGCTTTTCAAGCTCCTCTGCATTAGCTAAGAGAGACATTATCTACGCTGTCCTTTATTACCAATACGAACCCCAACGCTCACCAAGAAGCTAATGAAATCATCTTTATCATCAATGTAACTTTGGTAAAACGGTGACTCCATTAATGCCACAGCACCATGTGCCAGAGCCCAAGCCACAGCAATGTGATAGTTTGGCGGTACATCCTCTAAGGTTTCATCTGCAATGCGCGCCTTAATAATGTCCGTCAAAGTAGTGAGGTTAGAAGCCCTAATAGCATGCAGTTGTTTTACTAGCTCGGGCACTGCTTGGTCTTGAATTATCTTATGTTCTAAACGGTCGAATAGTTGGTAGCGCTTAGGATCGCTAATACGAAAACGGAAGTATTCTGTGGGCAGTTTGCTCTTATCTTGTGTGCCACGAATTTCATGAAACAGCTCTGCTAACTCTTCTTCATATTTAATCATTAGCAGCAAGTAAATTTCGTTCTTGGTTTCAAAGTGCTTGTAGATGGTGCCTTTACCAATCCCCACTTCGTCGGCGATCATTTCCACTGTTACTCTATCTTCGCCATGCTGCAAAAAAAGCGCTAGCGCTGCATCTAAAATTTCTCGTTCACGCTGACGAAACTCTTGCGCTTTTCTGGTTGCTCTTTCAAGATCTGCCATAGGCCTGACACCTCCGCAATAATGGCTGCTCATAAAATATATTACGAACAGCATGAAGTTGTTCTAATAAATCAATGAAGTATAACAGATTTTTTGGCTATACTTTGTTGTCGCTAGCACTAGCAGCATTTATTGTTTTACTTCTAACGATACACGTTGATAGTATACCGACATGAAAACTAAAGAGTCACCATCTAGCATTATTCATTGGTTGTACAACACAAAAAAGCGCCACGGTGTAAATTGGTGCAGCTTTGACCACGCGGCACAAATACTTTCGCCTGCGGATATTGTGTTAATAGACGGCACTGCGCCGGCCGACAACCGTATCAAGGCTATTACTGGCAGTAATTGGTCGCAAGTATTGCTGTACTTAGGCCGCCTACACGACATTAAAGATCCAACACTGCGTGCCACTGCTAGCGATTTCACACCTTGCCAAAGCAATACCCAGCTACTGCTTAAAGTAGATTTAGTGCACGGCGTACATTTAATCACCCTTTCACAGTTGCAAGAATCGCAGTTACGCATTTGCCGGCCAAGAGGGTTAAATGACGACGAGAAACAAACGATAATTCGTTATGCACTAAGCCGCTTAGAGAGCCACAAAAAACATGCTTGGTGGCCTGCTATCCGATTACTACTGGTACCCTGGGCTTTGCTTCCTAGGGGCTGGCGCAAGCCTGTTTTCAAGCTATTATCAGGCAGGCGTTTACGCAGATCCGTAGGTGGCACAATTGGTGATGCTTTTTCCTTTATCCAATTCCCAATTTTGCCATTGGTTAAACAGGATAGTGACGGTAAAACAAAATTGTATCGCCCCTACCCTATGGTGTTTTATCCTTCGGATTTTGACTTATCACCCTACTTCGACGTTATTAAATACTCTTTTGCTGATCAAATTGATGGCAAAGGTTTACGTTTATTGCCTTGGAAAGGCGAGATCGGCGCGTTACAAAAACAAGAGGAAACACCGCAAGAAAAAAGCGCAGAACCTTCAAACGTTACTGCGCTTAGATAATAAGCATACTGGTGGTAAGGCTCCTTTAGCTAAAGGAGCTTTACGTTGCTATTTTGCTTTATCGAATAATTCAAAAAAATTATCCGCAGTTACTTTAGCCACTTCCGCTAATGGTACGCCTTTTACTTCTGCTAAACATTCAGCCACTTTAGGCACCAAACTAGGTTCGTTTTGCTTGCCTCGGTGCGGCACAGGGGCCAACCAAGGTGCATCGGTTTCAATAAGTAGTTTGCTTAATGGCAAGGACGCAGCGGTATCGCGTAACTCATCAGCACTCGCAAAGGTAAGAATGCCCGATAATGAGATATAGAACCCCATATCAATGGCTTGTTCCGCCATGTCTAAATCTTCGGTAAAGCAATGCAAAACACCTTTTACCTTTCCTTCGCCGTGTTCACGTAATAGCTGTAGCGTATCTTCTTTCGCTGCACGGGTATGGATGATTAGAGGCAGCCCAGTTTCTTTTGCTACCTCAATATGAGTAATAAAACGTTTTTGTTGTTCGCGTTTTTTATCTTCTTTCGCTTTAAAGTAGTCTAACCCTGTTTCACCAATGCCCACCACTTTGGGGTGTTGTGCGTGCTTCATAAGCCAAGCACGGCAATCTTCTTGTTCACTCACAAATAATGGGTGTTCGCCAACACTAGCAAATACCTGCGGCCAATCTTCAGCAATCTCTAAAATGCGAGGCAGCGTGCCTGGTTCCACACCAATGCATAACATATGGCTAACATTAGCCGCCGCAGCATTTTTCATCACCATTGAGAAATCACCACCATAGGCTTCTAAATCGAGACGATCTAAATGGCAGTGCGAATCAACAAAATACAAAAAACTTCTCCATTATCAAAGGGTTTGTGTGGGCCTGTCGGAATCAAGAGTGCCAGCCAAATAATGCTCTATCAGCTTTCTAACTTCGGCTCCTTCTTGGTCAGAAAAATGAACGCCAATACCAGCCGACCTACGCCCTTGAGCTCCTATGGGTGTCATCCAAGCCACAGTGCCAGAAACAGGAATATCTTGAGGCTCATCCATGAGTTTGAGTAAGAAAAAAACTTCTTCCCCCAGTTTATATTTCTGCGTTGTGGGCATAAAGAGGCCGCCGTTTTTTAAAAAAGGCATATAAACAGAATAAAGCATTGCTTGATCTTTAATGATCATCGTTGGAATGCTGCCGTGGCCTTTTCCAGTTTTCATTGCGGTTCTCCTTTTAGTAAGCAGCTACTATATCACGCGCAACAGGGACTCCTACTAGCACCATTAAAACTTGCTCATACAGCAGCTCTACATTTGGGTTAGCGCTTGTTTGCACGAGCTTTAATGCTCTCATTACTGCCTGTTGAAATTCAAACAAACGTGTGCGAGGAATATTTAACATGATATCAAATGCAGGAACCAGAGCAGGATCCGCTTGATGCTTAATACCGTAATGCCATTTTATTGCGGCTGCTGTCCATTCATAACAAGCGGTTAGTAAATTAACGGCATCATACCCTGCAAGTTTTTTAGCAAGGGTCGGCACTCTGGGTGGATGCTTGGGGATGTTAGCAATTTCGTGAAAAATATCTTGCCGATTCAAAAACCAATCGGTATCAGCTAAGGCTATTGCCTTCAGTGGCGCTCCACCTGCTGCAATGAGCAAACCTTTTGCTTCATTTTCCTCAATATCACTGTGCTTAAGCCAAGTAATGCCTTCATCCATGCTAGGTTTGGCCACCTGAATTTGTTGGCAACGGCTGATGATGGTGGCTAGCATTTGGTTTATGTGATGGGTTACTAACAAAATAAATGTGCGCTCACCAGGCTCTTCTAAGGTTTTAAGCAAAGCGTTTTGTGCGCTAGCATTCATGCTATCTGCAGGGGTTATTAGCACTGTGCGATAACCACCCTGCTGAGCCGTATGATGAGTAAAATCAACCAAAGAGCGTATTTGATTGATGCGAATATTTTTGCCTGCTTCTTCAGGTTCAATCAGCACGTGGTCTGGAAAGCTGCCCGCTTTTAGTAATTGGCAATTTTCACATTGCTCACACGCCTCCATGCCTTTAGGTTGTTGGCAGTGTAACCAGTGCATAAAAGTGGTGGCCAGGAGGTGTTTTCCCACCCCTTCATGCCCCGTTAAAAGCATGGCATGAGGCAATCTATTCTGCTCTTTCGCTTGCTGAAGTTGCTGCAGGGAAGCGCGTAGCCAGGGTGTTTGTGTGATAGCTGTTTTCATGATGAGGACAGTATTGCATCAAGGGTATTTGTTACCGTTTTGGTGACATCCGCTAAGGCCTGGCTGGCATCAATCACCACATAACGCGCCGGATTCATGGCCGCCCTTTCTAAATAAGCAGCACGAACGCGTTCGAAGAAAGCCACTTGCTCACTTTCAAACCGGTCTAATGCTGCTCTCTTCGCAGCACGGCTTAGGCCTTCTTCAACAGGAATATCAAACAGTAAGGTTAAATCTGGCTGCAAACCTTTTTGCACGAGGCTTTCAAGCTGCTCAATATCAGCTTTACTCAGTTCTCGCCCCCCTCCTTGGTAAGCATAGGTGGCATCGGTAAAACGATCACACAGCACCCATTTTCCTTGCTTTAATGCGGGTTGAATAACGCGTTCTAAGTGCTGGGCTCTAGCGGCAAATAACAGCAGTAGTTCTGTCATAGGGGCCACAGTTTCATCACGATGCGCAAGCAGTAATTGACGCACCTCTTCTGCTAATGGTGTGCCGCCTGGCTCGCGTGTAATCACATATTCAATATCACGTGCCGATAAGTAAGCTGCAACGGTATTTAACTGTGTGGATTTACCGGCCCCTTCACTGCCTTCGAATGTAATAAAACATGCTTTCATTGGGCGCTCTCCGGTGCTGGGCTGGAACGGTAATCATCACGGCGCTGTAGTTGGTAGCGACGTATGGCGGCTCTGTGCTCGTTATAACTTTTCGAAAAATAATGAGAGCCATCGCCTTTCGCTACAAAGTATAAAGTATTACCGCTCGCGGGGTTGAGGGCAGCATGAATAGCTGCCTTGCCTGGCAAAGCTATTGGTGTAGGTGGCATGCCTTGGATGACATATGTGTTATAAGGCGTTGCTTTACGCAAATCAGCTCGCGTAATTCTCCCCTTATACTCTTCACCCATTCCGTAAATAACCGTCGGATCTGTTTGCAGTTTCATGCCGCGCTGTAAACGGCGCACAAACACCCCTGCTATTTCTCGTCGTTCTGAGGCTACTCCCGTTTCACGCTCGATGATTGAAGCCATGATTAAGGCTTCATAGGGCGTGCTGTAAGGTAGATGCGCTTGCTTGCTCTGCCACAGTTCCTGCAAGCGTTTATCTTGTTCGTTAAAGGCGCGCTGTAAAATATCAAGATCGCTATCGCCTTTTATATAAAAATAAGTATCTGGGGCGAACCATCCTTCTGGATGTACGCCCTCATGTCCTAGCAGCTGCATAATGTCAGCGTCACTCAGTTCGCTTGTTTCTGCTGACAAGGTTTCTGTGGCTGCCAACAAATGCCTTAAATCACGAAAACGAGTGCCCTCAACAATAGTAATGCTGTGGCGTACTACGTCTCCCTGCTGTAGGCGCCTGAGTACTGTTAAGAACGTATCTGCAGGTAGCAAGGTATATTCACCCGCTTTAACATTAATAACAGAGGGGGTTTTAACCATTTGCCAACGCAGCGCATAACTTAGATGAGAGGCCTCTTGCGCGTTTAAGCAGCCTTTTTTAGCGAGTATATTAGGCACGCTGCGTACAGAAGCACCTTTAGGTAAATCGAAGGTGGTGTTAACGCAGTGGTTATTGGCGGTGAAAAGTGGCTGGCTTAATACGTGGCTGGCCCAGTGGTTTACGCCGTATAAGCCTAACAAAGCTAACAGCGTAAGAAGCGTAAGTGCAGCGAAAAATTTTTTAATCATGCCAAATAGCGTTCCAGCGTTGTTGGTATTCTCTAGTAACGGCACCAACCGATAAATGTTTTTGCCCTAATTTTCTAACGGGCAATATACCTGCCACACTATTACAAGCAAAAGCTTCGAGCACATTATCAAGCGTGTTCGGTGGTTTTTCAGACACTAGAATATTTTCATGCTGTTTTAGCACCCACTCCCTACCAATACCTGCCACACCGCAAAGGGCTAAATCTGAAGTCCACCAACCTTCAGGAAAACGAAAAAAGACATTCATAGCCGTTAGTTCTACAGGCGCACCTGCCCCATCTAGCAACAGGCCTTCGTCCCATTCGTTATTATCCACTTCTTGGCGTGCTAATACTTGCTCAAGACGATTGAGGTGCTTTATGCCCGCTAAACGTGGTTGGCTAGCTAAAGGGAAAGAACAGACACCCACCTTTAAGCCCGTCTCATATTTTTCATGCTTAGGAAGCGCTAATGGAAAAACTCTTGGGTAGTAATGGGCTGTGGTTAACTGTTGGCAACTATACCCTCGCCCTCCTACTCCACGGGTAACGATGAGCTTAAAAATGCCGTTATCCTGTTTTTTCTGCACGGCTTCAGCCATCAGTGTATCAAGCTGTTGTTCGCTCGCATGGATACCTAAAACAGACAAGCCGCGGAACAAGCGCTGTTTATGTTGTGGCCAGAAAGGAGCTTTGCCGCGGCACAGCCTAATGGTTTCAAAGCAGCCATCTCCAAAAGCTATGCCACGATCATTAGTGGCTGTGTAGTGCCAATCAACCGTCACAACTTGCGGAACACTAAAGAGGCATTGGTGCCACCAAAACCAAAAGAATTAGACATAGCAGCTTGGATTTCTATTTGCTGTGCTTCATGGGGCACTAGGTTTAAATCGCACCCATCATCAGGATTATCCAAGTTAATAGTAGGTGGAGCGATGTTTTCTTGCATGGCTAGCAAGGTAAATATGGCTTCGACAGCACCTGCTGCGCCGAGCATATGGCCTACCATAGACTTGGTCGAGCTAACAGCCAGGTTATCTGCATGAGCGCCGTATACAGAACGTATCGCTTTAATTTCCACTAAATCACCCACCTGTGTTGAGGTGCCGTGCGCGTTGATGTACTGCAGATCCTCCGCTTGCAAACCACTATTTAGCAATGCATTTTTCATTGCCAAGGCAGCACCAGAGCCATCCTCGGGTGGAGAAGTGATGTGGTAAGCATCGCCGCTCATGCCAAAGCCTGCCACCTCACCATAAATCTTTGCACCTCGTGCTTGTGCATGCTCTAAGGATTCTAAAACAACAACTCCTGAACCATCCGCCATAACAAAACCATCACGCTCAGTATCCCAAGGGCGGCTTGCTTTGGTGGGTTCGTCATTTCTAGTGGAAAGTGCGCGGGCTGCACCAAAGCCACCAAGCCCTAATGGGCACGTAGCTTTCTCTGAACCACCCGCTATCATTACATCAGCTTGCCCTAGTTGAATTTGTTGGGCTGCTAGGCCAATGCTGTGCGTGCCTGTTGAGCAGGCTGTGGCAATAGCAAAATTTGGTCCGCGAAAACCAAACATAATGGAAACCGTGCCGGCAAGGATGTTAATGATATTTCCCGGCACAAAAAAAGGTGAGAAACGGCGCGGGCCACTTTCTAAATACTTTTTATGGTTCTCTTCAATCCCTGTTAAACCACCAATGCCTGAGCCAATGGCCACTCCTACTCTTTCTTTATTAATTTCTTCGTTTTCATATAAACCCGCATCTTGAATGGCTTGCATAGCTGCTACCATCCCATATTGAACAAAGGGGTCTACACGGCGTGCTTCTCGAGCAGTGATATATTTTTGGAGATCAAACTCTGGTACTACACCGCCAATTTGTGTTGTGAACTCACTAGTGTCGAAGTGATCGAGCTTTGTTATACCGCTTTTACCAGCTTTAATGGCAGCCCAAGAGGAAGCGACATCGGCTCCAAGAGGACATAACAAACCTAACCCAGTTACCACTACCCGACGCTTTGTCATTGGCTTAACTCCCAGAATATTCTTCTTAAATTATCATACTAACGGTATGTAGCATAAAAAAAGCCGCAAGCTCTATCGCTAGAACCTGCGGCTTTTTATAGCACTAAGCTAAGCTTAGGCATTAGGCATGATTAGTTACATAATCAATAGCCGCTTGAACGGTGTTAATTTTCTCAGCTTCTTCATCAGGAATTTCAGTTTCAAATTCCTCTTCTAAAGCCATTACCAATTCAACAGTGTCTAGTGAGTCGGCACCTAGATCTTCTACAAAAGAAGCAGCAGGTTTAACATCCGCTTCTTCAACACCTAGCTGATCTACAATAATTTTGATAACTCTTTCTTCAATGCTACTCATTTTAATACTCTCTCTAGTTGTGGTGCCTCTGCACCTCAGGCGGCTATTCTAGGTGAACAGCGTTTGCGCTTGCAAGCTGCCACTCATTTTTAAAACTGCTTTATTGTTGCCAATTATGACGCTAATTACAAAGTTAACGGTAAAGTTTTACACCTTAACCTGTAAACATACCCCCATTCACATGAATGGTGGTGCCTGTAACATAGGCAGCACCTTCAGATGCCAACCATGTTACAGCATTGGCGATTTCTTCCGCAGAGCCTAAACGGCCTAGCGGAATTTGTGCCAATAATGAGTCACGCTGCGCTTCAGGCAGCGCGTCTGTCATATCTGTTTGAATGAAACCTGGCGCAACAGAATTCACGGTAATGGAACGTGAGCCGAGCTCACGGGCTAGCGCTTTTGTTAGGCCATCCATGCCAGCCTTAGCTGCTGCATAATTAGCTTGCCCTGCGTTACCCATGCTCCCTACTACAGAGCTAATATTGATAATGCGGCCCCAACGTGCGCGTGTCATGCCGCGTAAAAGGGGCTTAATAACGCGATATAAAGAATTAAGGTTAGTGTCTATTACACTATCCCACTCTTCTTCTTTCATACGCATCATAATGTTGTCTTGGGTTATACCAGCGTTATTTACCAATACGGTAGGCGCTCCAAAACGCTCTTGGATTTCTTTTAGAGCCTCTTGCACAGATTCAGAGCTAGTAACGTTAAGCACCACACCCCCACCGCCTGCAGCGGCAAGCTCTGCCTCAATATTTTTTGCACCGTTTTCAGTAGTGGCTGTGCCTACAACGATAAAACCTGCCTCTTGTAAAGATTTAGCGATGGCGCGCCCAATGCCGCGGCTTGCACCTGTTACCAACGCAATTCTTTGCTCGTCTGTTGTTGTCATTCTAGTTCTCCTAACATCTTAAGCATTAGGGGTGGCGGCTTTCAATGCTTCAAAATCTTCCATTGCCATCACCTTCATGCCTTTATCAATACGCCTAATTAAACCGGCTAACACTTTGCCTGGGCCACATTCGTAGGCGTGGGTTACTCCCTCGCTTTGGAGTAGCTGCACCGTTTCCACCCAACGCACCGGCGAATAGAGCTGCTTAATGAGCGCTGAACGAATTTCCTCAACATCATTAGTAATAGCCACATCTACATTATTAATAACGGGCGCTTCAGGCGGGAACATGAGCATACCACTAAGCACTTCTTCTAATTGCTCGGCCGCAGGGCGCATTAGTGCACAGTGTGATGGAACACTCACTGGCAAGGCCATTGCTCTTCGTGCACCTGCTTCTTTACAAGCTTCAATGGCTCGTTCAACTGCGGCTGTTTCACCAGCAATAACAACTTGCCCAGGGGAGTTAAAATTAGCGGCTGCCACCACTTCGCCCTGCTCGCTATCGGCACAGGCTTGAATCACTTTATCATCATCAAGCCCTAAAACAGCTGCCATAGCTCCCTTGCCTGCCGGCACAGCCTCTTGCATCAACTCGCCGCGCTTGCGCACTAATCTAACGGCATCACCTAAACTAAACACACCAGCACAAGTAAGCGCTGTGTATTCACCTAAACTGTGCCCTGCTAAGTAATGAGGGCGAAAACCGCCACGGTGTTCCCATAAGCGCCATAACGCCACGCCTGCCGTTAAAAGCGCAGGTTGTGTGATTTCAGTTTTTTGCAATTCATCCGCTGGGCCTTCTTGAATGACTTCCCATAAATCGTAACCCAACGCACCGGAAGCCTCGTTAAGGGTATGACAGAAAACGGGCTCATCACGAAAAGCAGCCAACATTCCTACCGATTGCGAGCCTTGGCCTGGGAAAATAAACGCTGTTTTAGTCATACTTTAATTGAACTCCGTATTGGTAAATGTGTTCTTAGGTGCTCGCTGTATGTTTAAAGTGGTTGCAGCATACTGCTTGCGAAGTGTGAGCACCAAACTAGATTGCAACAATTTTTAGCGCCACTTATTGCAAAGAGGCGCTTTCCTCAAGGGCACTCGAAATAAGAGATAGAACATCTTGTTCGGCTTCATTAAAGGCTACTTGTAGCGCAGCATAAAAACCGTCAACGGTGGCGCCGCCATGGCTTTTTACCACAATACCGTTTAACCCTATCAAAGAGGCACCATTGTAACGCTGTGGATTTGCGCGATGACGCAAGCCCTTAAAAATAGGCATGGCTAATAATGCCGCAATTTTACGCCACCACGATGAGTGAATTTCATTTTTCAGCATATGGCCAATCATGCTTGCCACGCCTTCCATGGTTTTCAAAGCCACATTGCCTACAAATCCATCACACACAACTACATCAGCCCCGCCGTCAAACACGGAGTCGCCTTCAATGTAGCCAATGTAATTAACGCTAGGATGATTTTCTAATAACAACACAGCCGCTTTAATATTTTCACTGCCTTTAATTTCTTCTTCCCCAATGTTCAACAAAGCAACTTTAGGGTTTGGGTTTTTATCTACCGCCTGCGCTACGGCCGAACCCATTAAGGCAAATTGCAACAATTGCTCAGCGCCTGCTTCTACGTTGGCACCCAAATCGAGCATATAAGCATGGTGCGTTTTGGTTGGAATAGCGGTGCAGATGGCAGGCCTATCGATACCAGGCAAAGTACGCAACACTAACCGGCTTACTGCCATTAAGGCTCCTGTATTACCAGCGCTTACCATTGCACTGGCTTCACCTTTCTTCACTAGCTGTGCCGCCACACGCATTGATGAATCGCGTTTTTGACGTAAAGCCACAGACAAGGCGTCGTCCATCTCCACCACTTCGGAGGCGTGCACAAGCTTAAGCCTGGTCTCATTAGCTAAACCAAGCTCTAACAGTGCCTCTTTTAATTGGTTTTCTATGCCCACGAGCAACACTTTAGCGTTAGGGTTGTTAGCTAATAGTTTTTTTACAGCGGGCAAAGTAACAGCTAAGCCATGATCGCCACCCATGGCATCTACAGCAATTGTTATTGGCGCCATCCTATCTCCTTATTTAAAAATGATAGGAACATTTTGTTGCATAATAAAAAAACGGGAGCCTAGCCCCCGTTTTTAATTAAACACTGTTAGCGCTTATTCGTCATCATCAAAGAAGAAGTCATCTTTGATAACTTGGCGACCACGGTAAGAACCGTCTGGGCCAATATGGTGACGACGACGAATTTCACCGCTGTGTTGATCTTCTGTGATCGCCGCTGCACTCAAGGCATCGTGCGAGCGACGCATGCCTCGCTTGGAACGGGTTTTTCGGCTCTTTTGAACTGCCATGGTGCTGTGCTCCTACTATCAGTATTTTGGTTAGCTAATTATTTCTCTTTCAGACTAGCTAACACTGCAAAAGGGTTTTCGGTTTCTGCCGGCTCCATGAAACCTTCTGGTTCAGGGCTGACGGGCAATGTAACCGGACACTCATCATGCATCGCAACTACAGGAAGTGACAATAATATTTCGTCTTCGAGTAGTGTTGATACGTCCATTTTGTCCTCAGTAATCAACCAAGGATCATAACTTTCTGGAAAGGTTTGGCCTTCTACTACTTCACTCCAAACCATAATCAAACTCACCACCGCGCTTACGCTTTGCTGCATTGGCTCTAAGCAACGCTGGCAAGTGAGCTGCAATGCTGTGGTTATCGAACCTTCCACGATTCGGTGGCCGCTTGCGGCTTCATGGTAAAAGCGCAAATCCACCTCTACGGGTTTATCTTCTGAGCACTGAAAATCTGCGAGCCTAGGTAAACGCGACACCTTGGTGCTACCAACGATGCGAGATTCCTGATCAGCAAATTTCCGCGGCTCAATATAACGCGGTAATTGACCTGATTTCATAGGCGCGTAATTCTATTAAGGATCTACCGCAATGTCAAAGCCTCTGCACTGACTTCCCGAGCTCTATCAGCTAGGATGCGCTCTTAGTGACCCTTAACAATACGAGTGTTTATTTTATGAACAACAAAACGCCCTCTTTAATTCTTGCCTCTTCCTCTCCTTTCCGACAATCATTGCTAAAGAAACTAGGCATCCCCTTTAGCGCACATAGCCCAGAGATAGACGAGAGCCCTCTCGCAAACGAAAGTGCGGAAGAACTAGTGCAACGCTTAGCAAAAGAAAAAGCAAAAGAAGTCGCTAAATCACACTCTAACGCGTTGATTATTGGATCTGACCAAGTTGCCATTGATTCCCATGGAAATATTCTTGGTAAGCCTGGCAACTACGATAATGCCAAGAAGCAGCTACTTGCGTGCAGCGGCACCACTGTTACTTTTGCCACAGGTTTATGCCTCTACAACAGTGCCACACACAAGGCACAGGTGGCATGCGAAACCTTCACAGTGCATTTTCGTAAGCTAAACGACACAATGATTGACCGCTACTTACGCACTGAAGAACCTTATCAGTCGGCGGGGAGTTTTAAATCTGAAGGTTTGGGAATTGTGTTATTTAATCGCTTGGAAGGACGCGACCCAAATGGCTTAGTAGGATTACCCCTCATTTTATTGACCGACTTTTTAGCCAATGAAGGCATTCAATTACCTTTAGAACCATAGTGGGATAACGCCGATGGGCTGTACTAATAACTCATCGGCGCTCGTGCACTACTGCAGGGTGGTCGTTAAATTCAGGCTTTTGCCAAGACCCTGCCCAACACTAACTCCAAAACCCTGTAACCAACGGTCGAAGGGGTTCGGTACCATCGTATAATCTACTATTTTTTCCTGCTTCACCACATCACGTGCCACGCTACCAGGGCTGCCGAAGGCGTCCGCCAACCCTAACTCGATGGCGCGGCTACCCGACCACACTAAACCTGAAAACAACTCAGGATGTTTTTCCGCATCAATCTTATCACCACGGCCTAGCTTCACCGCAGCAATAAACTCCTGATGCACATCATCGAGCATGGTTTGAAAATGCTCTTTCTGTTCTTCTTTCAAGGGGGCAAAGGGATCCATTAACGACTTGCTTTCACCCGAGGTGAGCACACGGCGTTCAATACCCAGTTTTTGTATAGCTTCTTCGAAACCAAAGCCCGCCATAATCACACCGATAGAACCCACGATGCTTGAGGGATCAACATAAATCTCATCGGCAGCAGCTGCTACGTAATAAGCGCCTGAAGCCCCCATTTCTGTAATGACGGCATACACTTTTTTATCTGGATGTTTTTCCTTAAGGCGCATTATTTCTTTAAAAATATAATGCGATTGCACAGGAGAACCACCAGGGCTGTTGATTCGTAACAACACAGCCTTTGCCTCTTTAGCTGCAAACGCTTTACGTAAAGACCCTACCAGCACGTCTGCACTTGCTGCTGTTTCTTCAGCAATCACACCCTGCACCACCACCATGGCAGTATGTGGCGCAGTAGTATCTACGCCCGTACCCCCTGTGCGCATAGGATAAAACAAAGCAAACATCAGGATAAGATAGCCAAACCCTAGAAAACGGAAAAAAATACGCCAACGGCGCTCTCGCTTTTGTTCAGCCTGCATGGACATGACTAATTTTTCTATTAGCCGCCACTCTTTATCGCTTTGAGGCCTCTCTGTTATGTCGAATTTTGACATCGGCTTTCCTTTTGGTTTACGAATTAGCGCCAAGAACTATGGGCAGTAAATCTACCACATTATCTACAATGGATAAGGGATTATACTGCTCCAAAATAGCAATGTCGTGAGCGCCGTAACTTACACCCACGCGCGGCATGTCGATATTGGCAGCCATTTCCAGATCAAATGAAGTATCGCCCACCATTAACGCACGCTGTGGCTCCACCTGGAGCTCCTCGAGAATTTCTTGAAGCATTTGAGGGTTCGGCTTAGATTGAGTTTCATCCGCGCAACGCGACGTATCAAAATACTCGCCAAGGCCTGTTTTACGCCACACTTTGTTTAGGCCAACACGGCTTTTGCCTGTAGCCACTGCCGTTTTGATATTTTTCTTGCGTAACGTTTCTAACACGTGCAAAGAGCCTGCAAAAAGTGGTGACGGTGTATCTTCTGCAGCCATGAAGTATTCCGCGTAATGTTTACGCATTAGCTCCACCGTATCTTCATCAATACCTGGGTACAAATCACGAATAGCTTCTCGCAACCCCAAGCCTATTATGTGCTGATACGCCTCTTTGCTCAGCACTTCTAAATCGGTTTTTACTGCTGCTTTAGCCAAACAGCTAACAATACGATCGGTGGAATCCATCAGGGTGCCATCCCAATCGAAAATAACTAATGAATACATCAATATACCTAGATAAATTAAAGTAATTAATAAGATATAGATAGCGCTTTTAAAGCGCGTTGAAACGAACTATCAAGCGGTGCCTCAATCATGATTTTTTCGCCCGCATGGGGATGCCTGAATTGTAATTGGCGCGCATGCAAAAAAAGTGGCAACGCAACAAACCCATATTGGACAGCAAAGGCTTCGTCGTTCGCCGCATTACCATAACGATCGTCACCAACAATGGGAAACCCACCAAATTGAGCATGAACACGAATTTGATGCGTTCTACCTGTTATTAGCTCAGCTTCTATTAACTGATAACCGCCCCCCTTGCCCAACTCGCGGAAATTCGTTTTTGCTGAACGGCCGGCTTTTGAGATAATCATCTTTCTTTTACCGGCTTCATCTTGGCGTAATAGAGGTGCCTCAATGGTGCTCTGCTGCTTTGTAAACCCTTGTGCAAGCAACCAGTATCGCCTATCTACTCCACCATCCTGCAGCAAGCGCTGCATCAACCTTAGTGTTGAGCGCTTACGCGCAATAATAATGGCGCCGGAAGTATCCCTATCTAAACGATGCACTAGCTCGAGCTGTTTTTCTTGCGGATATTTAGCACGCAACGCCTCGATCAGGCCCAAGCTATGCCCACTTCCACCATGCACAGCCAACCCAGAGGGCTTGTTAACAACCCATAGGTGATCATCTTGATAAAGAAACTCAAAATTAGGCAGTGCTGCATTATTCGTGCTTACAGCAGTTTTAGTGGTAGTACGTACAGGGGGAATCCGCACTATATCGCCCACTTGCAAGCGTTGCGTTTGCCTTGCCCGCCCTTTATTTACTCGCACTTGCCCGCTGCGGATTAAACGATAGATATGCGATTTAGGCACACCCTTCAACGTCGCAATCAGAAAATTATCCAAGCGCTGCTGGTCAGCCCCCGCATCAATTTCCACGTGTTGCACGGTATTGTTTTTGCTCTGAATGTTTTTCATGGCCGAATTCTATCTATTTATCTTCTTGCTGGCGAACGAAAGCTTAAATATGCACCACCGATGCCACTCTAAAGCATTGAGCTTTGACACTTTTCTGCTATAGTCCGTATTGGCCATCTTTAAGCCTAGTGACGCGAAGCGGACATTCACTAGTAACCTGTTTTACATAAAACAAGTTATCTGCTTATTGGCAGCCAAAACATTATGTATACAGTGGTTGCTGCAAATAATTTTTCACTTAGCAACCACCGCAAACAAAACACTGGTGCTCACACCCTTTTAAAGGTGGAGCGAATTAAAAACTTAGGTGGTTTGCGATGCGCCTTTTTACCTTAGGCGGCAGAATTTATTAAGCGTTTGTAGCAAAACTGCTACAAGTAAATTATGGAAGCCACTCAGCTTTCTGCATAGTTAGAAAATGTCGTTGTTGTTTAGTAGCAAAAACTGAGAACATACTTGCTTGAAGGTCTTGATCCAATAAAATCAATCACTTCCGAGCATAACGTTATTTAATAATTTACATAGATGCTTAATAAGCTCACATGAGCTTTGCTATTCTGTCGTGGGTCAAAACCATCGTAAAACTGCCACATTAATGTGGTAAATTCATGAAACGCATGCTGATTAATGCTACGCACACCGAAGAGGTTCGTGTAGCGCTTGTAAACGGGCAAAAACTCTATGACCTAGATATCGAACATAGATCCCGAGTACAGAAAAAAGACAATATTTATAAAGGCCGTATCACTCGTGTTGAGCCTTCGCTCGAAGCGGCTTTCGTAGATTTCGGTGCAGAACGTCACGGCTTCCTTCCTCTCAAAGAGATTTCTCGTCAATACTTTTCAAAATCCCCTAAAGATATTCAAGGCCGCATCAATATTCGTGAAGTTATCCGCGAAGGCCAAGAAGTGCTTGTGCAAGTGGATAAAGAAGAACGCGGTAATAAAGGTGCTGCACTCACAACATTCATTAGCTTGGCGGGCCGCTATTTAGTTTTGATGCCGAATAATCCTCGTGCAGGCGGGATTTCACGACGCATTGAAGGTGACGAAAGGCAAGCCCTAAAAGAAGCCCTAGGCCAATTAGAAATAGCCAACGACATGGGCGTAATTGTCCGCACTGCAGGCTTAGGCCGTACCGCCGAAGAACTTCAGTGGGATTTAAACTATTTAACTAAACTTTGGGATGCCATCCTCGATGCTAGTGGAACGCGTCCTGCTCCCTTCTTAGTACACCAAGAATCAAACGTTATTATTCGCGCCATTCGTGATTACCTGCGTAAAGATATTGGCGAAGTACTTATTGACGCGAAAGAAACCTACGAAGAAGCCACTGGCTTTGTTAGCTTGGTAATGAATGATTTCCTCCCTAAAATCAAACTCTACCAAGATGACACTCCGCTATTTTCTCGCTACCAAATTGAATCTCAGATTGAAACGGCGTTTGATCGCGAAGTAAAACTTCCTTCTGGTGGCTCCATTGTAATTGATCCCACTGAAGCGCTCACTTCCATCGACATTAACTCTTCACGTGCAACGCGTGGCGCAGATATTGAAGAAACAGCGCTGCACACTAACTTAGAAGCAGCAGATGAAATCGCACGCCAACTACGCCTCCGCGACATTGGCGGCCTGGTGGTCGTCGACTTTATTGATATGGGCCCAGCCCGCAACCAGCGTGAAGTTGAAAACCGCATGCGTGAAGCACTTGAAGCTGACCGCGCACGCGTTCAAATTGGCCGAATTTCACGCTTTGGCTTGTTAGAGCTCTCACGCCAACGCCTCCGTCCATCACTAGGTGAAACCTCAAGTATCGTCTGCCCTCGCTGTGACGGACAAGGCCATGTGCGTGATATCAAGTCGCTTGCCTTATCCATTCTTCGTTTAATCGAAGAAGAAGTAATGAAAGAGCGCACGGGTGAAATTCACGCCCAAGTTCCCGTTTTGGTGGCCACATATCTACTGAACGAAAAGCGTGAAGACCTATTAGCCATTGAAAACCGCTATAAAATTCGCACTTTAATTATTCCAAACCAAAATCTTGAAGCTCCGCACTTTAAAGTACAGCGTATACGTGACGACCAAGTAGTGCCTGAGTTAGTCAGCCATGAAATGAGCTTGCTAGAAGGCGAAGAAGAACCTGATTTATTTGCCGAAGAGAATGTTGTGACCCAGCAACACGAAGCTGCGGTAAAAATGACGGTGCCCGACACTGCTCCTCCTGTGCCAGAAGAAAAAGCCCTACCCATTCCGGCCGGCTTCTGGGCTAACATTCTTACACTACTCGCTAAGTTGTTTACCCCTAAACAAGAGGTTGCCAAGGCCTCCAAAGCTGCTCAAAAAGTAGCACAGCCGAGCAAAGCCGAGCCTGCTAAGAAGGCAAAAGAAACCACGCCTTCTGCACCTGCTGCAGAGAAAAAACAGCCGCAAGAGCGCTCATCACGCCAGCGTAACGAACAGCGCGAGCGCAACAACCATCCGCCACGTCAAGAAGCGCAACGCTCTGAACGCCCTCAGCAACAGGATAAGGACGACAGACAACAACGCCGCCGCCAGCAACCTGCGCAGCAGCAACGCAGCCAAAATAATGGCGCTAAAGAGCAACCCGCTAAGAAAAACGAGGCTGCTGCAGAGCGCAGAACTCAACGTCAAGACCAACGCCCCTTGCGCGTTCGCACTAGGCCTGAAGCCTCTGTTGCTGCACCTGTAGCGGCAGAAAGCACAACGCAAAAAGCACTTGCGGCTCCAGCGCCTAAAGCACAGCAAGAATCGCCTGTGGCTAAAGCCGAGCCTTCTAAAGCAGCGGAACAACCTAAGCAAAAAGAAAGTGCTGCACAAGAAAAGCAAGAAAAACAACCCGCAGCAGCACCTGCTGAACGCAAGACCGAGCCAGCTAAACAAGAAACAGCTCCAGAGGTGAAATCCCCTGCTGAAACCCCTACCGCCACTGATGCTAACAAAGTGGCAAAGGCTGACGCAGAACCCGTTGTGCCACCAGTAAAAGCTGCTGATTCAGTTACACCAAAAACAGCTAATAAAGGTGCTAGTGCTGAACAGACCCCTGTTGCCCCAACACCCGTAACTAAGGCCACTGAAGCAACCACTGCGGCACCCGTTTCTTCTGAGAAAAAAGAAGAAACCACTGAAGCCGTTGCTAAACCATCAGCGCCGCAAGCACCCGCTACAGGCCAAGCAGCAAAAAGTGTTGAGAAAAAGGACGCTGCAGCCACTACTAAAGGTGAAGACAACAACGTAGAAACCACTTCTCCAGCACCGAAAGCAGCTGAAAAGGTTGGGCAAGAAGTGAAAGCTGAGAAAGCTGAGAAGGCTGAGAAGGCTGAGAAGGCTGAGAAGGCTGAACAAGAAGATAAGCCCGCTGCACCAGCAAAGGAAGCGGAAAATACGAGCAAAAAAGAGGAAACCGTTCAGCCTGCAAAAACTGAGGCCGAACCCAAAGTGGTAGTGCCTGAAGGCCGAGCCTCAAACGACCCTCGTGTATTAAGACGACAGCAACAAGAAAACAAGCAGCAATAACTGCTATTCACTCACAGGCCCCACTAGGGGCTTGTGAGTGAAATAACGATCATTCTAGGCTAATTGGCGCCACGGCATTGTGGCGAGGGCGCCACTTCACCGCCCCTCTTCTCCCATTCTTCACGAGTAAATAAATGCATTGAAAATGCATGCACAGGACCATCCAAAAGATCCTGCACTAATTGGTATATTTTCTGGTGGCGTTTCACCAACATCAAACCGTTAAATTCATCCGCTACCAAAGTTAATTTAAAATGAGACTCTGTAGCAGGCCCACTATGCTGATGGCTCTCATTGAGCAAATCAAAATAGAACACTTCAAAGTTTTGCCTAATTCTTTGTTCTATTGTTTCAGCAACTGAAGACATAACAACTCCTATATCAAACCTTGGGAATTACTTCATCCCAAAGCATTAAACGCTCTTGCTGAAATAAAACGGTTTCAGCAACTTTCTTATCCAAACCCATCACATTCTGCTGGTTTGGATGCCATTCATCCCACTCTGCAGCACCGTGGTGAGCAAAGTTCCCCCAAATTTTTTGTACGCGATCAGACAATGCCTTTGCTTCAACCGTGCCACCTGTAAACATCTTGCCTATGGGTGTGTCTGTAATGCCAAACACAAAAGGCACATCCATTACATGAAAGGCGCCTAGCGGCAGCCCAAAACCATTCTCAGACCAAAGCAGTTCATAGCCCCAGCATTGGCCACCAGCTTGCTGCTGCGCGCTTAGTAAACGCTCTGTTGGCACTCGAAAAATTCGGTCAGACTCCATAGCGGTATACCAATCGGTTAACGCTCTCTTTGCGTGTGGCTCTACTATCTTTTGGTACGCAGCAAATAACGCCTCACCATGCTCAGGCAAAACACGTTTAAAACGACGTTTGATATCCTCTTCCGTTAACGCCTGTAAATCTGCCATCGCTATGCCACCATTAAAAGGCGGCACATACTGAAATAAGTTCCACTCTTCATGGCAGGTTCCTGCTAGTAATGGAATGTTTTTTGCTGCGCCACTCGCAATGGCGTCAATAGGTTTTTCTGGCAAAAACTCATCAATGACAGGCAGAAATGGCATGCCATATTGTGGTGTGGTAGTGCGCATTCCCCTTTCTACAGGTATCTTCATCACTTCACGCTGTGCGCGCACTATTTCCTTGGGGGTGGCCTGTAGTAACTTTTCTGCTGCGCTGCCATCTCCAGGCAATGCGGAAACTATTATTTCAGCAATACGAGTAGCCTCTTGTTGGCTTAATACCATATCTGCGGCACCAGATTGAACCACAGCACGATGAAACAATCCTTTCGCTTGAGGCGCAGCCAACAGAGAAGCCACGGCAAAACCGCCCGCAGACTCTCCAAAGAGCGTTACTTTATGTTTATCGCCTCCAAAGGCGGCTATATTGCGCTGTACCCATTCCAATGCTGCAATTTGATCGCGCAAGCCAAGATTACTGTCAAAAGGTAATTCAGGTGCCAATTCGCCAAAGTAGCCAAAGCCCCAAGCGCCCAAACGATAGCTTACGTTAACAACTATCACTTGTTGGCTACGGGCTAATTGCTCACCGTTATAAAGGAGCTGCGAAGGCGTACCATTGGTAAAACCACCACCATGTAGCCATACCATCACAGGAAATGGGCCATCACCTTTAGGCGCCCACACATTCAGGGTTAATGCACCCTCGCTAAGCTCTGTCACCCCTATTAGCGGGTTAATTTCTTGCCAGGCAGGCAACCCATAGCTATCCATGGTTTGCACTCCGCTCCATGGCTCCACGGGCTGCGGCCGCTTAAACCTGTTTTCACCGATAGGGGCTGCCGCAAAGGGAATCCCACGGTACTCAATGACGTTCTCACCCGCTGGAATTCCCTGTATAGAACCTGTATCAAGATCAATTACTTGCACAATGATGCTCCAATATTATTGTTGTGGAGCCTAATGTACCAGTACTCAGCACTGCAAATGAAGCGATAGAGGTAATTTGCGCAAAAAGCGCCCTGTAAGGGCGCGGCAGGGGCTTATAAGCTGTCGCCAAAATCCTTACGGAACTGAGCTACGAGCTTTTCTTGCCAATCCGAGACGGGCTGCAAGCGACCATAGAAGAAACGTAATATTTCTGGTTCTTCAGTAAAAGTTAAGCCACCGATCAAATGGCGGTGTTTATATAACCACTCAATGCGATCTACTGCATACTTAACTTGTGATAGCGTGAACACACGCCTCGGCATGGCCAATCTAACCAATTCCATATTAGCTAATAGCTCAGTACCATCAGGCTCACGCTGTTCAGACATAGTACCCCGCTCCATGCCACGCACCCCACTCACAATATAGAGTGCGGCCGCTAATGCCCCAGCGGGATATTCGGTTTGCGGTATGTGGTCAACAAACTCCATTGCATTAATATGGCAGCCTAACCCACCAGGAGGTGTAATAACTGGCACCCCAAGTTTTGCTAGCTCATCCACCATATATTCAATGAATTGAGGGCCTTGATTGATATTTGTCTCGTCCATGGTTTCTTCAAGGCCTACAGTAAGGGCTTCCATTTCCCGCACTGACATACCACCATAAGTTAAAAAGCCTTCGTATAAAGGTACCAAGCCACGCATGCGGCTAAAAAGCGCCTCATCACGGATACAAATACCACCCCCACGTGCGCTACCTAACTTGCGCGCTGAAAAATATAAAATGTCTGATAAGTCAGCAATGCGCCGGGTAATCTCCCGAATACTTAACGACTTACAAGCTTCTTCACGTTGCTTATTGAAATAAAGGTTGTCTGCCAACAGGCTCGCATCAAGCACTAGTAACAAATCAAATTCATCGCAAACAGCTCGAACCTCCTCAAGGTTTTGCACCGAAAAAGGTTGGCCGCCAATAAGGTTAGTGCCTGCTTCCATGCGTACAAAGGCAATTTTTTCAGGGCCATTGCTGGTAATGACTTCACGCAATTTTTTGATATCAATGTTGCCCTTGAAAGGATGCGTGCTGGTGACTTCTAGCCCCTCGTCTATCACCACTTCTTCCACTACCCCACCATTGAGCACAATGTGCGCTTTGGTAGTTGTAAAGTGATAGTTCATGGGAACAACATCACCTTCTTTAACGAGTACTTGGCTGATAATGTTTTCTGCTGCACGCCCCTGGTGTGCGGGCAAAAAATAATCCATCCCGAAAATTTCATTCAGCTTTTTCTCTAGACGCGTATAAGTGGCACTGCCCGCATAACTATCATCGGCCACCATCATGGCCGCCAATTGCTGATCGCTCATGGCGTTCACACCACTGTCTGTCAGCATATCCATAAACACATCATCGTTATGCAACAAGAAAGTGTTGTTGCCCGCTTCGTTCATTGCTTCTAAACGACGTTCGATGGGCTGTAAATTTAACTTTTGTACGATTCTTACTTTATGCATTTCTAGGGGGACTTTTTCCCCACTAAAAACTTTACGCTAGCCATAAAAAGAGGCTCCTGTAAGACCTAAGCTTTCAATAAGAATGTGAGATGATATAAAACGTTAAGGATCTTACCTGAAGGGAGAAAAAGAGGTGGCTAGAAGTTACACCTAAATGATCTAGATCAAAAGAAAGCACGAATAATTGATGCTTCTGCTTCAGCGGCCAAGGAAACTTTATTGGCACAGGCAAGCATTTTCTAAGGGGCATAAAAAAAGCACTTAAAGTTACCTTTAAGTGCTTGATTTTATTGGTGCCCGGGGCCGGAATCGAACCGGCACGAGAGTTACCCCTCGAGGGATTTTAAGTCCCTTGCGTCTACCTATTTCGCCACCCGGGCTTGAAACTTATTACTACTTACAAATTTGGAGGCGCGGGCCGGAATCGAACCGGCGTACACGGAGTTGCAGTCCGCTGCATAACCACTCTACCACCGCGCCCTTAGAATGGTGTAAAAATTGGAGCGGGAAACGAGACTCGAACTCGCGACCCCAACCTTGGCAAGGTTGTGCTCTACCAACTGAGCTATTCCCGCTTCAAAACAAAAAAGCTATTGGTGTTTTGCTTCTCTGTGTGCGGCGTGCATTTTACATGAGGGGTGATGGCTGTCAAGCAAGAAACATACGTTCGCTGAAACTTTGCACAAGCACCACCTCAGGCGCTCAAGAAAACCACAAAGCGCCTATTATTCAGCCACCGACTCTTCTTCTTTCGCCCACAATAATGGCCAAGCCGCAGCCAAGTACTGGAACATAGACCAAAGGGTGAGCAGCGTTGCCACATACAGCAAAATATAAGAAAGCCACAACTGCCAAGTCATAACTATGGAGGCTGTAGCTTCATTGATCGCTGGCGGGTAATACAACAACAATGCGATAGCAATCATTTGCACGACGGTTTTCGTTTTACCCATCCAACTCACCGCCACACTACCTCGCTCACCCAGTTCAGCCATCCATTCGCGCAAAGCAGATACGGCAATTTCACGAGAGATAATAACCAAAGCTGGGATGGTCATCCAAATGTTGTGATGGCTATGCACAAGCAGCACTAATGCCACGCCCACCATTAATTTATCTGCCACTGGATCTATAAAAGCGCCAAAGCGGCTAGTTAATTGCATTTTTCGTGCTAAGTAACCATCCAAGGCATCGGTGATGCTTGCCAATATAAAAAGGCTAGAAACGATTATCGGGCTAGATTTTAGCGGCAAGAAAAAAACCAACACCAACAACGGAACGGAAGCTAAACGCGCCAACGTTAGCAGGTTTGGTGGGTTTAAAACGGTTGCATAATCAGGTTTTTGCATGGCACCAACTTATTTGGGTTTAATAAATAGATTTTAGCGTTACAGCTTTCATTCGTGCAGCCACGAGTAAATGGTGTGAGCAAGCCGTGGCCCTACTCCCTCCACCACGGCAATGGCTTCTTCGGAAGCATTGCGTAACTGAGCCAAACCACCAAAATGGTGTAGCAAGGCTCTTCTTCGTTTCGGCCCAACGCCAGGAATCCCCTCTAAAGCAGACCCTGTACTACTTCTTTTACGCCTTGCACGGTGACCAATCAGGGCAAAGCGATGCGCCTCATCGCGAATTTGTTGCAGTAAGTGTAACCCTCTATTCTCTTGGGGCAAGACTATTACAGCACCGTCTTGTTTATGCAACCGTTCAGCGATGTTCTTTTTCTTCCCGTGTGCTTCACTTATTCCTAAAATTTGCACTTCCGGCAGCCCCAACTCGGCCATTACTTCAGCTACTGCACTTACTTGCCCTTTACCGCCATCAATTAATAATAGATCTGGCATTGCCTGTTCACTTCCTTTAGCCCTTTTGTAACGTCGCTGTACCGCTTCTGCAAGTGCAGCATAATCATCGCCGGCTTGGGCAGGATTAACATTGTAACGCCGATACTCTTGTTTCAAAGGGCCTTCCACATTGAACACCACACAAGCCGCCACTGCCTTCTCACCCCCAGTATGGCTAATATCAAAACACTCTATTCGTTCTGGCAACACAGATAACGACAGTGCTTCTTGTAACGCAATAAAGCGCTGTTCTAAGTGTTCTTTGTTCGCCAACAACGAAAGCAAGGAAGTGCTGGCATTTTCATTAGCAAGCCGCAACCAAGCTTGGCGCTGCCCCCTCACTTGCGAAGCAAAGCGTATGCGCCGTCCACTTTGCTTGAATACCGCATCAGCAATGCTATCTGTAGCAAGAGGAAGGTTGATTAACACCTCTCTTGGAAGCTGAATAGTTTCATCTTCAGCCAAATAATATTGTGCTAAAAATGTTTCTAGCACTTCTTCCGCTGAACTATCCAATTGCAAAGTAAAGGCATGGCTTTTATGCCCTAGTAGACGCCCATTGCGAACAAACAGTTGCTCAACCACTGCTTGGCCGTGACGGCTAAGCACACTTAAAACGTCTACATTAGCGTCTTGGCTACCTGTATCCACATGTTGTTTTTGTTGAATTAAACGCAAAGAAGCTATTTGGTCTCTAATTTCTGCCGCTTTTTCAAACTGCAATAATTCAGCCGCCGCCACCATTTCTTGCTCTAACTTTCCAAGCACCTGTTGGTCGCGCCCTTCGAGAAAATCCACTGCAAACTGCACTTGTTGTGCATAGGCCTCTTTATCCACTAGGCCTACACAAGGGGCGGTGCAACGATTTATTTGATATTGCAAGCATGGCCGAGAACGTTGTTTAAAGAGCGAATCTTGGCAATTTCTAAGCTTAAAAACCTTCTCAAGAATACTCAACGCTTCTTTTACACTGGCAACACTCGGATAGGGACCAAAATACATGCCCGTTTTATTACGCTTGCCACGGTGAAAACTGGCGCGTGGGAAATCGGTAGATTGATCGATGAGAATAAAGGGGTAGGATTTATCGTCACGCAATAAAATATTATAAGGCGGCCGATGTTCTTTAATAAGTGCCTGTTCTAGCAACAGCGCTTCAGTTTCGTCGTGGGTGACGGTAACTTGCGCATCTGCCACACGTTTTAGCATGGCTGCCGTTTTACGACACGTAACGGTGCTTAAAAAATAACTAGAAAGCCTAGCGTGCAGGTTACGCGCCTTGCCTACATAAAGAATTTTTTCTTTATCATCAAAAAAACGGTACACACCAGGCTTGCGTGTGCACCGTTCTGTAAATGTTTTGCCGTCAAATTGAAGGTTCAAAGCTACTCTATTGCGTCTATGAGCCCCACATCCACCATGCCATGCCGAATAGCCAAAATGGTCATCTCCACATCGCTCTCAACACCTAACTTTTCGTAGATGCGGTAGCGGTAGGTGTTTACTGTTTTGGGGGATAAGTAAAGTTGATCTGCTATTTCCTGTACTTTATGGCAATTAATGATCAATGTCATTACTTGCAGTTCACGTTCAGACAGCACTTCCATGGGAGATGCCGTGCCTGTGTAGGCCTTTAGAGCCATCGCTTGTGCAATATGCGGGCTAATATAATGCTGCCCAGCTTTAACTACTCGAATTGCACGTACCATTTCATCGATACCCGCTCCCTTAGTAACATACCCCACCGCACCCGCCTGTAACACCCTCGACGGAAACGGTTCTTCTTCATAGGCAGTAACAGCTATCACCTTGATGGCATCGAAGTAGCGCACTAGTTTTTTAGTGGCTTCCAAACCACCCATTCCAGGCATTCTAAGATCCATCAACACAACATCTGGCTCATCTTCTCGAGCTAGTTCTATTGCCTCTTCACCACTTGCCGCTTCCGCTATCACTTCTAACCCACGCACATCCTGCAACATCCGAGACAAACCGGTACGTACGAGTTCATGATCATCCACTATCATTATTTTCAACATTTCTATAATCCCTAATAGTAATGAGCAGTACTGCTATTTTTGTTATTTGTTAAATATAAAGCCTTAGGCACTGAAGAAGATTAACCACCTGTACGTAAAAAAATTGCATGACACCATTTTGGTGTCACATGATTTTTCGTTCAAAAAAAGAACGTTTCCTCTGCTCTTCTCTCACAAACAAAAACAATATAAGATGCAAAAAAAACACTTAACCCATTGAAATAAATGTATAAAAATATAATTATTTATTTTATTTTCTATCTTTAAAAAAACTGACCACTAATAAATTCCTAAAACAAACCCACTTTCTCTCAAGCAATTATACGTTGTAGCTTACAAGGCATGGCGCTCATTGCCTACAGCTTAACTCTTAGTATAGTGCTTTTTTAAACGTTCTAAACCTATCCGCAGTTGCGCCTCCAACCACATAGCACAACCACCACGAGCCTACGCAAGCTAACACCCATAACAACATTCCCATAAGGCTCATTTCCTGCATTAAAAAAATTCCAGACACAGCCGAAAAACTAGTAAAAGTGCCCCAACATCCGGTCAACCAAAAAGCGCGCTTTTGTACTTGCGTTACTAGACACTCTGACACGGCAAAGGCATAACAGCCCAGTGCATTAATCATAAACAAAGAGAATAAGTGAGCTTGTTCAAGGCCAAACCCAGCAATAAACCATTCGCCACCTAGACGTAGCAAGGCTCCAACAACAGCTCCCGCAAAAACATATACCATCATGTATTCAACACCTGTAACAACGTAAACGGAGCCCACGCTAGCAAACCACCTGCAACTACATAGATAATAAGAGCGCCTAGCCGCCCTTTCGTTGTGGGGTATTTCTCGAACACTTCTTCCACTTGCCCCGAAACAGTAGAGAAACCCGCTAAAAAACCAAGTAGCACCACCAAAACAAATCTATCCGCATTAAAGAAAAACAAAAAAACGCCCACTAATACAGAGGCTACGGCATTGATTTGCCACACGCCCAACCCTAACCGTTGGCACCCAAAGCGTGTGCACGCCCCAACAGCACCACTAAGCAGGGTGGTACACATAAGATAAAACGACATAAACACCTTTTATTTATTACAAAAAGAACAAACACAGCCTTGAATTGCTGCTTTTTCACGCAAACTAAAGAAACTAACTTGACTGATGAGTAATCTTCGCTATTATTCGACCTCAGCACAACTTAATGCGCAATCTTTTGGAGGAGTGGCAGAGCGGCTGAATGCAACGGTCTTGAAAACCGTCGAGGATTTGCGTCCTCCGTGAGTTCGAATCTCACCTCCTCCGCCAATACCTAAGCCCTTGATTAACAAGGGCTTTTTTGTTTTTACTCACTTTACTCAATAGCACATGATTTTGGTTTTGCTTGCCTCAACTACAAATCTCTTCACGCTGCACAAGCGCAAAATATCTATTAACTACTTGATCTACTAGGCTTACTTAAGCAACCTATAGGCATCAACATAATAAATTCAATATTCAAGAGTTAGCGGATGTAGCCTAGCCACTCGCGCTAACTTTACGGATAAGAGAGCACGGATGTCACAAATCAGCCCCATCACAGCCTCAACTCTGGCTCCTGCAGGAGTTAGAGCACTTCCCCGTCCGCGTCTATTTGAGATAATTGATCGCTTTAAAAACAAGCATGCTACCTGGATAGTGGCAGCTGGAGGCTACGGAAAAACCACTTTAGCTATCAGTTATGCACACCACAATACCAGGCCTACTCTCTGGTTGCGCATCCCGGAATCTGGTGCCTCCGTGGGTGAGTTCTTTTTCAAATTACGCCAAAGGTGTATCGAGCTCATTGGCACATCAGGCAGCAAATTGCCCATTTTAAACCCTGAGTACAGCTCCTCCCTAGATGTTTTTGTACGGCAATTTGCGGAAACATTCATCAACTGCATTAACTCAAACTCCTTACTGCTAATTGATGATATGCACCATATTTCTGCCGATGATCCTCTTCAATCTTTAATTGCTTTGTTTATTAAAGAAATAGGCTTATCGGTGCAAGCACTTATTACTAGCCGTCACGAACCTGCACCTGCTTGGATTTCACTGCGTAGCCGTGGTCAATTGGGCTTCATAGATGAGCACTTACTGTCTTTTAATAATGAAGAATCTACACAGTTATTAACGCGCGAGGGTTTACCGAAGAATAAAATTAGCGGGTTTTTACCACAACTAGGGCCTACAATAGGTGGTTGGCCCGTAGCTTTGATGTTGCTGCTAGAGCATTGGCAAAGAACTGCTTCTATCCCCGAGACTCTACATAAAGAAAGAAGCCTAAACGATTGGTTTATGTATGAAATATACTTACCGCTTAGCACTAAAGATAAACAAGTATTACGCTATAGCTCACTACTCAATTTAGTGCCAGAAAATTGCCTCAACCCCGCCATTAACATCAGTGATGCCAGCAAACGTTTCGAACGGTTGGCGCAAGAGCATGCTTTTATCTTTATTGAACCTAGCATTGAGAACGGGCACCATTATCGCTTTCACGATCTTTTTAAAAATTTCTTGCGCCAACAGTTTCTGCAAGAAGATTCACCAGAAAAACAGCAAGCAATTATTCAAAGCTGGGCTCACACTTTATGGCAAGAAGGATTTTGGGAGTTAGCCGCGCCACTTCTCGTTAAACATGAACAGTGGGATACCTTAGCCGATGGAATTAGCCAAGTTGCATTGGAATTAATTCAGACTGGCCGCGGTGACAAACTCTACAGCCTAATCACTGCTATTCCCGAAGAAAAGCGTCGTTCTTTAGCACTTTTGCGCCTCTGGGAAGGCGTGTGTTTGATCTTAATTGATACAGCCGCTGCACGAGAACTCATGGCAAGTGCTTGGGATGAATTAACGTTAACACAAGATTATATTCATCTCGCGCTCGCTTGGAGCGGCATTGTAGATAGCATCTGGTTGGAGTGGGCTCACGTTTCGCTCTACGAACGGTGGATCAACGAATTTGAACGTTATGAAGAGACTTTTCGCCAGCATCTCCCAGCACCACTTTGGCATACCGTTCTTAGAGGTATTGTGACAGCAATTTCCTATGGCCGCCCCTTAGACCCGTCATTACATGACTGGGAACGAGAAGCGCTTGCTGCACTTTCCTGCAATACCTTAGCAGACAGTGAACGAGTCATGCTTGCCAGCCAGTTAATGTATCTAAACACTTGGCAGTTTGGACGGCGCGCCGGTGCTAGCCGCGTTATGGCCGTCATGGCTCACCAACTAGACGTCATTGAACGCTCTTCCCCTCTTGCCCAGTGCTTATGGAAAACCTTTACTGCCTTATGGGCTTTTATTTTTGAAGCCGATAAAGAAACTTGCTTGGCTGAGGCTGAAATAGGCCGCAAACTGATTCGCGACTACGGCATCGGCACTTGGGATGATGCCGTGCCTGCTGTGCATTGTGCCCTAGCCTTTTGCGACGAGGAAGCCATGGACAACTGGGTATCTTGGTTTATGCGCACAGAGCCTAAAACTCACCGTCCCTTTTACGATACGTTCCAAGCACATTTTTTATCTGCACAAGCTTGGGTTAAAAACCAACTCCCTCAGGCACTTTCTCACGCTGAGGAATCAGTGACAGTGGCAGACAAACACGGCTCCATTGCTATTTCTGCGCTTTTTCGTGGTATACATGCCGGCCTGCTCGCAGAAAACGGCCACTTTGCTGAGGCCTTGCGTGTAGCCAAAGCTGCGCGTTTACAAATGAAACACTTTCATAGCGACTTTTTAAATGTTGGTTTGTATTTAAATTTAGCCAAAATACCCTTATACAAAAAACAGCCGGCGCGCGCGCTACCTTATTTGCGCCTAGCTTTTGCAGCGGGCGAACGCCAACGTTTGTTTTTTCCTGCTTTTATTAATAATAACGACCTTGCCCAAATGTGCGCGCTCATGCTGGCGGAAGATAATGCTAACGAATACGCACTTTGGCATATTCAATCACGTCAATTAAACCCACCCGCTGACCCAAACCTAAGGCTCCACTGGCCTTGGTACGCACGCATAAATGTGCTTGGAGAATTTTCGCTGCGCCTTCGTGGCCAACAAGAAAGCGTTTTATCCGGTGGTAAACAAGGTACTAACAAGCTTTTAAGCTACCTAATTGCTGCTGGCCCTAATGGCATGGCCCAAGAAACATTGGCCGCCTCTCTTTGGCCTGACAGTGAAACAGATAAAGCATTGAACAGCCTTTATGTTACATTGCACCGGCTGCGAAATAACCTGTTCAGCGAAACAACCACCATTGTTAATGAAGAAGGCCGAGTTCGGTTTAATCCCCAACTAGTCGAGGTGGACGCATGGGAGTTTTTGGAGCTCTCCCAAAAAGCCAAAGCGCGCTCGACCATTGTTCTAAAACACGCGTTACGCCTCTATCAAGGCCCTGCGCAACTCCCAGGAATGGATGAAGTGGAGGCTGATATTTGGCGCTTAAAACTCACTAGTGCTTATGAAACCATCATCGCAACGCTAGCTAATCGCTTTGAAAAAAATAGTCCTAAAGACTCGTTAGCGCTTTATCAACAAGGGTTAGAGCAATGTCCCTTAAGTATAGCGCTATGGTGTGGCGTACTACGCTGCCACGCTGACCTAGGCAACCAACATTTAGTACACGAAAACTATCGATTACTCAGTAAACGTTTTGACAATGAACTGAGTATGGCACCACCTCGAGAACTAACAGAACAGTATAAAGCGCTCGCTTTATCAAACGTACCGTAGAAGCTACTCCTACTCCTCTACAAGCAAGTCTAAACGGTAGTTTGTAAGGGAATGCCAAGCAGAATTAATAGAATGAATATCTGCTTGGCTGTGACAGCATTATTACTCAAATACTAGAAACTGTAGAACGCGTTCTTGTGGTAATAATTCTTTAGAGTTGTTTGAGTTGTCTGTGTGGTAAGAAGTGTAAATCACTTTACCTTTACCATGTTTGAAACTTACTGTGAGTGGGCGTAATTCATCGGTCTCTGAAGCATAATCCATCTCACCTTGAACCCATACTTTAACATCATCCTCTTTGCCATCATGGGGTGCCAACATCACAGCCCAGGCACCTAACATTCCTTGAATAGCGAATAAAGCATCACTTTCCTCCTCAATACAAACCGATTCGCCACAGTTCATGTTTTTTAATGCGCCCAGCAATATAGGGTCTAGCACCTCACCGTATGTATTGGGTTTCGTTTGCCCTACTTGCGCTAAATTCATGACTTCTGGCTCATTGATAGGCGTGTCGTCACTACCATAAAAATCGATATACTCTGGAAACGCTTGTTCCACATAATCGTAAGCCTGGTCTGTTACGTAGAGTTGGCCACCGTTGGCCACATATTCACGCAATGCAGAACTAATCTCCTCACTTTGAGGGGAAGCATTAAACTCATTCACACCACAATTAACAAACACGATATCGTAGCTAAACAGCTTTAGTATTTCATTGTCCACGGTAAACAAATCATGCATATCACCGCTAGGGTAGATATCAAAAGCTGCTGTACCCTCCTTTAATTGCCCATCATCATCAACTTCACCATAGCCCGTTTTAGCTAAAACATTTTCTATGTTGTCGTATGAGCCTTGCACCACAGCCATGCGCGGAACACCATCTCCATCAGTAGGCAATGAGATCGTTCCTAAATCTAGCTCTTCAGTGATAGGAACCGTAATCTTAAACTTACCCTTAACAGCTTTGAGCTCTTTTAATTCCAACCCCTCATCCACTGCCAAATCGAAATTTCCTTCTGCGTCGGTGCACGCAGCATAAATATATTCCTCATCTGGCTCTTGGCAATCAACACCTACCACCGCTGTCGGTAACATTATTGCTGATGTTGGGCTTCCATCTTTCGCTATATAAACAGTGGCATCTGCTAACGGAGTTTTTCCATCCGGCATTGTTAACTGCCCTTGAACAGACTTTGCAGGATTAGTTTTCGGATCAACTTTAGGTTCAGAATTGCTAGAACTTGAACCGCCACAAGCTACTAACGTGGTAGTAGCAATCAATAATGCACTACTGAGAAGTTTCTTTTTCATTTTTTTCACCCTATGCTTAGTTTTTTTATTCTAGGCCAAGCAGCTATTCAACTAGGCCCGCATCAAAAGCATAGATGAAGAACCTTACAATCCCCTTACAAAAACAAATTATCTAGCATTTGAATAATGAATTTATATACCGGCGACTTAAGACTCTTAGGAACCTAATATAAAACATTATTATTCAATAACTTATACCTTTGTCTTAGTTTCTCATCAACCTAGTGCAGCCCAGTTTCAATTTACATCGATGAAAACCATTTATCTTTTCTATCACTAGGCTTTAAGACACAAAAATACCAAAGGATACTTTCCATTTATCATGCCATTCTGGCACGATAACCTAATGATCTTTAAAGGGCTTAACTAGCCACTTTTAAAACTCGCCCTACATGAGAAAACAAGAAAGAGGCAACATGTCAGAGTCTTGTCACACACCACATCACCACAACAATTCGCAGCATAATGCCATGCTTAATAGTGACAATGGCTTCGTACTTACTATTCCAGCTTTAGATTGCCCTAGCGAGGAGCGCCAAATTCGTGCTTTGCTCGACGATTTTCCTATCGAACAACTGCAATTTATGCTCGCAGCACATCAACTTAAAGTAAGTGCTTCTCCCACCCTGCGCGATGCCATCGAAAAAAGGCTTAATGAAAATGGTTTTATCGTAACAAAAGAAAAACCGCCCACTAACGGCTATGCACGCCTTGGCTTAGCTGCTGCCTTAGCCCTTAGTGCCGAATTAGTTCATTGGTTTAATGGTAACGCTTGGATAGCTGCCCTCCTCGCCCTTCTTGCCATCGCTTTAGGTGGGTTGCGCACCTACCAACTTGGCTGGCAAGCCCTAAAGAACAAAACCCTCAACGTAAATTCTCTTATGACAGTGGCGGTCACTGGTGCCTTCATCATAGGCCAATGGGCCGAGGCCGCCATGGTAATGGTGTTGTTTACTCTTGCAGACATGATTGAAGCAAGAACAGTGGACAAAGCTCGCCATAGCATCGCACAGCTGTTATCACTCACACCGCCCACTGCTTTATTGTGGCAAGATGGCACATGGGTCACCACGCCAGTAAGCCATATTGCACCGGGGGCTATTATTAGAGTAGCTCCTGGTGAGCGCATACCACTAGATGGGCAAATAACAGAAGGCCACTCGGCTATTAATGAGGCGGCATTCACTGGCGAAAGTGTGCCCATTGAAAAGAATGCGGGTAGCGAGGTGTTTGCCGGCACTATTAACGTAACCGGTAGCATCACCTTGCAAACCACGCAGAAATCTAGCAACACGGCTCTGGCTAAAATGATTGCTATGGTGGAAGACGCCCAGCAACAGCAAGCCCCAATCCAACGCTGGATAGATCAATTCGCTGGTGTTTATACCCCCGTTGTATTTACTCTAGCTATTGCCACTGCTTTATTACTCCCTTTGTTTACCACCCAGTCATGGCTTGAGGCAATTTATGCAGCCCTAGTGATGTTGGTGATTGCTTGCCCTTGCGCTTTAGTGCTTGCTGCACCAGTAACGGTAGCCGCCGGCCTTGCTCATGCTGCTAAGGAAGGTATTTTCATTAAAGGTGGCGCCTACCTTGAACAGGCGAGAAAAGTTAGCACCGTAGTTTTCGATAAAACCGGCACATTAACAGAGGGGCAGCACGTAGTGGTAGATGTCCGTGCACAGGAAGAATCTCAGTTATCACTAGGCGCCGCGCTCGCCCAACATTCTCAGCACCCTGTATCACAAGCGATAGCCAAACATTTTCAAGCTGCTAACATGCTCTCTAGTTTTGAAGAGGTGAGCGACCATGTGGGAGGTGGCATCAGTGGTGCCTACCAACAGCAGCGCTTCTTTTTAGGCAATTGGCCTTGGCTACAATCGCAAGTAGCTTTAACCCCTGAGGATGAGCAGTACTGGTTACAACAAGTGGCAGAATTTGAGCAACAAGGTTATTCCGTATCGCTATTTGCTTCTAACAGCCATATTCTCGCGCTCTATGCCTTAGAAGATAAAATAAGGCCCACGGCACAAGCCTCTCTCGCCCACTTGCAGCAACAGCACATCAAACTGGCCATGCTCACAGGTGACAACGCGCACAGCGCTCATCTCATTGCTAACGCTGTGGGCATCCCTACTGTTTATAGCCGTCTAAGCCCTGCACAAAAAACTCAATATATTGAGCAACAACAAGCACAAGACGAATACGTAATGATGGTGGGTGATGGTATCAACGATGGGCTTGCCCTTGTTAAAGCAAACCTAGGTGTAAGCCTGGGCCAAGCTGGCACCGATGTGGCACGTGAAGCCGCGGATGTAACCTTAATGGATAATAGCTTAGCGAAGTTGCCTTATTTGTTGAGCTTGTCGCATCGCACCCATGCACTCGTGGTTCAAAACATTACGGTGGCCGTAGGCATTAAAGTAATCATCTTAATGCTCGCTCTTTTTGGGCTGAGTAATTTATGGATGGCAGTACTCGCAGATGTGGGCGTGAGTTTACTGGTAGTGGCTAATGGCTTACGAGCACTGCATTTACCTAAAGCAGAAGCTCGTCTCCTAGAACAGCTTAAGCAGTAGTGCCCACCGTGCAAAAACAAGTGGTACATAGTGCTGTTCTTACGTAAATCAGGTAGTATCGTGCAGCATTTACAATAAACTAATTTGTACCTAAGGACATAAACATGACCAACCCATCGCCCTATAAAAGCACTAACAGTTCATTACAACATGGGGGATATGAAGCCAATTATGCTGCGGAACAAGCGCATGCTGTCCTACGCAACACCTACGGCTTACTCGCCTTGTCATTAGCCGTGGCCGCCGGTGCAGGATGGTTTGCCATGGCTGCAGGCATTGGGTTCATCAATCCTTTTCTAGTCATTGGAGTATATTTCGCCTTACTGTTTGCTAACGCCAAGCTTGAAAACAGCAGTTGGGGTGTTCTCACCGTATTCGGTATCACCGGCTGGTTAGGCTTTTCCACTGGCCCCATTCTTAACGCCTATGTGAGCGCAGGCGCAGGAGACCTCGTTACATTAGCGCTCGGCATGACGGCGCTTATTTTTGTAGCCATGACCGCAGTGGGTTTAACCACGAAAAAAGATTTAAGCGCCCTCGGTAATTTTATTATCGCTGGTATTTTGGTAGCTTTCGTGGGGAGTTTGGTTGGGCTTTTCACAACCATTCCTGCCTTACAAATTGTTGTATCTGGCATGTTTGCCGTTTTGTCTTCACTCTTGATCATGTGGCAAACAAACATGATCGTTAATGGCGGTGAAACCAACTATATTCGGGCCACGGTTACACTCTTTGTATCGGTTTACAGCCTGTTCTTAAGTTTGCTGCACTTACTTACCGCGTTTGATGAGTAACCTATGCGCGTTAGTGTATTAGTAGCCGTAGGGCCTCATCATCCTGCGGCGGCAGCTGCGTTGAAATATTGCCAAGCCTTGCTCAATACAAAACACACTCTTAACTGTGTGTTTTTCTACCAAGACGGTGTGCTACTAGGTAATGCGCAAACCTATTTTGGGCCCAATGAGCAGCAGCCGGTGGCGCAGGCTTGGCAAGATTTCGTTGCCGCACAAGACATTAACGCTGTGCTGTGCACCGCCAGTGCTGTGCGGCGTGGAATATTCGATGCACAAAGCGCTGAGCAATATAATAGAAACGCAATAACCATCGCAAACCACTTTCAATTGGGTGGCTTAGGTGAATGGGCCGAAGCCATCCGTCAGAGCGAGAGAGCCATTAGCTTTCAGTAACCCTATGGATAAAAACTGCTTATTACTGATCAATAGTTGGCCACAGGCCAACACTCCCTTGCAGGAAGCGTTAGATATGGCGAGCACGCTACAGCTGTTCGGGCATAAAGTGAATGTGCATATGACGGACTCTGCCCTACTGCTTCTGCAAAAAGATAACCAAGAGTGGAGCGATACTTTTTCTATGATGCAGGAAATGGGGGTTGAATTTTCAACCAGTTTAGATTCTATGCTGAACTACTCTAGTGTTACTCCTGCCATTACTGTGCATGCATTGCGTAATGAAGATGCGAACCATTTAAAGAAAAACGCTCACTTTGTGTGGAGCTGTTAGCATCATGGGTACTTTGCACTGGGTGGCATTTCCCCCAGAACGGCAAGATCTTCTGCATCAGCTTTTGGCGCTACTAGAGCCTGCTGACGCCGTATTGTTCGACGGTGCAGGCCTCGCTTTTTTGCGCCATCAGCGCGGTTTAGCACACTTTAGCCACCTTACTCCCTATTGCTTAGAAGAACACCACCAGGGGTGCAAAACAATAACCGCGCAGCAACTCGCAGAGTTGAGCATGCACTATAAAAACACTATTACTTGGTATCCATAAAAAGACCCCAAAAAGTGTGTCCAACTTTTTGGGGTCAGTTCAATAACGTTACTTTGTTTCGTTACTTTCCACTAGCTATTTAACCGCCAATGTACTCTTCACCACCTAAATAAGGCTGCAATGCTGCCGGTATACGGATACGGCCATCTTCTTGTTGCCCATTCTCTAGCAAGGCTACTAGGGTTCTGCCCACAGCCAAACCAGAACCATTAATGGTGTGCACTAGCTCTGGACGCCCCGTATCGGGATTACGCCAACGCGCCTGCATACGACGTGCTTGATAATCACCAAAGTTAGAGCAAGATGAAATTTCTCGATAAGTGTTTTGGCTAGGTAACCACACTTCTAAATCGTAAGTTTTACGTGCAGAAAAGCCGAGGTCACCGCCACATAGAATAACTTTTCTATAAGGCAACTCTAAGGCTTGTAAAATAGCTTCAGCGTGGGCGGTTAACTCTTCAAGGGCTGCATCTGATTCAGATGGTTTCACTATTTGCACGAGCTCTACTTTCTCAAACTGATGCTGGCGGATCATACCACGCGTATCGCGGCCATGGCTGCCCGCTTCGCTACGGAAGCATGGTGTATGCGCCACTCTTTTCTGTGGCATATCTGCCGCATCTAAAATATTATCGCGATACAAATTCGTTACAGGTACTTCTGCAGTAGGGATTAAATATAACTCACGCTCACCTTGCAGCTTAAACAAATCCTGCTCAAATTTAGGTAGCTGCCCTGTACCTTCTAGTGCATCAGGGCCTACTAAATACGGCACATAAGTTTCTGTATAGCCATGCTGCAAATGCTTATCGATCATAAAAGACACTAAAGCACGATTTAATCGCGCTAACGAACCGCTCATTACGGCAAAACGCGCTCCAGAAAGTTTTGCGGCTAAATCAAAATTTAACTCACCATCGCTAAGCGCTGCGCCTAAATCCACATGATCTTTAACAGCAAAAGAAAAAGTGGGTTGCTCGCCCCATCTGCTCACTTCAACATTATCACTATCGTCGTTTCCAGCTGGAACATCAGCATCAGGCACGTTTGGAACATCAAGCAAAAATTCACGAATTTGTTTCTGCACTGCTTGTGCATTCTGCACTTCTTTATCTAATTCTTGATCGATACTTGCTAAGCTATCAGCTACCTCTGCTTTAGCTTGATCTACACTCATCCCCGACTTAATCAACTCACCTACTTTTCTGGCGGCTTTTTTACGCTCGGCCTGTAGCTCTTGTGAGCGTACATCGGCATTTTTGCGTTCTTTATCAAGTGCCGCAAAGGCGTCTAGATCTAACGAATAGCCTTTTATCGCTAAGCGTTGCTTAAATTCTTCACCGTGTTGACGAAGGTCGCGTATATCAAGCATTTTTTGTCCTGTTGTGTATAAAACTGCCGCATCATCGGCATGCTATGAAGTTGTATCTCTTCAGCGCTAATTAGAATTGCGCCGCTGCCAAGCACTTTTTTTGTTTAGCGCTTGTAAATGTGCCAATTTTTGTTGCACCCTGATTTCTAAACCACGATCCACGGGCGTATAAAAACGTGGCACCGGTATAGATTCTGGAAAATAGCTTTCACCCGCCACGAACCCTTCTGGGTAATCATGGGCATAGTGGTAATCTAGGCCGTGCCCTTGCTCTTTCATCAAGGCTGTGGGTGCATTGCGCAAATGTACCGGTACTTCATCCGTAGGGTTAGCTGCAACAAAACGTCGCGCTTCATTATAAGCCATGTACACAGCGTTACTTTTAGCTGCAATAGCCAAAAAAACGATAGCCTGTGCAATCGCTAGCTCGCCTTCTGGTGAGCCTAGCCGTTCTTGCACGTCCCAAGCATCAAGCGCTAGGCGCAATGCTCTTGGGTCTGCATTGCCAATGTCTTCACTGGCCATACGCACCACACGGCGAGCAATATAAAGAGGATCGGCGCCGCCATCAAGCATCCGTGCAAACCAATACAAAGCGGCATCAGGATCTGACCCGCGAACAGACTTGTGTAACGCGCTAATCTGGTCGTAAAAAATGTCTCCGCCCTTATCAAAACGGCGCAAACTATCTCGAAACAACTCTTTCAACAGCTCTTCTGTGACCACATTATCGTGCTCAGCCGCTAAATCTGCAGCAAGCTCTAACAGGTTTAGCAAGCGTCGTGCATCGCCATCCACTTGTTCTACGAGTTTTTGCTGAATGTCTTCGCCCATTTGTAACTGTTCTAAACTTGGGCTGGCCAAAGCGCGCGTTAATAATTGCTGCAGATCTTCGTGTTGTAATGATTGCAGCCGATATACTCGTGCTCTTGAAAGCAACGCGTTGTTTAATTCAAAGGATGGGTTTTCGGTGGTAGCACCAATAAAAATGATGGTGCCGTCTTCAACGTGCGGCAAAAAAGCATCTTGCTGTGCTTTATTAAAACGATGTACTTCATCAACAAACAGCACCGTGCGGCGGCCCATGGCAAGCCGATCTTTGGCGCGCGCCACTTCTTCGCGTATGTCTTTAACCCCTGCTAATACCGCAGAAAGGGTGACAAACTCGGCCTCCACATGTTGGGCTAATAATAAAGCAAGTGTGGTTTTGCCTGTGCCTGGAGGGCCCCATAAAATCATGGAATGTAGCTGCCCTCGCTCCAAGGCTAGGCGCAAAGGCTTCCCCTCGCCCACAACATGTTGTTGCCCCACATACTCACTCAGTGACTGCGGGCGCAGCCGCGCTGCTAAGGGTTGGTGCAAGGTTTGTTCTTGAGCAAATAAATCATTCTTCATCACGAATGACGTCTACACCCTCTGGAATGTTAAACGTGAAACGATCAGCCTTAATACGGCCATTTAGTTTAGGCTTAATAAAATTGAAAGATGTTTTTTGGCCCAATGAATCTTCTAAGCGCATGCTGGTAGGGGTTTTACCCTCAAAACTCATTTCGAGCACATCAAACATTTGTTCGTCATCTTTAGGCGTTAGCTGAAAAGTAACGCTCTTCCCTTGTTCTCTTATCTTTTTCACGGTGAATTCATTGGCTATCATGGTGCTATCACCACTCAGCAGTAGTGCTGGCGTTTCCCCAATTTCGTTACCTAAGGGGCGCTCAATCACTTGTTCTAAATCCACATCATGAATCCATACCTTATTGCCGTCGGATACCACTAGCTGCTCAAAAGGCTCTGTAGCGTGCCAACGAAACTGGCGTGGCCGCTGTACCCACATGTGGCCACTGGATGTTTGCAAGCGTGTTTCGTCCCTATCGAGCATCACTTGCTCGAATTGTGTGTCTAGGGTTTTCACGCCTTCCAATAAATGCACTAAGGCAGTTGTATCCTGCGCAAAAATAGCGCTTGGGCTCAGTAAAAGTGCTACAACACCTGCCAACAACATCTTTCTCATTTATCTATCTCCGCCTGGCACCACCACTTCACGCTGCCCGTTATGCCCAGGTGCTGAAACAATACCCGCGGCCTCCATGGCTTCAACAAGACGCGCTGCACGGTTGTAACCAATTCTCATTTTTCGTTGCACAAAAGAAATTGAAGCTCGCCTGCTTTCAATAATATGCGCTACTGCTTCGTCGTACAACGGATCCGATTCTGCATCGTCGCTATCGCCAGGCCCTTCCATTCCAGGGATGGCTGCGTTGATATCAGTATCTTCTAAGATCTCAGGAAGATAGTTTGGTTCACCACGCTGGCGCCAATCATCACACACTCGATGCACTTCATCATCAGAAACGAAGGCGCCATGCACACGCTCTGGCACGTTAACGCCCACGGGCAAATAAAGCATATCACCATAGCCAAGCAGCTGCTCTGCGCCGCCTTGGTCTAAAATGGTGCGCGAATCAATACGCGAAGACACTTGGAACGCCATGCGCGAAGGCACGTTGGCTTTAATAAGCCCCGTGATTACATCCACCGACGGGCGCTGTGTGGCTAAAATCAAATGAATCCCTGCTGCACGTGCTTTTTGAGCGATGCGAGCAATAAGCTCTTCAACTTTTTTACCTACAATCATCATCATGTCGGCAAATTCGTCGATCACGATAACGATAGAAGGCAAGTGCGTTAGTAAAGGAGCTTCCTCTGGCTCTTCTGATAGGCCATCGTTGCTTGGTTGCCAAGTAGGATCTGCAATCGGCTCGCCTGCCTCATTGGCATCTTTTACCTTACGGTTGAAACCGGCAAGGTTCCGCACCCCTAATGCTGCCATCAAACGATAACGGCGCTCCATCTCTGCAACACCCCATCGCAAAGCACTGGCTGCTTCCGTCATATCTGTTACCACCGGCGTAAGAAGGTGGGGAATGCCATCGTACACAGCCAACTCAAGCATCTTGGGGTCGATCATAATGAGCCGGACTTCCTCAGGAGAGGATTTAAACAGCATCGATAATAGCATGGCGTTTAAGCCCACCGACTTACCAGAACCCGTTGTACCCGCCACTAACAAATGCGGCATGGTGCTTAAATCTGCAATAACAGGGTTACCACTAATGTCTTTACCTAGCGCCATGGTTAACGCAGATTTAGATTCATCAAATAGCTTACTGCCCACCGCTTCTACAAAACGAATGATTTCACGTTTTTCGTTGGGTATTTCAATGCCCACTGTGGTTTTGCCAGGAATTACTTCCACCACTCGCACAGAAATAACGGCAAGGGAACGGGCTAAATCTTGAGCCAAACCTGTAATACGGCTAGCTTTGATGCCAGGGGCTGGCTGCACTTCGAAGCGTGTAATCACAGGGCCAGGCTGCACCGCCACTACTTCAGCGCTCACTTTAAAATCAGCCAGCTTTGTTTCCAGAAGGCGCGACATGTTTTCTAGGTCTGCATCTGTGAAGCCGCCTCGCCCGTCTTCATCTGGTGGGTCAAGCAAACTTAAAGGTGGCAAACCATCTGTTTCTGTATCGGGAAAAAGATTTTTTTGCTGTGCTTTTTTAGCTTTTTCACTTAACTCAGGCTTAGCTGCCATAGGTGTAATTGCCACCGAAGCTTTCTTGGTGGCTTTTTTAACGGCTTCCTTCGCCTTTTCCATGCCCGTTGTTTTAACAGGTGGATCAAGATCATCTATACGTCCAATCGCAATCGTTTTTTTCTTCTCTGGTGCTTTTGCTTTAGCGGCAGCTTGCTGCTCTTTCTTCTCAGCTACATTTAAGCGCCACTGCTCCCATGAGTTACGAACGCGTTCAATGCTGCTCATAACCAAAGCGCCTAACTTTTCAGTCAAGCTGATCCAAGAAACGCTAGCATAAAGAGTGATGGCTAGCATTAAAAGCACAAACAGAATAAGGGTGCCGCCGGCTCTACCAAAAGACGGGTAAGCAAAACCTCCCACCATAGCGCCAAGGATACCGCCCGCGCCATTGGGTAAGAAATCCTGTTGGATAATAGGCTGCAACAGCGCAGAACCGGCCACCATTATCATGACTAGGCCTAATAGGCGTAAGGCGAACATTGGCCAGCTAAGTTGGGCTTGGTGGCTAGCACGCCGTTCACGAAAAACACGAACGCCCCAAAAACCCACCAACAGCGGAAACAAGTATGCTAAATAGCCAAATATAGTGAGCAGCAAATCTGCAGCAAAAGCACCTGCACTCCCAGCTGCATTTTGAGCGTCCTTTACACCACCCACATGTGTCCAACCAGGATCCGCGCTGTTATAAGTAATGAGTGCCAGCAACAAAAAAACTGCAACTGCCACTGCACCGAGTACAGCAGCTTCAATTAATCCTTTTTGTAGCAAGGCCGTCCACGCCGGTATTTCCTTCTTAATGCTTTTTTTACTCAACTTGAAATCACTCGAATTTTGTTTGGTAAGCCAATGATAAACAAAGGTAACAATAGCGTATAAATGTGCTATCTACCACCAAACCTATTGCTTTAGTCTCTGCTTTACGGCTGCATAAAATAAATAGAGAGCGCATACTAGCATGATGTGAAGTTCACGTACTATCAGCTTGCTAGCTACATTTTATTCGCTCGCAACACGCACATATCCTACAGTATTCCCCCATTCAGAATTTTTACTTTTGTAAAAGCTCTTGGAATTCAACAAAATGCCCTTACATTAACACCTAGCTACTTCCATCATTCTGTTTTTTTGGAGTTAAAATGAGCACACCTCAACACCATCGCCTTATTATCTTAGGCTCAGGCCCTGCCGGCTATACCGCAGCCATTTATGCTGCACGGGCCAATTTAAAACCAGCCGTTATCACGGGCATGGAACCGGGTGGCCAACTTACCACCACCACCGATGTTGAAAACTGGCCCGGCGATGCTGAAGGTGTACAGGGCCCAGAATTAATGCAGCGCATGCAACAACATGCTGAAAACTTCGACACCACTATTATTTACGACCACATTAACAGTGTGGATCTCAGCAAAAAACCTTACACCTTAAGTGGCGATGTCGGTACCTATCAGTGCGATGCTCTAATCATTGCCACTGGTGCTTCCGCCATGTATTTAGGGCTCTCGTCTGAAGAAGCTTTTCTTGGTAAGGGAGTGTCCGCCTGCGCCACTTGTGATGGTTTTTTCTACCGCGATCAAACCGTCGTGGTAGTCGGTGGCGGCAACACCGCTGTGGAAGAAGCCCTTTATCTCTCCAATATTGCGAGCAAAGTTTACCTAGTGCACCGACGCGATACGCTGCGCTCTGAGAAAATCTTGCAAGATCGCCTATTAGCCAAAGAAAACATCATCCCTGTTTGGAACCACACCCTAGAGGAGGTTCTCGGAGATGACTCAGGTGTTACAGGTGTACGCCTTGCCTCCACTGTAGAGGGCACCGAGCAAACACTAGACACGCAGGGCGTTTTTATTGCTATCGGGCACAAACCAAACACGGATATGTTTCAAAACCAGCTTGAAATGCGCGATGGATACATTACGATCCAAAGTGGCCTCAATGGGGGCGCCACCGCAACAAGCGTTCCAGGCATTTTTGCAGCAGGCGACGTAGCGGATAACGTTTATCGCCAAGCGGTAACCTCTGCTGGTTTTGGCTGTATGGCGGCCCTAGATGCTGAAAAATATCTAGAAGCCCTGGATGAATAGCACTTAGAATGAAAATCGCTGCACTTACAGCTTTGTACTAGTAGCTGCTGTTTCAAGTAAATGAAGCACCTATAAAAGTTGTGGCTTTGCAGAATGCTTCATTTTACGGCACAATCTGACTTCTAAGATTAATGATCACCTTTAACGGTATACAATATTTATGGCAAAAGAAGAGCAATTAGAATTTGAAGGTGTGGTAACTGAAACCCTACCTAACACCATGTTTCGAGTGAAACTCGAAAACGATCACGAAATTATCGCCCACATCTCCGGGAAAATGCGCAAACACTACATCCGCATTTTAACTGGCGATAAAGTAAAGGTTGAGATGTCTCCTTACGACCTCACCAAAGGACGCATCACCTTTAGAATGAAATAAGCTCTTAACGCCATGCTAATTGACCTTAGCATGGCGCTCCCTCCCCCTTCGTGAACGAAAATAATTTTGCAGCGCTTGTGATGCGCCGTGCTTATGTAGTGCATAAGCTGCAAAACTGTTTTTCTCTACACAAAACGCCAACAGCATCAACATAAAAGCCTCGCTTCCTATCACTTCCTCTTGCCGAAGCAGCTCTTTCATTCGAGACACCACACGTTTCAGCCCTACCGTGGCAGTGCAGCCCAATAACTTAATGGCCTCACCACACAAAGTTGGATTATTAGCGGCAATATAAGCGTTTAAATCATCTTCAACTTGCCCAGCGTATTGCCAATTTGAGTTTTCGCCTATATCTCGACAAACCATCATTAAGAGATGCTCAACAGTGACGTACTCATGCCTTTGTTGCCAAGCAAACGAGTGCGCTGCTCGCAACGCTCTATGAATAGCTTCATGCATTTTTTGCCCATACCTCGCACGCTAACTGATACCCTTTGGCAGATAAATAACTCTCCATTTGTATTTTTTTCGTGTGTGCAATATCGAAAGAATAACTGCCACAGCTTGCGGCTTGCCCATAACCATAAAGATCAATGGCCATCGCTAGCGCCTCCTGCTCTTCTAACTGGCAAAACAAGCGTAATACTTCGAGCATGCTTTGCAGGGGTATGCCCTCATTAGGTAACAACGTTAATTGATATGAAGCAGGTTTTTGACACCATTGCCTTCCTTTTTCCTGCTTGCTTTGACTAATATAAATACCGGCATCGCCGCTCATCATTGTGCTGCCTCCTATTGCTACCAGTGGCCATCCTGGCCACCATCACGCATTTTAAAGCACATGATTCACGGTAAATTATCTTTTATGGCTTGACAGTAAGAGAGCGCTGATTAAAGGTGTAGGCCATACTCGCTAAAAGCTGTAAAACAACAATAATATTAAAGTCGCCAATTGCTTTAAGGGGATGAAAATGGCAACGGGTAAAGTTAAGTGGTTCAGCAATACCAAAGGCTATGGGTTTATTAGGCCTGACGATGGTGGTGATGATGTTTTCGTCCACCACACTTATATTCAGATGGAAGGTTATCGTAGTTTAAAAGCCGGCCAAGCTGTGTCTTACGAGCCTCAACTAGTGCAAAAAGGGTACCACGCCACCAACCTAACCGTTATCGAAGAAAAATAACTCGGTTTACTGAATTAACACATACCAATGGCGCCCTGTGGCGCCTTGGTTTTCAGCATATCTTAAGCTTTCTTGCTCAAGGACGGTGTCGTCTCCCATCTATGCTGCCTTATACTTTTAGGCTTTCACTTATTAGCCTGCCGCTATTTTGCTAAGCCAAGGTTTTTATTCGAGGAATTCCGAGCCCAATGGCGCGTCTTATTTTATTCAATAAGCCTTTCCGAGTGCTTAGCCAATTTAGTGAAGTAGAAAACAAGAGAACACTCGCTGAATTCATTTCCATACCAGAGGTGTACCCTGCGGGACGACTAGACTGGGACTCCGAAGGGCTCTTGCTATTAACAGATAGCGGCGCCCTTCAGCATCAACTCAGCCATCCGAAATTCAATGTTGTAAAAACCTACTATGCGCAAGTGGAAGGCATCCCCACCGAGGAAGATTTACAACGGCTACGACAAGGCATTACGTTAAATGACGGCCCATGCCAACCAGCGTTAGTATCCATTGCAGAACCGCCCACCCTCTGGCCTCGCACCCCTCCTATTAGAGAGCGCCAATCAATACCTGTTTGCTGGCTAAAAATCAGCATCAGCGAAGGCCGAAACAGACAAGTGCGCCGCATGACTGCAGCAATTGGGCATCCTACACTCCGCCTTATTCGTTTTCAGGTGGGTAAATACACTCTAGGGGATCTTGCCCCAGGGCAACATATACAATTAACCGTTTCTGCCCCACCCGCGAGAAAGAAGAGACAGGCAAGAGCGCCTCGCAGAAGACGCTTTAAAAATGCTAAATAATGCTAAAGATGCGCACTTCAGCTATACTCGGCGCTCTAAAAATTAGGGACAGGCATGAACAGTTTTACACCACGAATAACAGTCGCCACCATTATTGAACACCAGCAACGTTTCTTAATGGTACGAGAAGATAAACATCTCGGCGAACTACTTTACAATCAGCCAGCGGGCCATGTTGAAGCGAACGAAAAACTAGTTGTCGCTGCCGCTCGCGAAGTGCTTGAAGAAACTGCGTGGGAAGTGGATATTAGCGCTTTTGTTGGCCATTATATTTTTCAATCGGCCGTTCATGGTCCTGTTTATTTTCGTTATTGTTTTGCAGGAACAGCCCTAACCTTCCATGAAGATAGAGCTCTTGACCCTGATATTCACGACACCGTGTGGCTTACACAAGATGAAATACGTGCTGTTAGCCATTTACATAGAAGCCCGCTAGTACTGCCTTGTTTTGAAGATTACTGGGCTGGACGCAGGCTTCCTTTAGACACTATTTACGAACACCCTTGGCCGCTAAAATCATGACTCATCCCCTACATAAAAAACCAGAAGACACACGCATCATACTTGGCATGTCTGGCGGTGTTGATTCTGCCGTCGCTGCATGGATGCTGCTAGAGCAAGGCTATCAAGTAGAAGGCTTGTTCATGAAAAACTGGAATGAAGACGACGGCACAGAATACTGTACAGCCCAAGAAGATTTGCTTGATGCTATGCAAGTTGCTGGCGTATTGGGTATTGAGTTGCACACTGCTAATTTTGCCGCTGAATATTGGGATCGCGTGTTTGAACACTTTTTAGAAGAATACCAAGCAGGCCGCACCCCCAACCCAGATATTCTTTGCAACAAAGAAATTAAATTTAAGGCCTTTCTAGAGCACGCCTTAACATTGGGCGCGGATGGTATTGCCACGGGGCATTATGCACAAGTAAAGCATCACGCCAATGCTGATGGCCATGCGCAACTATTACGTGGCCACGATCACAACAAAGACCAATCCTATTTTTTGCATGCCGTTAGTGGGCAAAGTTTTAATCGTACGTTATTTCCACTGGGTAATATAACCAAACCAGAAGTCAGAAAAATTGCAGCCCAACAAGGCTTTGCCAACGCAGATAAAAAAGATTCCACGGGTATTTGCTTTATTGGTGAAAGACGTTTTAAAGATTTTTTAGAACGTTACTTACCTGCTCAACCAGGCCCACTAACAGATGAACGAGGCACTGTACTCGGTGAACATCATGGCTTGATGTATTACACACTAGGCCAACGGCAAGGTTTAGGCATCGGCGGCGTGGCGAATGCTAATGAAGAACCCTGGTATGTGGCTCAAAAAGACCTCAGCAATAACACCTTAATCGCAGTGCAAGGCCACCACCATCCTCTTTTGTATAGCCAATCACTCACCACGGGCCCTGTGCATTGGATTGCTGGCCAAACACCAGAGATGCCGCTCACACTCACAGCTAAAACGCGCTACCGCCAACCTGACCAAGAGTGTGTGATAACGCCTTTGGATGATCAACGAGTGAGTGTAACTTTTAGCGAACCACAACGCGCCGTTACTCCAGGGCAATCTGTGGTTTTCTATCAAGGCGATGTTTGTTTAGGTGGTGCTGTAATTGAGGATACCTATGAGTAATTACACCGCGACACAACAGCAAGGCATTGCCTTGGCAGCATTGTTCCAGGCTTGTTCACTAGTAGATAGAGTGGCGCACGATGGTCAATGGGATGAAGAGGCTGTGGCACCACTTATCAATGCGACCCTCAACCTCTCCCCGCCAAGCTTTGAAAGCATTTACCCCGATTTGCAGGGTTTGCAACATGGCATGCTATTACTAGAAAATATTTTTTTGCGACAAGGCTTACAGCAAGCTAATCATCGCTCAACACAATATGCCATGACCGTTTTATACCTTACGCGGCGAGCCCTCAAAGATACACAGCTCATGGACAACCTCTCACAGCGCCTAGCTGCCCTAAACGGGCAACTGGCGCACTTTGAGAGCACCACTAGTAGCGATATGTGTCATCGCCTCGCAGGCATTTATGTAGATACTATCGGCACGATGCCAAAAAGGATTAAAGTAGCCGGCAAACCTGAGCACTTACAAAATGTGCTCACCGCTGCCAGAATTCGCGCTTTGCTGCTAACTGCTGTGAGAGCCGCTGCTTTATGGCGCCAATGCGGTGGCAAGCAATGGCACCTGTTATTCTCTCGCAGCCGCCTCATCAACTCATTGAAAGATATACAGAGTAACAAATAGTTAGCGAGGCTTTCGCTCGCACGCTCAAACTGCGCTATGATGCGCCGTGTTAAATTTGGAGAACATTCATTATGTCTAGTCAGCTCGATCCACTTTTTTCTATTTCACCTGTTGATGGCCGCTACGCAAGCCGCTGCGAACCATTACGCCAGATCACCAGTGAATACGGCCTCATTCGCAACCGCGTACGTGTGGAAGTGGCGTGGCTTGAAATGTTATGCAACACACAAAGTTTCACCGAAGTGCCCATGCTCAGCACCAATGCAGCATGGCCTCTACGCCTTGTGGCCACACGTTTTGATGCTGAAGCCGCACAGCGGATTAAGGAAATCGAACGGACTACAAACCACGACGTAAAAGCAGTTGAATACTATATCAAAGAGCGCTTAGCTGAACATGAAGAGCTAGCTAAGCTATCCGAGTTCGTACACTTTGCCTGTACTTCTGAAGACATTAACAACCTTTCTTACAGCTTAATGTTACAAGAGGCACGCGACGTACTCGTGCCCACCATGGAGCGCATTACCAATTTGCTGCGTAAGATGGCACATCAACAAGCCGCACAACCCATGCTTTCTCGCACCCATGGGCAAACAGCCTCCCCCACCACAGTGGGCAAGGAAATTGCTAACGTAGTGGCGCGTTTAGAAAGGCAATTAGAACAATTTAAAGCGGTTGAATTATTAGGCAAAATTAATGGTGCCGTTGGTAACTACAACGCACATTTAGCCGCCTATCCTGAAGTAGACTGGCCAGCAATCGCACAAAAATTTGTGGAAGATTTGGGCCTCACTTTTAACCCCTACACCACACAGATTGAGCCACATGACTGCATCGCGGAGTACTTCCACGCTCTCATGCGCTTCAACACGATCTTGCTAGATTTTGATCGTGATGTTTGGGGCTATATTTCATTAGGGTATTTCAAGCAGCGCACGGTTGAAGGCGAGATCGGCTCCTCCACCATGCCACACAAGGTAAACCCCATCGATTTTGAAAACTCCGAGGGCAACCTAGGTATTGCTAATGCTATTATGGCGCACCTTGCTGAAAAACTGCCTGTTTCTCGGTGGCAGCGCGACCTCACCGATTCCACCGTATTACGTAACGTGGGTGTAGGTTTAGGCCACAGCTTAATCGCCTACGAAGCCACGTTAAAAGGCTTAGGCAAACTCGATGTAAACGAAGCACGTTTAGCAGAAGATCTCGACAACGCTTGGGAAGTGCTAGCAGAGCCCATCCAAACTGTGATGCGCCGCTACGGCATTGAAAAGCCTTATGAGAAGCTGAAAGAATTAACTCGTGGTAAAGATATCAACGAAGCCGTAATCAGCGACTTCATCGATACGCTAGCCTTGCCTGAAGACGTTAAAGAAGCCTTAAAAGCATTAACTCCTGCCAGCTACACAGGTAATGCTGAAGACCAGGCGAAAGCGCTGTAGTGTCACTACCTCGTTTTCAACTGCCCTTTGGCGCCGCTGAATTTCTGCGTCACTATTGGCAACAACAGCCATTAGTGATGCAGCAGGCAGCTTCTGGGCTGCTTACTCCTAGCAAAGAAGAGCTTTTTGCTTTGGCGCAGCGCGATGATGTGGAGTCGCGAATTATTACCGGCGCTAATGATGGCCCTTGGTCACTACAGCAAGGGCCATTCCAAGCAGAAGATTTCACCGAACTACCAAGCAAGGAATGGACGCTGTTGGTGCAATCCGTGGATTACTACCTCAGCAATATTTCGCTACTGCTTGATAGTTTCAGCTTCTTACCTTCCTGGCGACACGAAGACATCATGATCAGTTATGCCACCCAAGGCGGTAGCGTTGGGCCCCATTACGATCGTTATGATGTGTTTCTTATCCAAGCTCACGGGCAGCGCCGCTGGCACTTAGGCCCTGTTTGCGATAAAAGCAGCGCTAGGCAAGATGTGGAAGACATCGATTTGCTCAAAGACATGCCCATTAAAAGCACTCACTTAATGCAACCAGGGGATGTGCTTTATTTACCGCCAGGTGTGGCGCATTGGGGTATAGCAGAAGACGACCAGTGTATTACTTGGTCTGTAGGTTTTCGCGCACCACGTTTAACAGACTTACTCGCAAGGCTCACCGATGAAGTGTTGGCCGATAATTCACCTTCACTTTACACCGATCAAGGTAGAAGTTTACCAACAAATAATGGTTATTTTGGCAACGCCGAAGCAGCAAGCCTTAATCAGCAAGCGTTAAGTTTGTTGAATAAAGAAGCAGCCGTGCGTGCATATTGTGAATTATTGACTGAACCACGACAATATCCCGAGCAAACTACGCTACAAACAGATATCATCCACCACGAACATCCTGATGCGGAATTCGTACGCCAAGGCGGTGTGCGTATGCTAATGAGTGATGAAGGTTTGTGGGTTAATGGTTTTTTCTATGAACTTCCCCCTTCCCTGCACGAATTTGGCACTTTTTTAGCGCAGCAGCGTCTATATGCTAAGAGCGAACTAGATACGTTCCGCAGTGAACATAGCAACGTTCAAGCAATGTTAGATCAATGGGTTGAGCAAGGTTATCTCGCTCCTATCCAACGAGGTTAAGAATGACATTTTCTATCAAGAAAACCACATGGGCAGAAGACGAACAACACTTAAAAGCTGTTCGAGAAGCCGTGTTTGTGAAAGAACAACGTGTACCAGAAGACATTGAATGGGATGGTGAAGATCAAAATGCCACTCATTTTTTAGCAACAAATGAAAGCAACGAGCCTATTGGCTGCATTCGCTTATTGCCTTCAGGTAAAATAAGCCGTTTATCGGTGTTGGAAACCCATCGCAACAACGGCATTGGTAATGCTTTGCTGATGGCGGCTGCCGCAGAAGCCAAAGCGCTCGGCATGAAAGAAATTTATCTACACGCGCAAACACATGCCACGAGCTTTTATGAAGCAGCTGGTTTTGCCGTAACAGGCGGTATTTTTATTGAAGCCGACATCCCTCATAGGCAAATGTTCAAACAACTATAGCTGCGCTGTTAGTTGCCATAATGAGTGTTGGCTAAGTGCATATTTTTCTTCAAAATCTGTTATAGCCTGCTCTGCCTCTGCAACCTCAATATGCAGAGGCGTCACCTGAGCCTCAATGCCCGACACCGCTAATGCAGCTTGCATTTCGTCCAAATAAAGACGCCAATTAGAGCGGCACACCAACTCCCCTCTGAGCAACAACAATTCACGCCAAGCAGGATGCCCGTGCCATCGCCGCCCTAAGTGTGCAGCTTTAGGCCAGGGGTTAGGATAAAGCACGTAGTGTTTTTCCAAACGCCACCCTGCCGCTGCCATTAAGCGCCATAAGTCTGCAGCTTCTGCACGTGCTAAATATAAATTATGGGGGAGCTTAGGAAAACGTATACGGGCACGTCTTAAACGATCTTCCGACTGATCAATGCCGATAACAAGATGCTGTGGATATTTTTCAGCTAAATAAACACTAGAACGGCCTGTGCCGCAGCCTGTGTCTAAAATAAGCGGTACATTTGCCATAAGGCTTTGCTGTATCCAAGCTGCTATCTCTGCAAAAGCTTGTTGAGTATGCTCAGCAATAGGGCCACGCCAAGGGGTAGACAAATGCCTCTTCACATGCTCGGCTAACCGAGGATGAAGCCCGTCTTGGTTAGTTACCACCTGTTTACTATTACCTAGCATTTTTTCTCCTAAGCATAAAAAAGCCCATGTTCATTTACGAACATGGGCCCGCACTACTTGCTTAAAGTTATAGCGTCCACACCAAACCAATTAAAGTTTCTTGGTCACTTTTGCGCACATCATCGCCTGAGGGCTTGCTGTTATAGCGCAATATATGGCTTAAGCGCAGAGCAAGGCGGCTATTAACCTTAGTAGTTAAACTAGTTTCAGAACGAGTAACCGAAGAACCGCCTTCTATCTCGGCGCTCACGTCTTCTTCAAAGCGCGTGCTAGGCGAAATTTTCCAACGATATCTCGCTGCCACCAAGCCGATGCCGTCTTTTTCAGTACGGCTTTTATTCGGGTTCCAATCTGCAGGGCGTTCTTCAAGCTCTCTCACACGAAAACCCGGACCTGCTTCAATATCTAAACGATGTTTTGGGCTATCTATTATGCGGCGACCGTAACCAAAAGCATAAGTAGCTTGGTAGTTATAACCGCTAAACCTATCCTTTTCAGCTGACAGTTGGTTGAAGAGATAATTCGCTTCACCAAATTTTTTATCTAATTTATAAGAGCTAAAATAACGTTCATCAATACGTTCTTTTGAATCTGATGAGCTTGAGCGCGTTTCTTTATTTAAAGCTTCTGCCTTCGCTAAATGACGCCAATTATTGGTGTCACGTTCTGCTCTATTTCTGGTTGCCAATGTATTTGAATAACTATTACCACGCTGCATGGAATAATCGAGGCCTAGTTCTCCTTCCCAGCCTTTGAAATCAGCCATGGAAACACTAGGCGCCAACATAGTGGCTACAGTGGTAACTAACAAAAAACGACGCATATGCCCCTCAAAACTTGGCCTATTAATAGCCTTAACTGCTGAATGGTGTTGTGCATAAAGATGAAAAGGCGAAAGTATACAAGCAAACCACACGCTAATTAAAGCTGTGTGGCTCGCAATTGCTCCGCACTATAGGGGGATAATAAGCCAATGGGGATATCAAAAACGGTTTTCGCGCCGCGCTCTCCCGCTTGGTATAAACGATGAGCAGCACGGGCATAGGCCGTTAATACGCTACCGGTAAATTCTGGGTTGCTGCCTAAACGTAACCCAAACTCCACCACTTGTTTGTGGTTGTTTTCTGTTTCGCCACTACGTAACACCACACCACCATGGGGCATAGCAGCATGGTCACGCTGTAGCTCTTCTAGTGAAATAAACGTAACGGTGGTATCAAAATCTGCAAAATAATTCGGCATAGTGACGATGGCTTCACGCACTTCGTCTTCGTTAGCACCTTCTTCAAGCACTACATAGCAATCACGCACATGCTTTTCTCGCGTGCTTAACACTGGCCTTTCTCCATTACGCACCTTTTCCACGCTTTCTTCATTCGGTAGCGTGTACTGCACACCAGCAGCCACGCCAGGTACGCGGCGCACGGCATCAGAGTGGCCTTGGCTTAAACCCTTGCCCCAAAAAGTATAGGAATCACCTTTTGGCAACACCGCCTCGGCAAGCACACGGTTTAACGAAAACAAACCAGGATCCCAGCCCGTGGCAATGACACCCAAACTATTATTAGCCCGAGCAGCTTCATCTACTTTAGCGAAATGCTCAGGCACATTGGCGTGGGTATCAAAACTATCCACCACCACAAATTGCTGTACATATTCAGGCGTTTGCTCGGGAAGGTCTGTGGCTGAACCACCACAAAGAATTAATACATCGATGAGGCCGTTATATTCGGGCAAGTTAGATACTTGAACGAACGGCACACTAGCTGGCTCCGCAAAGCTATCAGGAGAACGACGGCTAAAAATGGCCACCAACTGCATATCAGGATTACTTTGAACAGCTGCTTCTACACCACGGCCTAAGTTACCGTAACCTAAAATAGCTACACGAATAGGTTGTGCCATGTGCCCTCCACATCAATTTAATAAATTTGGAGGACACATGATAACGAACACACCACAAGTGGCAAGGGGACGATTTAAGATTTAACCGCTTCTAATGTTTTGGTGATGGCGGCTACTGCTGCGCCCATATCACTTAATTCAGCGGGAAGAATCATAGTGTTATTCGTCTTCGCTAATTTACCAAACTCTTTCACGTACTGCTCTGCAACACGTAATGAAACAGCTTCTTTGCCGCCATCTTTATTAATAGCGGCTGCTACACGCTCTAGCCCTTGAGCGGTGGCATCAGCGATTAAACGAATTTCTTGTGCACGGCCTTCCGCTTCATTAATTTGACGCAGCTTTTCAGCTTCAGACAAATTAATGGCTTCTTGGCGCGCCCCTTCAGAAACGTTAATTTTTGCCTGGCGCTCACCTTCAGACTCTGCCACTACAGCGCGACGCTCACGCTCCGCACGCATCTGCTTCTCTAGCGCATCTTGAATAGTAGCTGGCAATTGAATATCCGCTATTTCATAGCGCATTACCTTAACGCCCCAAGGCTCAGCCGCCTCATCTAAGGCTTCTACTACTTGTTGGTTAATGGCTGCACGTTCTTCAAAGGTTTTATCAAGCTCGATTTTACCAATAACAGAACGCAATGTGGTTTGTGCAAGGTTTTCTGTCGCCCTACGGTAATCGTGCACACCATAGCTAGCAGCGTGAGGATCTAATACTTGCAAATACAAAATACCATCCACCACTACCTGAATGTTATCTCTGGTAACACACATTTGCTGCGGCACGTCGATTACTTCTTCTTTGAGCGTATGGCGATACGCTACTTTATCTACAAACGGCACTAAAATGTGAAATCCAGCTTCAATTGTTTTAGCGTACTTACCCAGTCGCTCAACAACATAAGCCGAACGCTGCGGTACAATGCGCGCGGTTTTGGCCACCGCCACCACAACAAATACGACCAACAAAAATGCTAACACTAATCCTGGGCCCATATTCTATCCTTATAATTATCTATGTTTACAATGGCTTACTAGAGACTGTCAAAGTAATACTTGAATGCCCTACTATCCATGCTTCGCTATTAGCTTTTAAGGGCTCATCAGCTACTGCTTCCCATCGAGCCCCTCGAAAAAATACTACACCATTACCATTCTTAAAATCAGTAAGCACTTTCACGCGTTTACCAATCATGTCGCTATCGCCACTATAGCTAGCACCTGATACATCGCCTTTTAGTAATGCTTGAAAGCGGCGGCGTGCAATAACCAACGATACAAGGCTAGCTGTGGCAAACCAAACTAATTGCCATGCCCAGCTATCAACAAGGCCCAACCACGTTAGTGCGCCTACTACCAAGGCACCAAATCCAAAAAAAACAACAACAAAAACACCGGGCGTTAACACTTCTGAGATCATTAGAAGCATGCCAAGTACTAACCAAAAAGTGTGATTTGTTAACAAGCTTACATCAATCATCCATTATCACCGTAGCAGTTACATTAAATTCAATACCAACACTTCGGTTAAAAGATACCGGTGTATGTTGACGCCTTAACGTTTTTTCCTGCGCACGCGAACTTGAGGCCTGCGCGCCGTTCTAGGTGGACGTTGCTGCCTACCTCCTGGCCTTTGTGCCCGTAACCTTGCACGCCCATATAGGCCTGTGTACTGCTTTGATTTCAATTGAACGCTATTGGCAATTTCTTCTACTTCGCTAGCATCCAATTCAGCCCAACGTCCTAAACGCAGTTGTGGTGGCAACTTCAAATCACCAAAGCGAATACGAATAAGGCGTGATACCTCTAACCCTTGTGAACCAAATAAACGCCGCACTTCTCGGTATTTACCACCTAACAAAGTAACTTTGTACCATTGGTTTAAAGATTCTTCGCCGCCGCCTGCTTCTTCTAACGTAGCAAACTTAGAGATGCCATCTTCTAGCTCCACCCCTGTTAACAACGCTTGCTGCTGCTCTGGTGTTAAGCGCCCGCGCACCCTTACTGCATATTCGCGCACAAACTCATTAGAGGGATGCATCAAGCGATGTGCCAATTCACCGTCTGTAGTAAACAACAGCAACCCAGAAGTGTTGATATCTAAGCGGCCCACTAGTACCCAACGCAAGTTGCGCAAACGCGGGAGGTTTTCAAACACGGTGGGCCGCCCTTGTGGGTCATTACGTGAACACACCTCGCCTGCTGGCTTGTGATACATAATGATACGGCGAGCAATTTCTTCTTCTTTGGGTGTGTCCACTATTTTTCCATCCACTCTCACAACATCTTTGCTGGTTACTCGGTCGCCTAATTTTGCAATCGAGCCATTCACAGAGACCCTGCCTGCACTAATCCAGGTTTCTAATTCTCGGCGTGAGCCCATTCCCGTTCTAGCAAGGACTTTCTGTAATTTTTCACTCATAGTTACACTGACTCCGGCAGTGAAGTGTTTGTGTTTTCTTCATCATCAGCCTTAGCGTTGGCTTCTTTCATACGTTGCTCAAAATTATCTAGAACAGAATCAACGTCCGCCATGTCTATGTCGGCTAATGTTTCAATATCGTCTTCTATGATATCTGGAAATGCTTGCGACTGCTCTTGAAACTCTTCATTCTCAGCCACTTGTTTCTCATTCGTTGCCTTAACATCAGCTTCCTCTAACAGCATAGACTGTAGTTCAGCCAATGTGGGCAGCTCATCTAAGCTACGCAAATTAAAATAGGCTAGAAATTCGTTAGTGGTAGCGTATAAAGCAGGCCTTCCTGGTACTTCTTTGTGGCCCACTACGCGAATCCATTCTCGCTCCATAAGGGTGCGTACAATTTGGCTACTTACCGCCACACCACGCACTTCTTCGATTTCACCTCGCGTTATGGGCTGTCGGTAAGCCATCAATGCTAAGGTTTCTAATACAGCGCGGCTTAAACGAGGCGGTTTTTCTTCCCATAAACGCTGCACCCAGGGCGACAAAGAAGCTTGAGTTTGAAACCGATAACCTGTAGCCAATTCATGCAAATTAACCCCTCGATCTTGATAGAGGTTTTGCAAATGCTGCAAAGCTTGTTTTATTTCAGCCTTGCCAGGGCGAATCTCCTCATCGAACAAATTTTGCATCTGCTCGATGGTCAACGCTTTATCAGCAGCAAATAAGGCTGCTTCAAGTATATTTACTAACTGGCCGTGAACTGTTTCACTCACTTAATCAAGCCTCATGCAACTCGTCTTGGAGAACTTTACTCCGTATATGTAAGGGGCCGGCAAACTCACTTTGCACTATTTCAATCAGTTGTGTTTTCACCAATTCCATAATGGCCAAGAAAGTAACCACCACGCCAGAGCGCCCTTCTTCAATAGAGAAGAGGCTATGAAAAGAAACGAAACCTTGCCCTTTTATTTGCTCAAGCACACGGCTCATTCTTTCCCGTGTTGATAAAGGTTCACGAGTAATGTGGTGGCTTTCAAACATGTCTGCACGGTGCAGAAGCCCCCGAAATGCATCCAACAGTTCTTCCAACGTGGTTTCAGCTAACAAAGCTGGGGCAGCTGTCTTCACCATATGTGCACGCGCAATATGAGTGTCTCGTTCATTGCGCGGTAAAGCATCTATATCTTCCGCTGCTTTTTTAAATCTTTCATATTCTTGTAATCGACGAAGTAATTCTGCGCGAGGGTCAACATCCTCATCTTCATCCTCTGCAGCTGGGCGCGGCAACAAGGTGCGAGATTTAATTTCACCAAGCCACGCCGCCATTACCAAATATTCAGCTGCCAACTCAAAATTGGCCGACTTCATTAATTCGACGTACTCCATGTATTGCTCGGTAATATCAGCAATGGAGATAGATAGAATATCAAGATTTTGCCGGCGAATAAGATATAAAAGCAAATCTAGAGGCCCTTCAAAGGCCTCTAGAATCACTTCTAGCGCATCAGGTGGGATATATAGATCATCTGGAAGCTCTGAAATAACTTCACCGTACAGCAAACCGAATTGGTACGGCTCAAGGTTTTCATTGCCCTCTTCCACTGCTGCATTGGTCATTATTTCAACACTATGATGATAAATTAACGATAGGAGAGCCCCATTGCTGAGCGCACTTCTTTCAATGTCGCACGAGCTCGTTCACGCGCCACTTCGTTACCTTCTGCCACGATGCTGCGCACCATATCTGGGTTGCGCTCTAATTCATTAGCACGCTCACGGATCGGCGCCAGTTCTTCCTGCACAGATTCAATCAATGGCATCTTGCAATCTAAGCAACCAATGCTACCTGCAGAACATCCCTCATGTACCCACTCTTTGGTGTCGTCACTAGAGTAGATCTTGTGCAACTCCCACACTGGGCACTTTTCAGGAGTGCCTGGATCAGTACGGCGCACACGGGCTGGATCAGTGGGCATGCTACGGATTTTCTTCTCCACCTCAGCCGGCTCTTCGCGAATACTAATATAGTTTTTATATGATTTAGACATTTTGCGGCCATCAAGCCCAGGCATACGTGATGCAGGGGTTAATAGAGCTTGTGGCTCGGGTAGAATAACTTTTCCACCCCCTTCTAAATCACCTAATAATCGTTCGCGGTCTCCGAGGGTAATGTTTTGTTGATCCATCACCAAAGCTTTAGCTGTATCTAAAGCCTCTTGCTCACCGTGCTCTTGGTACTTACGGCGCAAATCGCGATAAACACGGCTCGCCTTTTTGCCCATTTTTTTGATGGCAGCTTCTACAGCTTCTTCAAAACCTGGCTCACGGCCGTATAAATGGTTGAAACGGCGTGCTACTTCACGTGTAATTTCCACATGAGCTACTTGATCGGCGCCCACTGGCACTAATCCAGCGCGATAAATTAAGATATCAGCGGCCTGCAAGAGTGGGTAACCTAAAAAACCATAAGTGGCCAAATCTTTCTCTTTCAAGTTTGCCTGTTGGTCTTTGTAGGTAGGCACACGTTCTAACCAACCAAGTGGCGTCATCATAGAAAGCAGTAGATGTAACTCAGCGTGCTCAGGCACTTGTGACTGCACAAAAATAGTAGCCGCTGAAGGGTTTATTCCTGCTGCCAACCAATCTACCACCATGTCCCAAACATTATTTTCAATGCTTTCTGGGTTTTCATATTCTGTGGTCAGTGCATGCCAATCGGCTACAAAAAACTGACACTCATATTCATGTTGCAAACGCACCCAGTTCTGTAATACGCCATGGTAGTGGCCAAGGTGCAAACGTCCCGTTGGACGCATTCCAGATACAACGCGTTGAGATGATGCGGTAGAGCTCAAAGCAGACTCCAGTGATTGTTAAAAAAAGAAAGGTTAAGTATAGCGAATAAGGTGTAAATTACACCCTTAGTGCCTCTTGTGTTTAATAGATATCATCGAGTGGCCCTGCGCCTTCACGAACAACTATAGGCCCTTCGCCTTCAGCTAAAGAAATAACGGTGGTTTCATCTAAGCCACCAAAGCCGCCATCAATGATTAAATCCACTTGCCCATCAAGAAACGTTTTGATGTCTACGGGATCCGACAAGGGGTATTCATCATTTGGCAGCAAAAGCGTGGATGTCATGATAGGTTCGCCATGCTCTGCTAATAAGCGTTGGCAGATTTCATTGTCGGGCACACGTATACCGATAGTGCGTTTTTTGGGGTGCATTAAACGCCGTGGCACCTCAGATGTGCCGCGCAGAATCCAAGTGTAAGCACCCGGTGTTTTAGCTTTCAGTAACCGATAATCAGTATTCGCCACTTTAGCGTAGGTGGAAAGTACCGATAAATCCTCACAAAGAAGCGTAAATTCGTGCTTTTTATCTAACTGTCTCAGGCGAATTAATCGATCTAATGCCGCTTTTTCACCCACACCACAACCAATAGCGTAGGTGGTGTCAGTGGGATAAACCACTAAACCGCCAGCACGTATAACATCCACCGCTTCACGAATTAAGCGTTCTTGTGGTGTTACGGGATGAATATGTAACACTTTAGTCAAAATAGACTCCTTGTTTAACTCAAGAACATAACAGCGATCTTATAAAAGGGGTGCCTTCACGTAAGGCTGGTAACTGCCCTAGCGTTAGCCATGTTTGCTTTGGATGGTGAAAATCCGTACCACCTGAGGCATACAAAGGAAACTCTTTCAGGCAATCGTACATGAGCTGTTCTTGTTGTACAGATAAGCGCGGCAAAGCCACCTCAAGCCCTTTGCCACCCATAGTGCAAAACTCAGCCAAAAGACGGCGCAGTTTCATTTTTGTTAATCGATACTGCAGAGGGTGCGCCAACACGGCCACTCCACCCGCTTCTTTAATAATCGTGGTGGCATCTGCCAAGCTCACCCAAGGTGTTTTAACAAATGCGGAACGGCCCTGCCTCAAAAAACGATTGAAGGCGTGCTCATGGTCGCGCACTGCTTGAATAGACACTAGCCACTGTGCAAAAAAAGGACGCCCTGGTGCCCCAGTCCCAGCTAACTCACATGCTTGCTCATAGGCATTATTAGTACCACAGGCTTTATCAAGGCGCTGCCCCATTATTTGGGCGCGCTTTTTACGGGCGGCTTGTTGTTCTTCAATCAAATGTGCAAAACGCTCATGTTCAACATCCATACCAAGGCCAACCAGATGATATTCACTGTTTGCCCAATTTACCGATAACTCCACACCTGTAATAAATTCAATATCTGCTTTTGCAGCTGCTGCTTGCCCTTCAGCTAATCCAGCTACTGTGTCGTGATCTGTTATCGCAAAACTATCAACACCGGCTTCTGCTGCCATATTGATTAATTCTGTGGGTGTTAATGCACCATCTGAAGCCGTGGTATGACTGTGATAATCATATAGAAATTTGCTCATAAAGATTCCTTGTTATTGCCCATAGAGTACTCTTTACGGCTTAGTCACGCCAACCTTTGCCCGCAACGAAAGCAGGTTCTAGCTTGCACACTGGCAAGGAATGGTATTTAGTACGGGCTTTTAAATGAATGAGTTATGGAATGATTAAGCGATTACTAGACTACCTACCGGCGGTGGTGTTCATTATTCTCTACTTTGGCAGTGGCAAAGATATCTATTTAGCCACCTGGGGCATTTTGCTCGCTAGCCTGTTTCAAATTACCACCAGTTTTTTACTATGGCGCAAAGTCGACAACCTCCATCTTGTTGTTTTTGCTATTACACTTGTTTTTGGTGGCCTTACGCTGGCACTGCAAAATGAAAAATTCATTATGTGGCGGCCCACTATCATTTATGGGGTGTTAGCAGGCGCATTATTGGTCGGTGAATTTTTTAGGCGATCATTTTTACAAAGAATGATTGAAGCTATAAGCTTAAAAAGTTTAGGCTATGTACCGCCTTACACGCGTAGAGACTGGCGTCTTTTCAGTTTACTGTTTAGCGGCTATTTTATTTTCCTTGCTGTGCTCAACATTGTTGTTGCTTACAGCTTTTCAGAAGCAACTTGGGTTAACGTAAAGTTTTTTGGTTTCACCGCGCTTAATCTGGTGTTCTACCCTGTGTTGATAACTGTTGCTTACCGCCGCCTACCCACCGAGGCAAGAGCCGAGCTCATCGAGAAACTTAATGAGAGCTCGAATAACAAATAACCGCACTAAGGAACCTGCATGTATTACGCCATCATCGCCACTGATGCCCCAAACACACTAGCAGAGCGCATGGCTGCACGGCCAGCTCATTTGCAACGCTTGCAAGCATTACAGCAACAAGGGCGGCTTTTTGTTGCTGGCCCCCACCCCGCTTTAGACACAGCAGAGCCCGGGGAAGCTGGGTTTACGGGCTCCCTCGTTATTGCCGAATTTCCGAGCTTAGAGGAAGCAAAAAAGTGGGCTGCAGAAGACCCCTACATAGAGGCAGGCGTCTACAGCGATGTTACTGTTAAGCCTTACATCCTCGCTCTGTCCTGATAGCTTTATGTGTAAAAAAGGAAACGCCATGCGACAATTACTTTTAGCCATCTTTCTCATTAGCTTTTTCTCCCCTTCCCATGCACAAGCAGCTTCAGGTTGGATCAACGACAGTTTTTATGTGCCCATGCGTGCCCAAGCCGGTAGCAATTATCGTGTGGTTCATCGTGGCATTAAGAGCGGCACCAAAGTCGAAGTTTTACAATGGCCTGCTAACGCTGATTGGGTGCAAATTCGTGCAGCCGGCGTAACGGGTTGGGTTGAAGCTCAATATATGAGCCGCACTCCCACTGCTGCCCTCCAATTAAAACAAGCACAACAAAAAGAAAAAGCTGCCACAGAAAAACTCAGTACATTAGAAAGTAAAATTACAGAGTTAACTAATGAGCGCGAGCAGTTACAACAACAGCTAAGCGAACTTGAAACGCTCCTTACAGACAAAAGTGGCGAGTTAGACCAACTCCAAACCATCTCTGCAGAACCTATCCGCCTCGCTAATGAGAATCAAAAACTCAACACAGACCTCAGTTTATTGCGTACCCAATTACAAGAAGTGCAAGCTGAGAATTCCCTGCTGAAAAACGATAAAACGTTCCAAGGCTGGATTCTTGCCTTGGGTACCGTGTTCATTGGAATGCTTGTGGGTTGGTTTTTCAAAGCCCGCTCAGGTAGAAGAACCAGTAACTGGGTTTAATTCCTTAGGCACTGCGCTAAATGCGTAGTGCCTAATATTGTCCAAACAAGGTTTCCACACGAAACACTATGCCCCAAGTGGTGTTGTAGTTATGTTCTCGGGCCCATAGCAAATAAGGCTCAACCTCATAATAAAACCAAGGGCGCCAAGTATTTCTTCGATATATTACTCTTGCTCGATAAGCCTCCACCCTATGCTGTGGTTTGGTATAGCCCTCAGCGCTCACTGAGTAAAGCATTGCCACGCGCTTATTTAGTTGTGCCGCTACAGAAAAGCTTTGCTCCCAGTTTTCTGCACGCCCTTGCTTATGCAACTCCTTACTTTGAGCGACTCTACTGGTGGCTCTAAACAAACGAACCGGCCCTATAGGCCGATCAAAATCTATATATGTTTCTGTGCCCCATCCTTTTTGATCACGCCACTCAATTTCTTCAGTGAAACGCCATAACCATTTGTCGTTTATTTCATTTTCTTTGCGAAACCTGAATTTCGCCCGACCTTTAAAGCCACTGTGCAAACCAAGCCTTACCCTAAACTGCCAACCATTACTTCGTTGCCTAGCCCACTGCAGTGCGGCATTGAGAGAGCTCGTCTCTGCATCAGTCCCTGTGGTTTCTGGGCTCCCTTGGAGGCCAGCATGAGTGTCCTCAAAATCTCTTTCACTGCCCACCACTAAACTTAAGCGGTCTTCTAAATAAGGAAGGTTTACACGAGCCTTAAAGCGAACGTCATTATTTTGTTCGTTGTTATCTTGAAAAAGCTGGCTACCCACAATTCTAATCGTTGTACCGGCTTCTTCATGTTGCTTTTCAAAAGGATCCCCAAATACCGTATCTAACCACTGGCTAGGCGCACACAACCCCCTTGAAAAGCGATGGTGAAGCATATCCACCATCTTTAAATCACCCGCTTCGAATGAATAAACAGCGCACCCTTCAGGGATCTCGTAGCGACGCTTTTCCACCCCTTCCTTTTGCACTACGATCTCGTTGGCTTCTTCATCATGAATCCAACTTTCAGGATCGAACAGATAACCATCTGGATGCGCTGACGTTTCTTCTCTAAAGATTTTTTTAATTTCTTTAAGAGGTATATCTTTCTCTTCCACAACAGGGCTCGTACCATCCTCTGTACGAGCCTCTAGCGAAAAAATAAGCAATAAAAACCATATGCTAAGCCGTGGTACTTCCCTAATACTTAGGCCCATACACTACCTTTAGCTGCTCACAGCCCCTGTTTGTTTCAATTTGTCTTGCGCCTCCTTCGACAACCCCAACTCTTCAAGTATTTCCACAGTGTGTGCCCCTACTGGCACACCCACGTACTTATAAGTGGGTGGTGTAGCAGAAAACTTAAAGGGTGATGCCGCTTGGCGTTGTTTTTCCCCGTTATTATCGGCCACTTCTATGACCATTTCCCTTGCTTTAAGCTGAGGATGTTCGGCTGCTTCGGCCACCGTTAGCACTGGCTCTACACAAGCGTCTACATCAGCAAACAATGCTGTCCAGTGTTCGAGTGTTTCTTCTGCGATAGCAGAGCGTATAAGCGCCTTCATTTCAGCTACCTTATCTGCTGCCAAAGTCGTGCCATAACTAGCAAGTTCTGGTTTCCCTATTGCTTCGCAAAAACGCTGTAAAAATTGTGGCTCAAGCCCAGCCACAGAAAGCCAGCGGCCATCCTTGGTAGCGTAATAATCATAAAAACTACCACCATTAAGTAAGGTATTTTCTAACTCGGGAGATTTATTGGCAACCAATGCTTCTGCTGCGGCTAAACCATGCAAACTAAAAGCGGCGTCCGTCATTGATATATCAATGGCTTGCCCCTCACCTGTTTCTTGCCGATGAATAACAGCAGCTAAAATGGCCATCACAGCGTGAAAAGAGCCCCCCGCAATGTCCGCCACTTGCACACCCATTGGTGCTGGCCCGGTTTCTTTGCGTCCGTTATAAGAACCTACTCCCGCAATAGCTAAATAGTTAAGGTCGTGCCCTGCCCTGTCCTTATAAGGCCCATCTTGCCCATATCCTGTTATGGAACAATAAATGAGCTTTGGGTTATGCGCTTTCAAATCTTCAAAACCTACCCCCAAACGATCCATCACCCCTGGGCGAAATTGCTCAATAACAATATCGTAGTCTTTCACTAACTCATAAATTAGTTCCTTGGCGCCTGGCTGTTTGAGATCTAACCCTAATGAGCGCTTAGATCGATTAAGATAGCCGTGCACTGCAGATTGCCCACCCACAAAAGGCGGCATCATACGCACCATATCTGGCCGAGTCGGAGACTCTACACGAAGTATTTCTGCACCAAGATCCGCTAATACTAGCGTGCCAAATGGGCCTGGTAACAGGGTGGTAAAATCAAGTATTTTCAAGCTGGATAAAGGACCAGACATGCAAACTCCTCAGTAGCATTTATTGTATTATACGGTTAGCCTATCCCACGTCTGAGCAATGCCAAAGCAAGCTAAGCTATCTGTGCTGCGCCAAAGACTTTACTATATTTTTGGGCTAGCATGCCGCCACATTAACTACAAAAATTCAAAATTATGAACGTTTTTCACTATTTAAGAGCAGCACTCGTACTATTGCTAATGTCTATTAACACTTTAATTTTAATTTGGCCTCTGTACGCGCTCACACTAGCTAAAATGATTTTCAAGTCAGGAAGCGCGCAAGTATCTCTTTCTAAAGGTTTAGTAAAAATTGCAGAAGCTTGGATGGGCATTAACCATTTGGCTATTGCCACCATTAGCCGCCCTAAATTTCATGTGGAAGGACAGAGGCAACTCGACAAAAACCAATGGTATTTTGTTACAAGCAACCACCAAACCTGGGCCGACATTCTAGTTCTACAGCACAATCTTAACCGCCGCATCCCTATGCTTAAATTTTTTCTTAAGCAAGAATTACTAAAAGTGCCTTTACTTGGCCATGCATGGTGGGCCCTAGACTTCCCTTTTATGCAACGACACACGCGAGAAGAGATTGAACGTAACCCAAGCCTGCGTGGTACAGATTTAGAAACCACTAGAAAGGCTTGTGAAAAATTTGCTTATTTCCCAACCTCCATCATGAATTTTTTTGAGGGCACACGCTTCACTCCTGAGAAGCATGCTCGCCAGGAATCGCCCTATAAACATTTGCTTAAACCAAAATCTGGTGGCACCGCCTTTGCTTTAAATGCCATGGGTGGCAAGCTCACTTTGCTCCTCGACATCACCATCATCTACCCGCAAAACAAACCGCTTAACCTTATTTCCTACTTAGGCGGCGCGCTAAAAGATGTTCAAGTTATCATTACTCAACGACAAATTCCTGCATGGGCAGCCATGGGCGACTATCAAGAAGATGAGGCCTTTCGACTACAATTTCAGCAATGGATTACTTCCATCTGGGAAGAAAAAGACGCGCTCATTGAAAGCCGGTTGCAGCAGCAACAATAACTCAATACATAATTTCACTTTAACGAGTGACAGCCTCCTAACACAGGAGGCGTTTACCCTTTGCTTTTGTGGAGCTGTTTATGTTTCGCCAATTATTTAAGCCTAAGTGGCAACGCCAACAACCAGAACAACGTTTACAAGCGCTCGAGCAGTTATCACCCAAAAACGCAAAACACGCAGAAATTATTGCGACCCTCTGTAACGACCCAGATACAGCCGTAAAAGAAGCGGCGATCAAACGCTGCCTTGACTTGGCATTGCTACAAACACTCAATGCTGAGCAGCCCCAGATGAGCAGCGTTGTGCAGGGCCGATTACAAGAGCTTCTGACTGGATCAGAGCTCCGCACTGATGAAATAGAAGCTGCTGTAAAAACAGAAAAAAACCCGCTCCTTTTAGCCGAAATCGTTGTTCAGCAAGACAACAAAGAAATAAAAGAGCTCGCATTTAAACGGCTCAGTTTTCTTCATTCAAATGATGGCCTGCTACATGTGGCGACTAAAAGCCGCGATGCTAACACTCGTTATGAAGCTGCCAAATTACTGTCTTCTCCTGAATCTTGGCGCCTCATTCAACGGCAAAGCCAAGATAAGCGTGTTAACCAGTGGGCTCGTGAAAAATGGCGTGAACACCAAACGCAGCAAGAACTCCTCAACGATAAACAACAGGTTCGTGAGGCTATATTAGTTGAGCTTGACCTCCATCAGCGCCGCAGCATTGATAACCTTTATGAGGCACGTTTGAAGCAATGGCAGCAACAGTGGCAAGAAAACACCGAAGGAGTAACAACAGAAGAAAACGCTCGATTTGAAGCCTTGTTTAACAGCTGTGAACAACGGCAACGCGAAGCGGAAGAAGCCCTTGCGCGTGAAGAACATAAAGCTGCAACGCTCCAAGCACAGCACGGCGCTATTACAGAGTATCAAAGCACACTTGCGCGTTTTAGTAAGCCAGGTTGGGAACTTGAAATTGGCCACATTAATTCAGCGTTAGACATCCAAGAACGTTATTGGGCAGACCTCGCTGCAAAAAACACCCCTCCCACAGAGCTACAGCAAGCCCTTACCCAACAACAAGAAGCGCGTAAAGAAATAGCGTCTTTCATTACTCGTTACCAAGATCTACAAGAAGCCGTCGCTCAATCTAGCGCAGAAGCACAACATGATAATATTCAGGCGTTACTAAGCGAGTGGCCACAACATATTGCACAGCCAGAGTTTTTGCATAACCTTTTACCTGATGAAAAGGCTGACGTGGTGGAAGCCTCAGCTGAGCCAGTGGCACAACCCGCTAAAACCGCGCACGACCCTCTTTTTTATCGTCTTCGTCGAGCCCTCAATCAACGTAATTTACGCCAAGGAAACCGGTTATGGTTGCGTCTTCAAAATGAATTAGAAGAGCAGCCAGACGAGGCTCGTGCTGCACGTTACGCTCCCTTAAAAGAGCAGCTCAATGAACTCAGAGATTGGCATAATTTTGCTGCAGAGCCTAAAAAAATAGAGCTGTGCGAACAAATGGAAGCTCTGGCAAACGAGGAAATGGATCCAGAAGAAAAAGCTAACGCTATTCAAGCACTTCATCAGGAATGGCGTGCGTTAATGTCCTCACACCAAGAAGCCGACCAAGCACTGTGGGATAGGTTTAAAGCCGCATCGGACGAAGCTTATGAACCCTGTAAGGCACACTTTGCAAAACTCGACGAACAGCGCCAGCGTAACCTCGAAGAACGCCAAGCACTTTGTGAGCAATTAGAAGCTTTGCTAGAGAAAATAGCCACTGAAGAAAATACAGACTGGCCCGCCCTCTTTGAAATTCGACGCCAAGCGCCTAAGGCTTACCGTCAATTTGAACCAGTGCGCTTTACGGACAGTAAAGCCACCGACGCTCGTTTTAGCCAAGTATTGCGCAGCTTGGATGAGGAGCTAACTAACATCAGCACACAACACGTGCCAATGCATGAGACGCTGATTGAAAAGCTAGAAGCGGAGCTAGAAAAGCCGCTCTACCCTGAGCAGCTTAATACACTTAAACAGCTACAAACAGAATGGCGCCAGCTGCCATGGGTTCATCCGCGGGATTATCGCCGCTTGAACAAAGCCTTTCGTCACGCTGCAGATGATGTTTTCCAACGAAACCAACAGCAGCGCCAAGCAGCCCGTGCACAACATGCCGAAAACAAACAACAGCTCATTGAAGCACTGGCTACATTCCGTGAGCGCTCAGCCACCATGTCTGCACAAGCCTTAAAAGAAGCTATTGCAGCCCTACGCTCGCTTCCTTGCCCACCGCGAGAAAGATCGCTCGCGCAAGAAAGACAAGAAACTATCCAACAAGCCGAGCGACACTTACAGCGTTTACCTCTGTTGAAACAGCTAGAGAAGTTAGAACAACAGGTTAATGCTGTTACCACCATTGATGAAAAAACAGAAACAGCCCATACCTTTGTGATTGCCGCCGAGGTGCTAGCCTCTGTTGAAAGCCCTGCGGCTGATAAAGATAAGCGGATGCAGTGGCAACTTGAGCAATTACCCAACATGATGACAACAGGCAGCAGCACTCCTTTAGAACGATTTACGGCTTTATTTGCTGAGCATGAAGCGGTGTTGGCCCACGGTTTAATCAGTGAACATAAGCAACGCTTATTAAATGCAGTGTCACAGTTCGAATTGAACTAGCACTAGGAAATAACATGCCAAATATTAAGAAAAAGCTTGCCATAACAGTACTAGCAGCCACCTTGGGTGGCTGCGCTAGCACTTCCTCTGTATCGGTTGTAACCCCAGGCCTCACCCCAAAGGAAGATGGTGCTTGGCTTATTTTTGTAGAAACGCCCGAAAACCATCATCGTAATGTATGGGAAGAACAATGCGTGGCAGCTTGGCGTAAGAAAGGCTTAATTGCCAAGGCAGCGGTTATGCAATTTCCCGAACTAAAACAACATAACGAGCACCTCATTTCGCGGGCTACGGCAGCTGGTTTTGATCAACTAATTGTTATCGACGCCACTGGCACCTTGCTGCACTCACCCACTTTCCAGCAACAAGCACCTATGTTAACCATTAGGCACGACCAACAAGGTACAAGTATTAAGAATTACCGCCAGCTGGCTAATGAGCAAGCTGCTAGCCAGTACACCACGGCTGAAATCCACCCTCTGCGCTCAACAGGAAAAACCCTACGGGTAAACATTCAAAGCCATGAAGCGAATAACATTAAACGCATAAGCCGCAGCCAGTGCCAAGCTTTGGTGAAATATATTACGAGCAAATAAAAAAGGGGCCGCATTCTATTGCAGCCCCTTTCTTCACGTATTACTTCTTAGCCTTCTCGTCATCTTCATGCAGCTCATACCACATGGCATTCAAAATGCCGAAGGTGCAGGCTAAGCCTAAACCTAATACCCAACTAAAATACCACATTAGTACATCTCCTCGTTTAGGTCGTCTTCAGACACCTTACCCCAAAGCACTTTGTATACCCAAGCGGTGTACATCAACACAAGCGGTAAAAAGATAATCGTTGAGACCAACATGATGCCCAGCGTGGTGTGGCTCGAAGAGGCATCCCACACGGTAAGGCTGTGTGAAGGATGGCTACTGCTTGGCAAAATCATGGGGAACATGGCCAAGCCCACGGTGGCAATAATACTCGTTACCCCCACCGTAGAGCCAATGAAGCTTAAGGCACCGCGGCCTGCCAACAAGGATAATGTTGACAGCAAAACGCCTGCCAAACCTGCTATTGGCGCAATCCACAGCAATGGATATTGCTTAAAGTTCTCCATCCAGAAGCCCGTTACTTCTACAACCTCTTTACGCAATGGATTGCTCGGACCATTAGGATCCATCTCTGTAATGATTTGGAAACCCGTCATTTTACTGATCCAAACACCGCCTATAGCGAAAAGCACCAAGGCTAAAACACCCATAGCAGCTCCGTATTTTTGCGCGCGTTTGGCTGTAATACCTTCCGCTTTCAGTTGCAAATAAGCAGCCCCATGCAGCAATAACATGGCCACAGAAACAAGCCCTGCTAGCAGTGCAAAAGGGTTGAATAAAGCAAAGAAAGAACCCGTGTAAATAGGCCTTAAATCAGATTCAAAGTGGAAAGGAACGCCTTGTAGCACGTTACCCACTGCCACTCCAAACACTAATGGCGGCACAATACCACTAAAGCACAACATGGCATCCCAACGTGCACGCCAAGCAGCTTCTGGGCGCTTAGAACGGAATTTAAAAGCTACAGGCCGCACAATAAAGGCTACGAGCAACAGCATCATTGCCATATAAAAGCCAGAGAAGCTCACCGCATATAATGCTGGCCACGCCGCAAAAATGGCACCACCACCGAGAATAAACCATACTTGGTTTCCTTCCCAAACAGGCCCTACGGTGTTAATGACAACACGGCGTTCTTTATCTGTGCGCGCTACTGCGGGCAACAATGCTGCCACCCCCATATCAAACCCGTCGGTTAAAGAGAAACCGATTAGTAATACGCCCAGTAGTACCCACCAGATCAAACGTAGCGTTTCATAATCAAATAACATTGTTAACTCCTTACGCGTTGTCTGATTGGAAAGCTAAAGATTGCTCATCACGGCTATCTTCCTGCTCAGAAGCAGGGCCACGACGAATAAACTTCAGCATCAAACGAATTTCGATGATAGCGAGCACCGTATAGATGGCGAAGAAGCCAGCAATACTGATCACTAAATCGGATACTTTTAGATGGCTCACCCCAAGGAAGGTAGGCAACACACCTTCAATTACCCAAGGTTGGCGCCCGTATTCAGCAACGAACCAACCTAGCTCGACGCCAATCCAAGGCAACGGCAGCGACAATAACGCGGCGCGTAAGAACCATTTGTGTTTCTCGAGATTGCGTGTTGAAGCGAGATAAAATGCCACAGCAAACAATAAGATGAAGAAGAAACCAATGGCCACCATAAAGCGGAAAGACCAGAACAGCGCAGCCACGTTTGGTAGTGTATCCTTCATCACTGAAGCTTTATGTTCAGCCGTTGCGTCACGCGGATCCTTCACATAATTCTTCAATAATAAAGCATAACCCATGTGCTCTTGGTGCTGTATAAAGGCTTCGCGAGCCTCTTTATTGTTGGGCTCTTCTTTCAATACTTCTAGCGCATTATAAGCTTTTAACCCGCTCTCAATATTATCTTCAGCCACCACCATAAGCTCGAGCATACCTGGCACTTCTTTATCAAGGCTACGCGTAGCGATAAGCCCCATTACCCACGGAATGTTCACGCTATAATGTGTTGTCTGTGCTTCTCTATCTGGGATACCCACCATCGTAAATGGCGCAGGTGCCTCGTGTGTTTCCCACGCACCTTCAATCATCGCCAATTTCATCTTTTGGTTATCTGTTAAGGCATAACCGGATTCGTCACCCAACACCACTACAGATAAAGCTGCCGCTAAACCGAAGGATGCGGCCACTGTTAGAGAGCGTTTAGCAATTTCCAAGTGCCTTCCGCGTAACAGATACCAAGCACTAATGGAGAGTACAAACACCGCACCCGTCACATAACCGGCTGCAACCGTGTGCACAAACTTAGCTTGCGCCACTGGGTTAAACAGCACGTCAACAAAGTTTGTTACTTCCATGCGCAGTGTCTCTGGGTTGAATTCCGCACCAACAGGGTTCTGCATCCAACCGTTGGCAATAAGAATCCATAGTGCTGATAAATTAGAACCAAGTGCCACTAACCAAGTAACCGTTAAGTGTTGCAAACGGCTTAATTTATCCCAGCCAAAGAAGAACAACCCAATAAAGGTAGCTTCTAAGAAGAATGCCATTAGGCCTTCGATGGCCAACGGCGCACCAAAGATATCTCCCACGTAATGGCTATAGAATGCCCAGTTTGTACCAAACTGGAATTCCATCACCACCCCTGTGGCAACACCCATGGCGAAGTTAATACCGAATAATGCACCCCAAAACTTAGTCATGTCGCGCCATATGGTGCGTCCAGTCATCACATAGACGCTCTCCATAATAGCGACAATGACTGATAAGCCTAAGGTTAACGGTACGAATAAAAAGTGATACATCGCGGTCAGCGCAAACTGGAGCCGCGACAACTCCACTAACGTAGCATCAATCATTTATGCTCCTTTAACTTGTGAAATTCACAAATAAAATATCTAGCGCCTTACACTAGGATGCAGCTTGCTAGAAACATCGCTAAGATGGCGCCTTGCTGCCACCTTGCCGCTCTTCCCCTAAGCGCAGCGCAGCGCTTATTAGAGAACCTTTACATAATAGGGCTGAAAACCATATGACCATTGACCAAAATCAAACTTCACCAAAAAACAGCAGCGAGTGGCTTGCAAAACAGCAGCAATATGGCCAACCCAGCATTAAATTCTTAAAACTCTCAGGCACAGTAGATGCCCTACTCGCTGTACTGCAAGCTTTTTTTATAGCTTGGCTAGCCAACGAGCTACTGGTTTTGAAAGAAGTGTCATGGACGGCTCCCTTAGCACTCATAGGCACGCTTCTCTTGCGCAGCGCAAATACGGCATGGCGGGCTAGCCTAACTGCACAGGCAGAAATGACCGTGACACTTGGCACCCGTAAAGATCTTAGCCGTGCTCTGCTGCGTGGCAGCGGCACAGCACAAAGCACAGGCGCACTCAGTACCGCTCTATTGGAACACACCAATGCAGTGGGCAAATACCACAGCAATTTCGCCCCTCAGCAAAAAGTTGTTTCTTACAGCATGCTTATTTTCTTAATCATTGCTTTCTTCAATGACTGGATTGTGGGCCTTATCTTTCTTATCACCGCACCGTTAATTCCTATTTTCATGGCGTTAATTGGTTCAGGGGCACAAAAAGCGGCAGATCAACGCTTACAAAGTATGGATTTCCTAGGTGGCTACTTCTTAGACCGCTTACGCGGCGCACTCACATTACGTGCCTTTGCGCGTGAAGAAGCAGAAACTAAAGCGGTGGACAAAGCTAGTGCAGAATTTAGGCATAGCACCATGGGTGTATTGCGCATTGCCTTCCTAACTTCTACGGTATTAGAGCTGTTCACAGCTATATCTGTCGCCTTAGTGGCGCTCTATGTAGGGCTGCACTTGCTCGATTTAGTCAATATTGGCCCAGGCGCGCAGCTAGATTTCCGTAAAGGCTTATTTCTGCTTTTGTTAGCCCCTGAGTTTTACTTGCCCATGCGTCAATTGGCAGCGGGCTATCACGACCGTGCAAATGGTATTTCAGCAGCCGATGCCCTCACTCCACTGCTTGAAGAAAAAATAGAAGTGGCGAGCAGCAGCACCGCACCTTTAAGCGCTGCCCCTTCGTTGCGCATTGCTAACCTAGCTTTCAAGTATGAAGAAGCCAGCAAACCCATCTTTGCCGAGCTTTCCACAGAACTAGAAGCCGGTGAATGCTTAGTTTTACGAGGTGATAGCGGCACAGGAAAAAGCACTTTGCTGAAGCTCCTAGCAGGCTTGCTCACCCCCACAGAAGGCAGTGTTTTCTACAATAATTTAGCCCTGGCGGAACACCCTTGGCCCCCCGGGAGTTTTGCCTGGGTAAGCCAAACTCCTTGGTTCATCCACGACACAGTGGCTAACAATCTTCGCCAAGTGGCTCCACAAAGTAGCGATGAGGAGCTACGCAACACGCTAGACCTCTGCGGCTTACAGCATATTGCCTTAACGACATTGCTCGACGAGCAAGGCGGTGGGCTATCAGGCGGTGAAGGCAGACGCCTGGGCATAGCACGCGCCCTGCTTAGCAAGGCACCGCTATGGTTTCTCGATGAGCCTACTGCTGGGCTTGACCAAGGCACAGAGGAAGACATTGTTCAGTTGTTAGAATCATTCAAACAGCAACACACGCTCGTTATTGCCACCCACTCTCTTGTTTGCGCTCGCTTAGCCGATAAAACCTTGTGGGTGAGGCCTTCACAACATATTAAAAAAGAGGCTAGTAACTCATGACAACGCCAAATTCCATCACCACTTACCAATGGTTAAAGAAACGTTTTGCCCCCATGCGCAGCACGTTAGCCTTGGCTGCATTACTCGCCATTCTCACTGCTTTTTCAGGCATGTCGCTGCTAGGGCTAGCAGGTTGGTTCATTGGTGCGTCCGCTTTAGCAGGCCTTGTGGGCGCAGGGCTTACTTTCAACCTATTTTCGCCAAGCGCTGGTATCCGCGGCTTTGCTTTAAGCCGCACTGTGTTTCGCTACTTCGAACGGTTAGTGAGCCATAACGGCACATTTAAAGTAATGCAATCACTGCGCACGCAGTTATTCAGTATTATTTTGCCACGTATACCAGGCCCTCTTTCGGGCATTAGCCAAGGCCATTTGTTAGAGCGTTTACTAGGGGATGTGGAGCGCTTAGAAGGTGCTTGGCTTGAACAAGCCCAACCTAGCATCCTCGCTTTTTTTATCAGTTTGTTTTTGCTGTTTGTATTTTTCGTTAGCGGACAATACACAGCCGCCCTTGCTTTCATGTTGCTATTGGTTGCACTGGCTATTTTTCTCATTCGCGGTAGCCGCAAAGTTTTGGTTCCAATGCAAAAACTAAGCGAGCATAAAGAATCATTACGCAGCGAACTTATCCAAGCATTAACGGGTTTACCCGAAGTAATTGCCTACCAAATACGCCCACGCTTACTCACTCGTTGGGATAAAGAGCTGACTGATCTTTCCACGCTTGAGCATCGTCTTGTTAAACACCAAGCCATGAGCAGTGCTCTTATTCAAAGTAGCCTGCAACTATTAGCCGTGGGCGTGTTTTTATTGGCCATTCCGCACGTATTAGAGAGCAATATGACAGGGCCAGCTGCACTAGCTTCCATGTTACTCATTCTAGCAGCTGTTGAGGTGTTCCAACCCCTAGCCCGCTCCGTACAGCGTTGGCAGGAAACCCGCTCCACCGTGGGTAGAATGATGGACATTGAAAATAGCCCTCTGCCCCAACAAGCTTGTCGCGGCACCGCCGTTCCCACCCCGAACCAAGAACTGGTAATCACTAACTTGGGCTTTAGTTGGAACGCTCAAAAACCCTTATTTGAAAAGCTTAATGTAACTGTTACGCCAGATACCTCTCTTGCCATTGTCGGCGCAAGTGGTTCTGGCAAATCCACACTGTTGCATTGCTTAATGGGGCTACAATCCGCCACACAGGGCAGCATCGAATTTGGAGGCGTACAGCAAACGCAGGCCGATGAAAAAGCGTGGCGCCAACAATTCAGCCTCTTACTTCAACAGCAACAGCTGTTTACCGGCAGCTTACGGGACAACCTACGCATTGCTAACCCACAAGCCTCGGATGAGCAGTTATGGCACGCACTGCGCCTCGCACGCCTCGAAGATATGGTGCTTGAACGCGGCGGGCTAGATTTCATGGTAGGCCCAGAAGGCCTGCACCTTTCTGGAGGGCAAGCGCGCCGTTTGGCATTAGCACGCGTACTGCTTCAAGATACTCCCGTTGTACTGCTTGATGAGCCGTTTACAGGCTTAGAAGAAGAAACAGCAGATGCGCTGCTTGCAGATATTCAAACGATATTTAAAGACAAGATACTAGTGATGGTGACGCACAATGAAAACCATAGTAAAAAGTTCAAGCAAGTCTTTCGTTTAAAATAACCCTCCCTCTTTGGCGCAATGGCCTTTCAAGCCTTGCGCCAGCCTAACGAACAAGAACAACAATAATTTTCCCAACATTTTAATAAACCTTTTTTTTAATTATATTTATCTCTTCAATTAAATTTATTGTTAGTCATTTTTTTTCTCATGCGTTATTATCTGAACACCAAATACAAATCCCTTACATAAACTAACAAGTTGGAGAGTTAAATGGCCAATATGAATATCAATTTAGCCCCATTAACAGAGGAACAGCTGGAAATGGTTATTGCTGACGCCAAAACCTTACTTAAAAAGCGTCAACAAGAGGCTAAAGAAGAAGCCAAAAGAAAAATTCAAAAAATTGCAGCTGAAGCAGGTGTTACTGTCGAAGAGCTTTACGGCATTGAAACCAGTGGCCGTCGCACCCGTCGCCCCGCAGCGGTAAAATTCCGCCACCCTGATGACCCTAGCCTTACTTGGGCAGGTCGTGGCAAGCGTCCATTGTGGTTGGTCGCCGAGCTTGAAAAAGGCCGCAAACTAGAAGAGTTCGAAGTTTAAAAACAAAACGGGTTGCGTAACGCTACGCAACCCGTTTCACCCTTATCTTTATTATATAAAACTAATTTAATACAACTCTATAACGCGCTCATTCCTTACTGCACACTCATACCCCTTCCCCTAAATCACAAATATACTTTGTTTTACCTCTTTGTTGGAAAAGCAGCCTTCTCTTTATTCGCCCATTTCTTGCTATACTAAGGCCTAACACAACATCGTTATAACCTAAGAGAAAGAATGACAACCAACAACGAGCAAGTTATCGAAAAATACAACACAAAAATTTTGCTCCCTAAGCACCCACAAGTATTAGCCCTGCTAGAACAGAATTTAGAACCCCTTATGCATGGCGACAAAATCTGGAGCTCCACTTACGTCATGATGGATTACCTCATGGAGCATCCCCCCACCAGAGGCGAGCGTCTCATGGACATTGGCTGCGGTTGGGGGTTATTAAGTGCCTTTGCTGCTAAACAACTGGGCATGCAAGTTACCGCCGTGGACGCAGACGACGATGTGCTGCCCTTCGCTAAGCTGCATGCAGACATCAACAACGCAAACATTGAATTCATACGCAAGCGCTTTGAAAACATCACCACAGCGGATTTAAAAGGCATCCATACCTTGGTGGGCACTGACATTTGTTTTTGGGATGAGCTCCAACCCGTTCTTTACAATTTAATTCGGCGAGCCCTAAAAGCCGGTGTAGAACAGATTATTTTTGCCGACCCAGGCCGTGGGCCTTTCCACGATCTTTCTGATCGTTGTGAAGCCAATTTAAATGGACGCATAGAAATTCATCATTGCACAGACCCTCTTGAGGAAAGTGCAGAACTTCTCATAGTAGAAAAAGATTTACAGCCCTATTAATTGCCTTGCCCCTTGAAAATAAGCTTTTCAGCACCATCTAAAGAGCAAATCATTTTTGGAAAAGAGAGCTATGAGCGACGAATTAAACGAGCAAAGTAACTCTTCAACACTGGTGGTACCAAACCAGCATAGGCCCGAGCGCATATACTTGATGCCCGTGAACGAGCGTCCATTTATGCCAGGCTTGGTGCAGCCCGTGCTCTTTGACCTCGACGAATGGAAGAGCACAGCCGAACGCGTAAGCCAAACGCCTCACCGCACACTCGGCCTTGTTTACGTTGAACGCAATAACGATAGTGCACTGAGCGCCGACAACACGCCTGAATACGGTTGTTTAGTGCGTGTGCATCACGCCAGTAATGAAGCCGACAGTTTGCAATTAGTGGTGCAGGGCTTAACCCGCTTCCGTATTCGCCACTGGCTAAGCGATGAAGCGCCTTATTTGGTAGAAGTTGATTACCCCGAGGATAATGTCACGGAAACCGACACTGACACCATCCGTGCTTACGCCTTGGCCATTATTAACACCATCAAAGAACTGCTGCCACTAAACCCTTTATACAACGAAGGGTTAAAGGCCTATTTACAAAATTTCAGCCCTCGCGAGCCATCACCTTTAACAGATTTCGCGGCAGCACTGACCACTGCTTCAGCAGATGAATTGCAAAGCATTCTTGAAACCGTGCCGTTATTGCATCGCATGGAAAAAACCCTCGTGCTGCTGAAAAAAGAATTAGAAGTAGCACAGCTGCAAAGCCAAATAACAGAACAAGTTAACGAGCAAATCAGTAAAGAACAAAGGCGCTTCTTCTTACGCGAGCAGCTAAAGGTTATTCAGCAAGAGTTAGGCATTGCAAAAGACGACAAAACCTCAGATTTAGAACTATTTGAAGAGCGCATGGCCGCGCTTGCGCCGCCAGAGGCAGTGCAAAAACGCTTCGAAGAAGAAATGAACAAGCTTTCTGTGCTAGAGAGCGGTTCGCCTGAGTATGGCGTCACTCGCAACTACCTCGATTGGTTAACACAGGTGCCATGGGGTATTACTTCTGAAGACAACTTAGACCTTGCTAAGGCCCGCAAAGTGCTTGAAAAACACCACGCCGGCTTAAGCGACGTAAAAGATCGCATTATTGAATTTTTGGCAGTGGGTGCTATGCGCGGCGAAGTGCGCGGTAGCATCGTTCTGCTTGTGGGCCCACCAGGTGTTGGTAAAACCAGCATTGGGCAATCTATTGCTAACGCTTTAGAACGTCCTTTTTACCGCTTTAGTGTAGGTGGCATGCGCGATGAAGCAGAAATTAAAGGCCACCGACGCACTTATATTGGTGCCATGCCTGGCAAATTGGTGCAGGCACTGAAAGAAACGGGCACGACGAATCCCGTTATCATGCTCGATGAAATAGATAAAATGGGTGAGTCTTACCAAGGTGATCCAGCTTCTGCACTCCTTGAAGTACTAGACCCTGAGCAAAATAACAGCTTCCAAGATCACTATTTAGACGTAAGGCTCGATTTATCCAACGCCCTGTTTATCTGTACTGCTAACACACTCGATAGTATTCCAGGGCCTTTACTCGACCGCATGGAAGTGATTCGTTTAGCGGGCTATATCACGGCTGAGAAAGTAGAAATTGCTCGAAAGCATCTGTGGCCGCGTGTGCTTAAGCGTGCAGGTGTTAAAGCTTCGCAACTTCGCATTAGCAATGCTGCCCTGCGCGATATTGTGGAAGGATATGCCCGTGAAGCAGGTGTTCGTAATTTAGAAAAACAACTACAGCGCATTGTGCGCAAAGCCGTTGTACGCCTACTAGAAGGTGAAGAAAACATTTCCGTTACAGGCAAAAACCTCACGGAATTCCTTGGCCAACCCATTTTCCGCCCAGAGGCAGTGCAACAAGAAATTGGTGTGGTTACTGGCTTGGCATGGACAGCTATGGGAGGCGCCACCCTTCCTGTTGAAGCACGCCTCATTCATGAACACAAGCGCGGCTTTCAACAAACAGGCCAGCTCGGTGATGTAATGAAGGAATCTTCTTACATTGCTTACAACTATGTAATGAGCAGCACTGAGGATTACGGCATCTCTGAAGATTGGTTTAAAGAGGCCAGCATTCATTTGCACGTTCCTGAAGGCGCCACGCCTAAAGATGGCCCTAGCGCAGGCATTACCATGGCCACTGCCTTGATTTCACTGGCGAAGAAACAAAAACCAAAACGCAAAGTAGCCATGACAGGTGAGCTGACTTTAACTGGCCAGGTGCTAGCAGTGGGCGGCATTAGAGAAAAGGTTATTGCTGCTCGACGAGTGAAGATCTTTGAATTGATTCTACCGAAAGACAATGAGCGCGATTACAATGAACTACCAGATCATTTAAAAGAAAAGATGACCGTTCATTTCGCTGAACATTACAAAGATGTTTATAAACTTCTCTTTTAACTCATGCGGGCGCCCACGAGGCGCCTTTTTTGCTAAGGTTGTTCATGTCTGAAGCGCCCTACTACATCGTACCTCCCTGTCACGAGCCGCTCGTTGAACTTTACGTGGATAGCGACCTACTCGTGGTGGATAAACCTGCGTTTTTACTCTCTGTTCCAGGCCGCGGCCCCGAAAACCGAGATTCAGCCCAGTATCGGCTAGAGCAGCGTTACGATGAAGTGCACGTTGTGCACCGCTTAGATCTAGACACCTCCGGCATTATGGTTTTCGCTCGGCATCAAACCGCACAACGGCGTTTAAATCGCGCTTTTGCTGAACGACGGGTTGAAAAGACTTACTTAGCTGAACTCGATGGCAAACTCTCACCCGACACAGGCTTTATTACCTACCCCATAGCGCCAGATTGGGAACGCCGGCCACGGCAAAAAATTTGCTACGAAGAAGGTAAAGCTTCTATTACGCAATACCAAGTAGAGGCATATGATGCCGCGCGTAATGTGACACGGGTTAAATTAGAACCCATTACAGGCCGATCGCACCAATTACGGCTCCATACCCAGCACATTGGGCACGCCATTATAGGCTGCGACCTCTACGCAAGCCCCGAGGTGTTAGCGAAAAGCCCACGCCTTCAGCTGCACGCTTATTACCTTGGCTTTAATCATCCTAGTACGGGGCTATGGCAAGATTTTTACGCCCCACTAGCCTTTTAAATGCCCTAACACTCGGCTTTGATCCAGTGCCACCCCTGTACCCGCCAAGCCGCAATAACCCATCGGGTTACGCGCTAAATATTGTTGGTGTTCAGGTTCCGCATAGTAAAACTTAGGGGCAGTGATTATTTCTGTGGTAATAGGCCCTTTACCCACACCGCGTAGCGCCTCTTCAAAGGCCAGTTTGCTTGCTGCTGCCATGTGCTGCTGTTCATCATCGTAGTAGTAAATACCAGAACGATACTGAGACCCCACATCATTACCTTGGCGCACACCTTGTGTTGGATCGTGCTCTTGCCAAAAAACAGCGAGCAACTCTAAATAGCTCACTTCCGCAGGATCAAACCATACCTTAACGGCCTCTGCATGGCCTGTATCCCCCCTGCACACAGCCGCGTAACTCGGGGTATCCGTATGCCCCGCTGTATAACCTACTGCGGTACACTGCACACCCTCTAACTGCCAAAACCGGCGTTCAGCGCCCCAAAAGCAGCCCATAGCAAACATAGCTTCGCGCCAATGTGCCGGCTTATCGCCGCCCAAGCTAACGCCTTTCACTAAATGCTCTAACTGCTCAACCTTGTCAATCATTGGCATAATTTTCCCCACTGGATAAAAACCTAAAGATATTGCTAGAGTGCTAAGATTGCTTAAGTGACAGCCATAACGTTAAAGCAAACCGTACATTATCATCTCTACAGTGCTATAAAGCTGTTTGATAACTTAACACAACGTAAGGGTTCATTGTGAGTTTACTGGATACAGGTAAAGATCTACGCCGCGCGAATACGCTCGTAACAATATTACTCAAATACGGCCTCGCCGACATTGTACGCCGCATTGGTCTCGCCCCATTATTAGAACAAGCGGGCCGCCTCATGCGCCAACCGATGAACCGTGATTTACTCCGTATGTCGCCACCAGAGCGGTTACGTGCGGCTCTGGAGGAAATGGGCCCCACTTTCGTTAAACTTGGCCAAATACTAGCCACACGTGTGGACCTATTCCCCCAGGAATGGATCGCTGAATTTGAGCAATTACAAGATAATGCCCCTGCTATTCCTTATAAAGACATCGAACCTTTAATTGTTCGAGCACTAGGTAAAGACCCTAAAAAATACTTCCGCACCATTGATCAAACCCCTTTAGGTGTAGCTTCTATAGGGCAAGTACACAAAGCCGTTACCTATAAGGGTGAAGCAGTGGTGCTCAAAGTACGCAAACCGGGCATCCGCCAACAGATCGACTCTGACATGCGCCTCCTTAAGCATCTCGCTCGTTTAGCCATTGATAATTCGGTGGAAATTCGTCGTTATCGGCCGCTCGATTTAGTACGGGAATTCGAGCGCTCGCTCAATAGAGAAATGGATTTCACCATTGAAGCACGCAGTGCGGATCGCATTCGGAAAAACTTACGCAAGGTAGATTGGATCAAAATTCCAAAAATTTACTGGCAATGGACAAGCAGTTCACTGTGCGTACAAGAGCTTATTGAAGGTATTCCTGCCCGCGACTTAGATAAACTTGATGCTGCAGGGGTAGATCGAAAACTTATCGCTGAGCGCGGCGCTATCGCTGCATGGAAAATGGCTTTAGAAGATGGTTTTTTCCACGCCGATCCACACCCAGGCAATTTCCTGATTCTCCCGGGCAACCGCATTGGCATGTTAGATTTTGGCATGGTGGGCAAGCTTTCATCTAGCCGTAAAGAGCAAATGGTACAAATCGTTAAGGCTGTTGTAACGCAAGATGGGGCCGGCTGTGCTGCAGTGCTAGGTACTTGGTCCGACGGCCAAATGGTTAAATATGAATCTTTAGGCTCAGACATCGACGATATTATTGGCCAATATTACGGCACGCCCTTGGCTGAGCTCGATGTCACCGGGTTATTAAATGATATTACCGCCCTGTTGCGGAACCATAATCTTATTTTGCCCTCTGATATAGCGTTGCTCTTAAAAGCAATCATTACGTTAGAGGGCTTTGGCCGCCTAATGTATCCTGATTTCGATGTGATGGTGGCGGCTGAACCACTTGTCAAAAAAATGGTGCGCGATCGCTATAGCCCAAGGCGCTTGGCTAAAAATTTAAGTATTAGAGCTTTGGGCGTTGTAGATAAACTTTATGAGCAGCCCACTAGCGCCACGCCGATGATGCAAGAGCAAAACACCATTGATGCTCGGCACATGGAACGCCTCATTAGGCAGATAGAAAGGTCGCAATACCGGCAAGTACAAGCTTTAATTGTTTGTACCACCGCTTTGGTTGGCGCTATCCTTATTGGAACCCGTGTTCCCCCTACTGTGTGGGACATCTCTATACTTGGAGTGTTGTTGTTATTAGGAAGCAGCACTTTTGGTTTTTGGCTAATGATAATATCACGCCGTTATTTGCGTGAATGGGAGTAGCAAAATGGGTTTTTCAACCTATGTTAAAAAAATTTCAGCCACCACTTTAGTGGCGTTAACTGTGGCCGCTTGTGCTGTATCACCAACAGGACGGCATCAGTTTTTGGCCTTGTCCCCAGCAGAACTAGACCAAATGGGCGAAGCGGCTTACCAAAAAATTAAAAGTGAAACACCCATTAGCAACAATGCCAAACAAAAGCGTTATATCCAGTGCATCGCAAATAATGTCACAGCCGTCTCAGGCAGCAACGACAACTGGGAGACCACGCTTTTTGAAGATAAGAGTGTTAACGCCTTCGCTTTGCCTGGTGGAAAAATAGGGATTTACACTGGTTTACTCAATGTTGCCACTAACCAACATCAAGTAGCTGCAGTAATGGGCCACGAAGTAGGCCACGTGATTGCACAGCACTCAAACGAGCGCATGTCTATTGAATACGCTTCGCAAAGCGGCCTACAAATTGTTTCTTCCATACTAGGTGGTAATGGGGGCAGCAGTGAGGCTCTAGTTGGTTTACTCGGCGTAGGGGCTCAATTTGGCGTATCCTTGCCCTTTAGCCGCAAACACGAAACAGAAGCAGACATTATTGGCTTAGAACTAATGGCGAAAGCAGGTTTTGACCCACGCGAAAGCGTGAAACTATGGCAGAACATGGCAAAAGCCGGTGGCTCTGGCGGGCCAGAATTTATGTCTACTCACCCAGGCCACGAAACACGGATTAGAAACCTACAGCAACACATCCCTAAAGTGATGCCGTTATATGAGCAAGCTAAGGCACAAGGCCGCCGCCCACAGTGCTAAAAAATTAACCCCAAAAAGTAAGTAACTTTTTGGGGTTAAATTAATGAAATTTAAGGCGTATCTATACGTTAGTAGTAAGCGTTCTCTGTGACAGAGTGGTCGGTACTATCTTTCACACCTTTAAGTTCTGGCAGCTTTTCTAGTAACGCTTTTTCTACGCCATGGCGCAACGTCACTTCAACAGCCGCACAACCTTGGCAACCACCACCAAATTCTAATACCGCAACATTATCGTCACTTAATTCGAGCAACTGCACGCTGCCGCCATGGGAAGCTAATTGCGGGTTGATCTCGCTGTATAATATATGGTGGATTTTTTCCTCTAGGGTTGCATCGGGGCCAATATCTGGCACACGCGATTTAGGGGCGCGGAAACTAAGCTGGCCACCCATACTGTCTTTCTTGAAATCGATAACGGCATCTTCTAAGTAGGGTAAGCTTTTGCCTTCAATCCAAGCATGAAAACCTTCATACTCAAATTTTTTATCCCCTTCTTCCTCTTCACCGGCGGGGCAAAAAGCCATACAGCACTCTGCATAAGGCGTACCGGGGCGTTCAACAAAAATACGCACACCAATGCCCTCTGTATTTTGTTTTGCTAACAGATCACGCAGGTACTCCTGCGCATTTGCTGTAACAGTGATAGTATTTGATGTCATATTGATCCTAACTAATATCCGAGTATTTCACTCAAGTATACACTGTTTCCAGTGCCAAGGTAAAAGCTAATATTTAATTTTGTTACGCGCTGCATAACGCTGCTGCGACAAACAACTTTTCCTTACTGTCGGCCATAAAATGCTTCTATGGCGGTAAGCACAGGCACCACTTCTTCCATATGTAAATGATGCCCACCTTCTAGCATCACTACTTCCACTTGGTTTAAATAACCAAGCCGTTGGCTCAAATCTCTTGCACCCGCAATACCCTGCTTCGCACCAATAAACAAACTGTCACACTGCACATTTTGCGAAAACTCTTTCACCTGCTGCTCAGAAAACCGTAGTGCCGATGTGAAACGTAAGCGTTGGTCTGCACGCCAAGTCCATCCTTGTGCATCAAAGTACATGCCACGCTCACAAAGGAAGCGCGCTGCGCTATGCGTAACAGGGAAAACCCCCTTCATGCGCGCCGCCACTGCTTCATCGAACGTAGCGTAATAAGGTGGCTTTTTACCTGTTCGCTTATCCACATCCATAACGGCTTTTTTTAGCGTACTAGCTAGCTCACCTTCCGCAGTAATTTGCGGCCCCATGGCATCAATCATCACAAGTTCTGTCACTTTCTCTGGGAAAGTGGCGGCAACGAGCAAGCAAACCGCTGCCCCCATGGAATGGCCAAGTAGTGAAAATCGCTCCCATTGCATATGTTTGGCGGCAAATACAACATCCTGCACATGATTCACAAAATGCAGCATTTCACCGTGTGGAAAATGCTCAGACAAACCGTGACCACAAAAATCCAACGCGAGCACAGGCCTGTTACCCAAAAGCGTTTTATCCGCCTTCGCTTGTTCCATTAAAGGCAAGAAAGAATGAGCATTGTCGAGCCAGCCGTGTAACGCAATGATAGGCGTACCTTCTCCGGGCCAATATAGGCCGCTCAGATAGCGCTCCATTACTGGAACACGAATTTCAACAGGCCTATTTTGCATACTCATTGCTGCAACCATTTTATAATCATGCCGTAAGCCTCAGCAGGGTTTTCCAAAGGGAACATATGCGTTCCTGGCGCAAAAAGATGTGCCATTTTATGGTATTTACAGTGACGAGCAGAAGCTTTGTGAAATAAATCTTCTGAGTTAGCGCCGCTTACTAATAAGCCTGGCACCTGCAATCTAGGCCTGCCCATAACTGAGGGTGGCCCCGACCTAAATATTTCAACTTCCACTTCACGCAAAAAACGTAATTGATAGCCTCCGTCTTCAGCTTCTTCAAGGCCAGCCGCTAAATAATCTTGCAAACAGCGTGGATCGAACAGTTGGAAGAAACGTCGACGGCTAAAATAACCTTCTACTTGCTCCCAGTTTTCCCAATGTATACGGCGTGTTTTACTAAGCCCAGCTGGAGTGAGCTTATCGCTTAAACCAATGGCCATACCAATGCGCATGGGAATGCTTAGCCATCCATTTACCAACGGTGGATCCAACATAACAACTTTATCGAACCATTCTGGTTTGCGTCGCGCTAAACCAAACATCACCACTCCACCTAAAGAATGGCCCATACCCACGAAAGGCTTAGGTAATGGCGCAAGCTCCTGCTCTAATTCATCAATTAAATTAGTCCAGCCTTTGTTTACTGGAAATTTGGGTGAATGCCCAAGCTTATCAATAGCATGCACATGATAGTGCTCTTCGAAGGGCGCCAAAAAAGTTTTATAGCTACCACCAGGAAACCCATTGGCATGGCTAAAAACTAAAGTTGGTTTATCTAACATATTTTCTCCAGCGTATAGCCTTTCTGTTATATAAAGCTAAAACCACGGCGTACCATACTGCAAAAAAAGCCTAAATACACTTTTATAGCCACTGCAATTTTGCTTCCCTCATGTACAATGTTCGCCTTATGTGGAGGATAAAATGAAACTGGTATCTTTTAACGTTAATGGGATTCGGGCCCGTCTACATCAAATTGAAGCCCTTATTAAAGATCACGCCCCCGATGTGATTGGTTTACAGGAAATCAAAGTTCATAATGATCTATTTCCCGTGGAAGCCATTGAAGAAATGGGCTATCACGCCTATTACCACGGGCAAAAAGCACATTACGGCGTGGCGTTTCTTACCAAGCACCCCCTTGATCACGTTGAGATGGGGTTCCCTGATGACGCTGAAGATGCTCAAAAACGCATGATTATTGGCACTCTAAAAGATGCGAAAGGCGACACAGTCACAGTGCTCAACGGCTATTTCCCGCAAGGCGAGAACCGCGAGCATCCGTGGAAGTTTCCTGATAAAAAGAAATTTTACGAAGACCTGCAAGATTATCTAAACAACAGGTTGGCCGCCAGCGAAAAAGTAGTGGTAATGGGCGATTTCAATATCGCCGGTGAAGACATTGATATTGGTATTGGTGAGCCAAACCGTAAACGTTGGTTGCGCGAAGGCAAAACCAGCTTTCTACCGGAAGAGCGTGAATGGTACCAGCGCTTATTAGGATGGGGGCTACAAGACACCTATCGGATTATTCATCCCGAGCGCGACGACCACTTTAGCTGGTTTGATTACCGCTCTCGTGGCTTCAACCGAGACCCTAAGCGTGGTTTACGCATTGATACAGTGCTTGCTACACAGCCACTGATTGATGTGTTAACCGGTGCAGATATTGATTACGATATTCGCGCCATGGAAAAACCTTCAGACCACTGCCCTGTTTGGGCCACTTTTGATGCTTAAGCAAGCACAAGAAGGCTTCCGACGCCTTAACCAGCGGTCTATCCTAGACCGCTTGGGTTTCACTATTGACGTGGCGATGATCATTTTGGTTATCGCCAACCTCAGCCTCATTGTGTTTGACTGGCTGTTTGCCGCTTCACCTATCAATGAATTCTTGGCGTACTTTTTACCCGCATTTCATGGTTTCTATGATCAGCACATCCACCAAGATTTCATCAGCTACGATTTGATTTTTGTTGCTATTTACTTAACAGAATTCTTTATTCGCTGGGGAGTGGCCATCGCAAGAAAAACTCACCACCGTTGGTTTTTCTTTCCCTTTGTGCACTGGTACGACGTTTTAGGCTGTATACCAGTGGGGAGTTTCCGTTGGCTCAGGGTCTTGCGTATTATCACGCTGCTACACCGTATGCAGCGCATGGAAATCATTGACCTTACTAATACTTATTTAGGGCGCACTTTTAATAAGTATTACAGCATTATCGTCGAAGAAATTTCAGACCGCGTAGTTATAAACGTTTTACAAGGCGCAAAGCGAGAAATAGCAGATGGTTCTCCGCTTTTACACCGCATTGACAGTAAAGTTATTCAACCTCGCAAGAGTTATTTCATCGATGCTGTGGCTGAAAAAATCATCGATGCAAGCAACAACACCCATGCCATTTATCGTCAACAGTTAGGGCATTATCTTTCTGAATTAGTAGACCGCAGCTTAACCAACACCAAGCAGGGTTCTCGCTTAGCTTCCATCCCTATTGCAGGGAACCGTGTACGGTTGCGCATCGCTCATACTGTAGAAGAAATAAGTACGGTATTATTAGATCAACTTATTGAAGACTTAAATGATCCCAAAAGCCGGCCTGTGATAGAAAAAATCATCTTAGATATTATCGAACAAGTTTCGCCGGAAGGTGAAGAGCTCAATACTTTTATCCAGCAAAGCCTACAAGAGGTGCTTGATGAAGTCATAACACAGGTATCAATAAAACGTTGGAAAGAACAATTCGAAGATGATTAGGGCTGCTTTAACCACTTAAGCTGCCCACTACCTATTTCTGTGCTGTCGGCTTCGATACAAGCGACTGTGGCAACAGACATACCAACACCGGCCCCAACTCCCTGTGTCCACTGCCCCACCAAATTCCCCACGAGGGGCATATGGCTAACTAGCAGCACACCTTCTTCCGCAACGTCACGGCCTAACCAATCAAGCACTTCACTCACCGAGGCATCGGGCGTAATTAAGGGATGCGTCTCCACCGCCAAGCCGCCTATTACCTCGGCAATAATAGCGGCTGTTTGCTGAGCTCTAACGTATGGGCTAGCAATAATCCGAGTGGGTAGCACACCCTGCTCGCGTAATTGCCGCCAAAACTCACGCACCTCAGCGCTGCCTCGCTCTGTTAAGGCCCTTTGAGCATCACTTGCGGCATAAGCTTCGGCCTCGCCATGGCGTGAAACATACCAAGTTTTCATCTTTACAGCCCTATTGTGAACTCTACATCATAACTGTGCTCGCCCTGCATTAGGCCAGCAATTACTTCGTCGCAAGGCTTTTCTTCAAATAGAATCTTATATAGGCCAGTACAAATTGGCATGTAAATATCAAGCTGTTTTGCTCTTTCCGCAATAAGCTTCACGGTGTTAATCCCTTCTGCTGTTTGGCCTAGCGACGCCACAGCCTCTGCCACGGATAATCCTTTGCCAACTTGATACCCCACCTGATAATTGCGCGACAAAGGGGATGAGCAGGTAACTATTAAATCACCTACCCCTGCTAGCCCTAAAAACGACATGGGGTTACCACCTAAATGCGCTGCGTAGCGGCTCATTTCTGCTAAGCTGCGGGTAATAAGCAAACCACGCGTGTTGTCGCCCACTCCCATTGCTGCTGCCATGCCTGTGGCAATTGCATAAATGTTTTTCAACGCACCGCCAAGCTCAACTCCATACATATCACCACTTTGATACACACGAAAGTAATCGCAAGACAGAGCCTGTTGAATGCGTTTGCACAGCGCATCGTCATCACTGGCTATTACTGTGCCTGTAAATGTTTTTTCAACGATTTCTTTGGCTAAGTTGGGACCACTTAGCACCCCTACTCTCGCCTGTGGCCATTGCTCCATGAGGACTTGGCTCATTAATTGAAAACTATCTGCAGCAATACCTTTAGTGCAGCTCACTACTATTGTGCCCTCAGCCACGTATTCTTTAGCCTGCTGCAACACATCCACAAAAGCGCTACTAGGCACTGCCACAAAAATTAACGTGGCATCTTTTAAAGTAGTAATGAGATCATCGTTAGCATGCACGCCTGAAGGTAAAATGCTGCCTGGTAGGTATTTTTTGTTTTCATTGGCTGCATTAATGGCTGCCGCAGTCTCTGGATCTCGCACCCAAAGCCGAGCCTCATGGCCATTTTCGGCTAGGATAGCCGCTATTGCTGTGCCAAAACTACCACCACCTAATACTGCAGCTATTTCAGTTGGTTTTTTTTGCATGAAACAATTTTTCCTTAATGACGTTGCACACCTATACTAAACAGGCTTTCACATGGGAACAATACTAACACTTAGCGGTTCCGCTTGCCGTGTTCATCGCCCTAAACTTAAGCGCCTGTGCCATTTTCTATGCATGCATCAACTTACCGTACGGTAAACGAGAATATTGATTTTAATACTTGTCTTTCATGAAATTCAGGGGTATATAAGCAACTAATTCAGCAGTGATTGCTGAGCACGTGCAATGTTCATTTTTTAACCAACTACAGCTAGAACGTGGAGGGCTTTGCATGACCAACCACCAAAACAATCCTGACTACGAAGATGCGGATGAGCAGTTAATGAGTGATGATATTAGCTCTTTTGATGATGATGAGCTTCTTGATAGTGATGACGATGATGAAATCGCAAGCGAACCATCACGTAATCGTACCTTTAATATGGAAGCCCGCCAGCGCATTGAAGCGAAACTAGAAGAAAGACGTTTGGCAAAACAAATCGACAGCTATAATTTTGATGATTTAGAACTCGATTACTAATTCATCCAACACTATCCAATTAAGCACAAAAAAGCCGAGCTCCGCACTCACTTTCATGAGGCGGAGCTCGGCTTTTTACAGCTCAGTAATTGAGTAATTACCAACCTGTTAGTTCTTTCAATGCTTCACCCATTTTGGATGGGTTACGCACTGTTTTTACACCAGCAGCTTCTAGTGCAGCAAACTTTTCATCCGCTGTACCTTGCCCACCAGAGATAATGGCGCCGGCGTGGCCCATTCTTTTACCTGGAGGTGCGGTTACACCTGCGATGTAAGAAACCACCGGCTTCGTAACATGCTCTTTAATGTAAGCGGCAGCCTCGTCTTCAGCGGTACCACCAATTTCACCCACCATGATAATGGCTTCTGTGCCAGGATCATTTTCAAAAAGCTCAAGGGCATCAATAAACGTCATACCTGGGATTGGGTCGCCACCAATACCGATACAGGCTGATTGGCCAAAACCTAATGCTGTGGTTTGGTTTACCGCTTCATAGGTAAGTGTTCCTGAACGAGAAACAATTCCTACCTTACCTGGCTGATGGATATGGCCTGGCATAATACCAATTTTGCAGTTTTCGCCAGGAACGATAATACCTGGGCAGTTAGGGCCAATAAGGCGTACACCACCTTTCTGCTCGAGATAAGCTTTTACAAAAAGCATATCCATAGCAGGAATGCCTTCCGTAATACAAACAATAAGCTCAATACCAGCCTCTGCAGCTTCAACGATGGAATCTTTACAGAAAGCAGCTGGTACATAAATCACAGAAGCTGTAGCGCCAGTCGCTTCTACCGCTTCTTTTACAGTGTTAAATACTGGCAAGCCAAGGTGAGTTTGCCCACCCTTACCTGGGGTAACCCCACCCACCATTTGAGTACCGTAAGCAATCGCCTGTTCAGAATGCAGCGTACCTTGCGCACCAGTAAAACCCTGGCAAATAACCTTAGTGTTTTTATCGATCAAGATACTCATGCTGCACCTCCAACTGCATCAACGATTTGTTTCGCCGCATCATTGAAACCAGATGCTGCAATAATATTCAGCCCGCTTTCAGCTAGAATCTTACTGCCTAGCTCGGCGTTGTTACCTTCTAAACGCACCACAACTGGTACTTCTACTCCCACCTCTTTTACAGCGCCTAAAATACCCTCAGCGATTAAGTCACAACGCACAATACCACCGAAAATATTCACTAAAACGCCTTTTACGCTTTCATCAGAAAGAATAATTTTAAACGCTTCTGTTACACGCTCTTTGGTAGCACCGCCACCCACGTCTAAGAAGTTAGCGGGCGAACCACCGGTTAGCTGAATGAGGTCCATGGTGGCCATCGCCAAACCTGCACCGTTAACCATGCAACCGATGTTGCCATCTAGCGCAACGTAGTTGAGGTCCCACTCGGCAGCAGCACGCTCGCGCGGGTCTTCTTGGGTTGGATCGTCGAAGCGCATGAGTTCTTTTTGACGGTATAAAGCGCTGCCATCAATATTTAGCTTAGCGTCTAAGCAGTGCAAGTCGCCTTCTTCGGTAATAACGAGAGGGTTAACTTCAAGCAGTGCTAAATCACGCTCTTCAAACATTTTAGCTAGGCCAAGGAAAATCTGTACGAACTGGTTAACTAGCTTGCCTTCTAAACCAAGCTTGAACGCCATTTCGCGGCCTTGATAAGGCATAGCACCAAGAATTGGATCAATCTCAGCTTTTAAGATTTTCTCCGGTGTTTCAGCTGCAACGGTTTCAATTTCAACCCCACCTTCTGTGGAGGCCATGAAAACGATACGGCGTGTAGCTCTATCTAGCACAGCACCTAGGTAAAATTCCTTAGCAATATCTGTGCAAGGCTCTACCAAGATCTTTGAAACAGGCTGGCCATTTTCATCTGTTTGGAAAGTAACAAGGCGCTGCCCTAGCCACTGTTTAGCAAAAGCGGCTGCATCTTCAGTGTTATCCACTAGCTTAACACCGCCCGCTTTACCTCGGCCCCCAGCGTGAACCTGGGCTTTTACCACCCAGCGGTCACCGCCTATTTCTGCCATTTTCTCAACCACTTCTTCGGGGGTATCACATGCAAACCCCTTAGATACTGGCAAACCATATTCAGCAAAAAGCTGTTTTGCTTGGTATTCATGCAAATTCATGTGTTGTTTCCATTTTCACGTTATTAGACTTAGCAATAAAAAAGCCTGGCTATAAGACCAAGCTTTTTTATTGGTGTTTACTTGTTACGTCGTCTTTGTGCGATGTGAATTGCTTTGTAATCAGCGGCTAAAGCAGCTTCATGCACGGTTTCTGACAAGGTTGGATGGCTAAACACCATCAACTGCAGATCTTCAATAGTGGCCCCAAACTCCATTGCGATCACCCCTTGCTGAATCAGCTCTGAGGCTTGCGGCCCGACGATATGCATACCTAATACGCGATCGCTCTTTTCATCCACAACGAACTTCACCATACCTGCAGCATCACCTGCAGCTAAGGCACGACCATTTGCAGCGAAAGGCACCACGCCTGTTTTGTATGCTTCGCCTGAAGCTTTTACTTCGTCTTCGGTTAATCCAACCCAGGCAATTTCTGGGCTTGTATAGATAACAGAAGCAATTGCATCGTAATTAACTTGTGTGTGCTCACCAGCAATAACATCTGCCACCATTACACCTTCTTCAAGTGCTTTGTGTGCTAATGCTGGACCACGCACTAAATCACCAATGGCGTAAACGCCCGTGACGTCAGTGCGGCACTGGTTGTCTGCATAAACGTAGTTACGCTCATCCAAGGAAACACCGCTGTCTTTAGCAAGAAGTGCTTCAACATTTGGATAACGCCCCACTGCAACAATCAGTTTATCGAACACCACAGACTGCTCACCTTCACTGTTGGTGTAATCAACAGTTACTTCATCACCGTTAATTTCAGTGCCAGTGACGCGAGCGCCTAACTGAATATCTAAGCCTTGCTTTTTGAAGTTTTTCGCAGCTTCACGGGAAATCTGCTTATCAACGCTAGGCAAGAAAGTATCTAGTGCTTCAAGAATGGTAACTTCTGCACCTAAACGGGCCCAAACACTACCGAGCTCTAGGCCAATAACACCAGCGCCAATAACGCCTAAACGCTTAGGCACTTCTGTAAACGCCAGTGCCCCTGTGGAGTTAACAATAATGTCATCCGTAACCGGAGCAACTGGGATATCAATAGGTTCGGAACCTGCTGCAAGAATAACGTGGTCAGCACCTAGCACTTGTGTTTCTTCACCCTCTAGAGCGGTGAATTCCACTTGCTTACCAGCTAACAACTTGCCTGTGCCTTGCAACCAGGTAACTTTATTAGCCTGAAACAGTGCAGCAATACCACCTGTAAGCTGTTTTACAGTTGTGTCTTTACGCTCTTGCATCTTGGCTACATCAATAGTGACTTCACCAGTGTTGATGCCGTGATCTGCGAATGTTTGCTGCGCTTCGTAGAAATTCCACGAAGAATCTAGCAACGCTTTAGAAGGAATACATCCTACGTTTAAGCAGGTACCACCTAAAGCTGGTTTGCCTTCATCATTCACACGCTTCTCTATACAAGCTGTTTTAAAGCCATGCTGAGCTGCGCGAATGGCGGCGGCGTAGCCACCTGGCCCGCCACCGATCACTATTACATCGTATTTATCACTCATATTTTTTCCTTTTAAAGGATTACCCTTCTAGCTTAAATATCAAGCAATAGCCTTGCAGGGTCTTCCAAGAAGTTCTTTACTGCCACTAAAAACTGTACAGCCTCTTTACCATCGATTAAGCGGTGGTCGTAAGAAAGCGCCAGATACATCATGGGCAGAATTTTAACCTCACCGTTTACTGCCATTGGACGCTGCTGAATGGTGTGCATTCCTAAAATTGCAGTTTGTGGTGGGTTTAAAATAGGCGTAGAAAGCAAGGAACCAAACACACCACCATTCGAAATGGTGAAAGTTCCGCCGGTCATCTCGTCGATAGACAATCTGCCTTCCTGTGCTTTCGTGCCGTATTCAATAATGTCGGCTTCAACTTCAGCGAGGCCTTTTTGATCCGCATCACGCAACACGGGTACCACTAAACCACGCTCAGTAGATACGGCAACACCCACGTCGTAGAAACCGTGGTACACAATATCATCGCCATCAATAGAAGCGTTTACCGCTGGGAAGCGCTTTAATGCTTCAACACAAGCACGTACAAAGAAGCTCATGAAACCAAGGCGCACGCCATGTGCTTTTTCAAAATCAGCTTGGTAGCTCTTGCGCATATTCATGATGGGCTCCATGTTCACCTCGTTAAAGGTAGTTAACATGGCTGCCTCTTGCTGCGCAGCCACAAGGCGCTCAGCAATACGCTTACGCAGGCGCGTCATAGGTACTCGGCGCTCTTCACGGGCACCTAACGGTGCCTGCGTAGCTTCCTCTTGTGCTGCAGGAGCAGCAGACTGACGGCGAGCTTCGCGCTCTTGAATAGCTGCTTGCACATCTTCTTTAGTGATGCGTCCGCCCTTACCGGTACCTTTGATATCGTTGATATCTAAGCCCGCTTCACTGATTAATTTACGTGCTGCTGGTGCTGCCACAGCATCTTCAGCATCTGTTGCTTCAGCAGCAGGTGCTGCTTCTTCTGCAGGCGCTTCTTTTTCAGCTGGGGCACTCTCTGCCACCGCTGATGTGTCGAGTGTGGCAATAATTTCCTCACTTTCGACTAAATCACCCTCGCCTTTAAGGACGTTAGTTAAAACGCCATCGCGAGGAGCCACCACTTCTAGTACTACTTTATCTGTTTCAATATCTACAATTAGCTCGTCACGCTTAACCGCTTCGCCTTCTTTCTTGTACCAAGTGGCGATGTTTCCGTCCGCAATGGACTCAGGAAATTGTGGCGCTTTAATTTCGATTGACATAGTTAGCCCTTCTTCCACTTATTTCTAATCAAATAACTTCAAAAGCTTCTTCAACGAGCTTTTGCTGTTCGTTAACGTGTTGCGACATTAAACCTGTTGCTGGTGCGGCGGCCGACCTACGGCCTGCGTAGCGAAGGTTTAAATCGGGACTAAAGCGAGCGGCAGCATTACGCATGTTGTGCTGGCTGCTATACCAAGCCCCTTGGTTCATCGGCTCTTCTTGACACCACACTAAGGTTTTCATGTTCTTAAAGGGCGCCAAAGCTTCGTCTAGCTTTTTACCTGGGAACGGATAAAGCTGTTCAATTCTCACCAACGCTGTATTCGTGATCTCATTGCTTTCGCGGTGTTCTAGCAGGTCGTAATACACCTTACCGCTACAGATAATAACGCGATCAACTTCCTCAGCATTTAGGTTCTCATCATGCTCCGGAATTACAGTTTGGAACCTGCCATTTGCTAGCTCATCAAGGCTAGAAATAGCATTTTTATGACGCAACAAACTCTTCGGGCTCATTACGATCAATGGGATGCGTAATGGACGCACCGCTTGGCGGCGTAACAGGTGGAAGATTTGCGCTGGTGTTGTAGGCACACACACTTGCATGTTGTGCTCAGCACACAGCTGCAAGAAACGCTCTAACCGCGCAGAAGAGTGTTCTGGCCCTTGGCCTTCATACCCATGCGGTAGCAGCATGGTTAAACCACACATGCGTCCCCACTTGGCTTCACCCGATGAGATGAACTGGTCAATTACCACCTGTGCACCGTTGGCGAAATCACCAAACTGTGCTTCCCAAATAATTAGCCCCTTAGGTGTTGTCGTGGCGTAGCCATACTCAAAAGCAAGCACCGCTTCTTCTGACAATAAGGAGTCATAGATTTCCACTGGTGGATTGTTTTTATCTAAATGTGCCAACGGCATATAGCTCATGCCATCTTTTTGGCTATGCAACACAGCATGACGGTGGGAGAAAGTACCGCGCCCCACGTCTTGCCCTGTTAAGCGCACTTGGAAGCCTTCATCAAGCAAGGTAGCGTAAGCTAAGTTTTCCGCATAACCCCAGTTAATTGGCTGAGCACCAGCTGTCATTTTCTTGCGATCATCAAGGATTCTCTTCACTTGACGTTGGATCACAAAACCTTCCGGTAGCTGCTCTAACTGAGTAGCAAGTTCTTGCAAACGCTTAAGGTCAAAACTGGTATCCCAATCGCTTACCACTTTGTGATCAAGGTATGGGCCCCAATCAACAAACATGGCCTTATTTGGCTCTAAAACAAGCTTTTCTACCACATGATTGCCCTGATCTAAGGCATCACGGTAGGCATCGATCATTGCTTCATTTTCATCTTCGCTGATCACACCATCGGTAATAAGCTGCTCTGCATAGAGAGTTCTAGCGGTGGGATGTGCTTTAATTTTTTTGTACATCATGGGCTGAGTAGCAGATGGTTCATCCGCCTCGTTATGCCCTAAACGGCGGTAACCAATGAGGTCGATTACCACGTCTTTCTTAAACTGCATGCGGTAGTCTACCGCTAGCTGGGTAGCGAAAAACACTGCTTCTGGATCATCACCGTTAACATGTAAAATCGGTGCTTGAACCATCTTAGCAACGTCTGTGCAATATTCTGTTGAGCGTGCATCTTCACGCTTACTGGTGGTGAAACCAACCTGGTTGTTAATGATCACATGCACGGTACCGCCTACTTTGTAAGCACGTGTCTGTGACATCTGCAGCGTTTCCATGACCACACCCTGGCCGGCAAACGCAGCATCACCATGCACAAGAACTGGCACCACTTGGTCGCGCGAGGCATCTTGGCGACGCTCTTGGCGTGCACGTACAGAACCTTCAACAACCGGTGATACGATTTCTAAGTGTGAGGGGTTAAACGCCATGGCGAGGTGCATCTCACCACCTGGCGTGCGTACGTTTGATGAGAAACCTTGGTGGTATTTTACGTCGTCAGAACCACCCTCATAAACGTATTTACCTTCGAACTCTTCGAATAGCTCTTGCGGGCGTTTACCCAGAATGTTGACAAGCATGTTTAAACGGCCACGGTGCGCCATTCCGAAAACAATTTCTTTAACACCGTAACTGCCGAGGCGTTGGATTAACTCATCCATAAGTGGAATGAGTGCTTCACCACCTTCTAAACCAAAACGCTTGGTGCCCGGGTAACGGCCACCTAAATATTTTTCTAATCCTTCTGCGGCATTTAACTGCGACAAAATATGTTTGCGCGTTTCAACGCCGTACTCTGGTTTACTACGAACACTTTCTAAACGTTGTTGAATCCAGCGCTTCTCAGCTGTATCAACAATGTGCATGTATTCTGCACCAATTGATCCGCAGTAGGTACCACGCAAGCAAGCAACAATCTCTCGAAGAGTCGCCTCAGGCTTACCTATAAAAAGGTTACCTGTGTGGAACACAGTATCTAGATCCGCATCACTAAGGCCGTGATGTGATAATTCTAAATCTGGAACAGCCTCACGCTTCATAATACCGAGGGGGTCAAGATTAGCGACCTGGTGACCTCTATTACGGTATGCGGCTATGAGATGCAGTACGCGAACCTGGCGTCGTTCATGCTCAGTGCTTACAGCACCTGCACCAATTTTTTGGACCCTAGAACGATTTTTGGCTTCCAAAAGAAAATGTTCGCGAACAGCTTTGTGCGACATTTCTGCCTCAACGTTGTTTTCAACGCTGGGGAGTTTGTCAAAGTAAACGCGCCAATCTTCTGGAATAGAATTGGGGTCAGCCAAGTAAGATTCGTACAGTTCATCAACATAGGCGGCGTTGTTTCCTCCGAGATGTGAGGATGTCCACTGTTGCTGCATGGAACTGTCTTGCATTGTATTCAATCCTTATAGGAAAAATGCAGACTCCGCTGTTGCTATGGAGCAAGCAACGGGAGCGCCTGTATCTTTATGCGTTATAATTAAGACACGGAATTTCTTTTGGAAATGCCGTCTCTCCCGAAACTTTTTTTAACACTTTACTGCCAATGACTTTAAAGCCAAAACAGTGTAACGCTTTTTATTTATTTTTGTTAGCTATCGCAGTGATTTGAAACACTAAACGGTATTTCATTCAGCTTCAAACCATTTATACACTCCTATGAATCACACTTTAGTCTCATTGGCACTTATTTTTAGACAAAAAAAACGGCCCGTAGGCCGTTTTTTCTTAGACAGACTGCTCAAGAAGCATGGAACGAATATTTCCAATTGCCCTTGCTGGGTTCAGTCCTTTCGGACATGCACTCACGCAGTTCATAATGCCACGGCAACGGAACAGTGAGAACGGGTCTGTAAGTTTATCCAGACGCTCAACTGTGGCCGTATCACGGCTATCTGCTAAAAAGCGATAAGACTGTAGTAACGCGGCTGGGCCGAGATACTTCTCAGGGTTCCACCAGAAAGATGGGCAGCTCGTTGAACAGCATGCGCACAAGATACACTCGTACAAGCCATCATACTTAGCTCTATCTTCTGGCGACTGTAAGCGCTCAATAGCAGGAGCAGGCGTATCGTTAATTAAATACGGCTGCACTTTTTCGTATTGGTTATAGAACATAGTCATGTCTACCACCAAATCACGGATAATCGGCAAACCTGGCAATGGGCGAATTACTAGCGGTGTTTTACCTTCTACAACGCCTGGCGCCACAGAAGATAAGTGAGTAATACAAGCCAAACCATTCTTACCGTTGATGTTCATACCATCGGAACCACACACACCTTCACGGCAGGCACGGCGGTACGCCAAGGTAGGATCTTGCTCTTTTAGCAGTTCTAAAACATCTAGAACCATCATATCCCGGCCTTGTGTATCCAGCTCGAAATCCTGCATATAAGGTTCGCGATCTGTTTCCGGGTTGTAACGATAAATACTAACTTTCATTTCCCGGGCTCCTTAATAAGTACGTGCTTTAGGTTCAAAAGCTTCAACCGTCTTCGGCGCGAAGTTAACGTCACGCTTACCTAACGTCTTGGTGTTAGGATCGAAGATGGAGTGACATAACCAGTTTTCGTCATCGCGCTCTGGGTAATCGTAACGGCTATGAGCACCACGGCTCTCGGTACGACCAGAAGCAGCAATAGCTGTGGCCTCAGCCACTTCTAGCAAGTTATCAAGCTCTAAAGCTTCTACACGTGCAGTGTTAAAGGCTTTACTCTTATCGGTGAGTACGGCCTTGCTAATGCGCTCGCGCAATTCAGCAATCTCAACCTTACCCTTCTCCATTAGCTCGCCCTTACGGAACACTCCAAAGTTTGCCTGCATACTACGCTGCAACTCTTTGCGAAGCTCAGGAACTGATTCGCCGCTAGTTGGGGAATTATCCCAACGACGGAGGCGCTGTGTTGCCTCTTCAAGATCATCAGAATTTGGTTCTGGCTGCTCGAGGCCTTGACGTAAAGCGTCCTCAATGAAGAGACCCGCTGCACGGCCAAATACCACTAGGTCAAGCAATGAGTTACCACCTAGACGGTTAGCACCGTGTACAGAAATGTTACCTACTTCACCTACTGCGAAGAGGCCATCTACCACTTGCGCTTCACCTTCATGGCCGCCACTCATGCGCAATACCTGACCATGAATATTGGTGGGTACACCACCCATCATGTAGTGGCAAGTAGGCACAACTGGAATCGGTTCGTGTACAGGATCAACGTGCGCAAAGGTTTTAGATAGTTCACAAATACCAGGTAAGCGGCTATGTAAAACATCTTCACCTAAGTGGTCAAGCTTCAAGAATACGTGGTCGCCATCTGGGCCCGCACCTTTACCATCAAGGATTTCCATCATCATGGCACGTGCTACAACGTCACGGCTCGCCAAGTCTTTAGCGTTTGGCGCGTAACGCTCCATGAAGCGCTCACCGTCTTTGTTTAAGAGGTAACCACCTTCACCGCGGCAACCCTCAGTAACAAGCACACCTGCGCCTGCAATACCGGTTGGGTGGAACTGCCACATTTCCATATCTTGCACTGGCAAGCCAGCACGTAAAGACATACCAACACCATCACCAGTGTTAATCAAAGCGTTGGTAGTAGAAGCGTAAATACGGCCCGCACCACCTGTTGCTAGAACAGTAGCTTTAGATTTAAAGAAAACCACTTCGCCCGTTTCAATGCTCATGGCGATAACGCCGCACACTTGGTTTTTATCGTTTTTCACCAAGTCTACCGCCAACCATTCCGCATACACTTGCGTGTTGTGCTTAAGGTTTTGCTGGTACAAAGTGTGCAACAGTGCGTGACCAGTACGGTCAGCCGCCGCACAAGTACGTGCAGCCTGCTCAGGGTTATCTGGCCCTTTAGATTGCCCACCGAAAGGACGCTGGTAAATACGGCCTTCTTCAGTACGAGAAAACGGCAAGCCCATGTGCTCAAGTTCAAACACTACTTCTGGGCCCACTTGACACATGTATTCGATCGCGTCTTGGTCGCCAATATAGTCGGAACCTTTAACGGTATCGTACATATGCCAACGCCAATCATCATTAGGATCAGCACTCGCAATAGCACAGGTAATACCACCTTGGGCGGATACTGTGTGTGAGCGTGTTGGGAATACTTTAGAAATCAGTGCGGTTTTAAAACCTGATTGCGCCAGTTGCATGGAAGCGCGCATACCTGCACCACCACCACCTACAACCACCGCGTCGAATGTAATAGTACGCATGTTAGAAGACATGAATTATTGGCCTCCCCAAATCACAACAAAACCCCACACAGTGAGAACGAGGAACGACAGCATCAATAGGCTTTGCACGGTTAAACGAAGAGCTGTAGCGGCATCACCAAATTGTGCGCGTGTTAAATAGTCGGTAGTCACTGTCCACAAGCCAACCCATGCGTGGACAATAATGGAAATAATTACCACCGAGTTGGCCAACTGCATTGGCAGGGAAGTCATGAGCGCCTTCCAGCTGTCGTAACTAACATCACTCGCAAAAACGAGGTAGCCCATTAGGCCAATCATGTACACAGCTAACACCACAGCGCTAATGCGTTGCAGCAACCAATCCGCCATACCATTACGGCTTAGGCTAGTTACCGATGCGCTTATAGGCATATCCATACTCCTGCTAAAAGAATTAATACAACAGCAGAACCAATCAAAATTCTAGTAGCCAACTGGCTCTGTTCGAGTGTGTAGCCCCACCCTAAATCGAGTACTAAGTGCTTAATACCAGCGAGAAGGTGATAAATAAGCGCTGCCACTATGCCCCATAGCATGAGTTTAAATAGTGGGTTTTGCATTGTTTCTAGTAGTTCATCAAAGCTTGCAGAGGATGCCAAAGAGCGATCCAACATCCACAGTAAAATGGGTAGCGAGAAGAAAATCACGATACCTGCGATACGGTGGGTGATGGAGGCTAATGCAGCAACCGGCAATTTGATTGTTCTAATATCTAAATTTACTGGTCGGTTTTTGTTCACGGTAGCCATCACTTATTTTTTTGCCATGCCCAGTACTATCAAACACAGAAACATGAAGGATAGATGAGCGGTTTCGGGAACAGATCTCTGTTTTGCAGGCGTCAGCCTCACAAAACTCCTGTGCTACAAGCCACATACAGCCGTAACACAATGGGGTCGCAGTATATCCCTCGAGACCTACAATGACAAACCTAAAGCTTTTACAAAATTAAAACAAACAAATTGGCACCCTGATTCATCTTCTTAAATACCCAACATAAGCCTATGCTTTACATAAGATAATATTTAATCAGGTAAATGCGCCAAACCCATGCGCAAAGTTTTGCTGCTGTTTTCCAGGCATCGCCACACTTCTACAACTAAGGTATGAAGAAGCTTATAAAAGAGCAGGCCTAGCTGTAATTTTGCTACTACTTATTGACAAAGAGTGCTCTAAAACGTAACTTCGCCCTCGCCTAGCTTAGGGCTTTTCATTATTTAACATCTGTATAAGCGTAAGAAAAGGTACGTATTTGTACTTTAATTTGCAGGATAAACCGTCTTAAACACCACTCCTGTAATGTTAAAGCTAAGCATTTACAAAAAGAGCTAACCATCTGAAACATAACAGGAATATGTTCCATATTAGGAGATACCCATGACTGAGAAGAAAGCCACCCTTACGGTGGATGGGCACGAGGCTATAGAGCTATCTGTTTCTACTCCCACTCTAGGGCAAGAAGTTGTCCACGTTAGCCCGTTGGCAGCCAAAGGCTTATTCACTTTTGATCCAGGTTTCCAGTCCACCGCATCCTGTGAATCTAGCATCACCTACATCGATGGCGGCAAAGGTCAATTGCTGCATCGTGGCTACTCCATTGAGGAACTCGCCAGCAAATCTGATTACATGGAAGTATGTTACTTACTTCTTAACGGCGAACTTCCTAATGCAGAACAAAAAGAAGCTTTCACTAAGCAAGTTAAAGCTGAAATAGATGTTCCAGAGCAGCTACAAGCAGTATTCAACGGCTTCAAACGTGATGCCCACCCCATGGGTATGCTCATGGCAGCGATCAGCGCGCTCTCCACTTACTACCACGAGAGCATTGATATTAACGATGCTGCTAGCCGCGAAGAAACCGCTATTAACCTCGTAGCAAAACTGCCTACACTTGCTGCCATGTGCTACAAGCACTCCATTGGCGAAGAGTTTGTAGCTCCACGCGCAGACCTCAGCTACGCAGAAAACTTCTTAAACATGCTATTTGGTCGCAACGGCGAAGAACGCGCTATCTCTCCTGTGGTTGCACAAGCCATGGATCGCATTTTCATCTTGCACGCAGACCACGAACAAAACGCTTCCACCTCTACGGTGCGCGTAGCCGGTTCTTCTGGTGCTAACCCTTACGCTGCTATCGCTTCTGGTGTAGGTACCCTTTGGGGCCCAGCACACGGTGGCGCTAACGAAGCCGTTCTCAACATGCTCGATGAGATTGGCAGTGTTGACAACATCGACACCTTCATTGCGAAAGCAAAAGACAGAAACGACCCATTCAAACTCATGGGCTTTGGCCACCGTGTTTACAAAAACTACGATCCACGTGCAAACGTAATGCGCGAATCGTGCCACCAAGTACTCGGTGAGCTAGGTATCAATGATCCTAAACTAGACTTAGCCATGAAACTGGAAAAGATTGCTCTTTCCGATGAGTACTTCGCAGAACGTAAGCTGTTCCCGAACGTAGACTTCTACTCAGGCATCGTTCTCAGTGCGCTTGGCATCCCCACGTCCATGTTCACCGTTATTTTTGCGCTTTCACGCACAATCGGTTGGATTTCACACTGGGATGAAATGATCAGCAATCCATACCGCATTGCTCGTCCTCGTCAGCTATACACTGGCTACGACGAAAGACCGTTCGTAAAGTTAGAAGACCGTTAAGAGCTTCTATCAAAAAAACCGCCTTCGGGCGGTTTTTTTATTTATGAAGGCCTATTTACTCAGCCCCCTACATCTTCTGAGTAACAAGAGGTAATATCCTTCTCTTAGTATTTCTTCATAAGGAATAATAATGACAAACCTTAATTCAGTGGCATTTATCGGTTTAGGCGTGATGGGCTATCCCATGGCCGCGCACCTTATTAACGCTGGCTACAACGTAACCGTATATAACAGAACTGCTAGCAAAGCACAGCAATGGCAGCAAGAACATGGCGGCCACACCGCAGCAACCCCCGCAGAGGCTGCTCGTAACGCACAAGTAGTATTTACCTGTGTGGGTAACGACGATGATTTACGCAGTGTGGTTTATGGTAGCGAAGGCATCCTCGCCGGCTTACCCGAAGGTGGCTATCTCGTTGACCACAGCACCACTTCCGCCGAGGTAGCGAGGGAATTAGCAGAGGCCTGTGCAGAAAAACACTGTCACTTTATGGATGCTCCCATTTCTGGAGGCCAACAAGGTGCTGAAAATGGCGCATTAACTATTATGTGTGGCGCTGAGCCTACTGTATTTAAAACCATCGAGCCCATTATTAGTCATTACGCAAAAGCCGTTAACCATATGGGTGCACCTGGCGCAGGCCAGCTAACAAAAATGTGTAACCAAATTGCCGTAGCAGGTGCTATCCAAGGCCTTGCTGAATCCATGCTTTTCGCCGAGCAAGCAGGCCTAGATTTAGACAAAGCGGTAACCGTAATGTCTGCGGGCGCAGCGAGTTCATGGCAAATGGTGAACCGCTATAAAACAATGATTGCTGATGATTACAACCATGGTTTTGCCGTAGACTGGATGCTGAAAGACCTCGATATTTGCTTAACTGAAGCAAAGCGTAATGGTGCCGAAGTGCCCATTACAGAAATCATTAACGATTTCTATCAGGAAATTCGAGCCATGGGCGGTGGTCGTTGGGATACTTCTAGCCTATACAAGCGTTTACAAAAAATCGTCGCAGATAAATAACACCTTGCAGGCAGTTAAACATGCAGCTAAAACACCCGTTGCGCCAAAGACAATGGTTGGCTTTTAAAGCCAACCGTCGTGGTTACTGGTCTTTTTGGATTTTCATTCTGCTGTTTGTAGCGTGCATGGCTGCAGAACTTATCGCGAACGATAAACCTATCTTGCTAAAGTATGACGGTGAGCTTTATTTTCCTATCCTTAAAACTTATCCCGAAACCACCTTCGGCGGTTTTTTTGAAACGGAAACTGACTACAAAGACACCTATGTACGAGAGCTTATTGAAGAAAAGGGTTGGATGCTGTGGCCTATAATCCCCTTTCACCACAGCACCATTAATTATGAATTAACCGTTCCCTCACCTTCTAAGCCTTCAAAAGAAAACTTATTGGGCACAGATGATCAAGGGCGCGATGTGTTGGCTCGCATTATTTATGGCGCCCGAACCTCTTTACTCTTCGGCTTATTACTAACAATCTCTAGCAGCCTTATTGGCATCATAGCGGGGGCCATTCAAGGTTACTTTGGTGGCTGGATAGATTTAAGTGGCCAACGCTTGCTAGAGGTTTGGTCTAGCATGCCTACCCTTTACTTAATTATTATTCTTTCCAGTTTTGTGAACCCTGGATTTTGGTGGCTGTTGTTCATCATGCTGCTCTTTTCATGGATGGCATTGGTGGATTTGGTACGTGCTGAGTTTTTACGGTGCCGTAATTTTGACTATGTGAAAGCCGCTAAAGCCATGGGCTTGCCTTCACACACCATAATGTTCCGCCATATGCTGCCTAATGCCATGGTGGCCACACTTACGTTTATGCCGTTTATCTTAAATGGTGCCATTACCACCCTAACCACTCTCGACTTTATTGGCTTCGGCCTACCGCCTGGCTCAGCCTCTTTAGGCGAGCTGCTAAGCCAAGGTAAAGCGCATTTACATGCCCCCTGGCTGGGTATTAGCGGTTTTGTTTCACTCGCCGTCTTGTTGTCGTTGCTTATCTTTATCGGCGAAGCGGTGAGAGACGCTTTTGACCCAAGGAAGTATTTACAGTGAGCTTATTGAGCGTTGAAAATCTGAGTTTACGTTTTGCCCATCAAGCAGAAGATGTGGTGCATAACGTGAGTTTCAACGTAGCCGCGGGTGAAATGGTGGCTCTCGTGGGAGAGTCGGGCTCTGGAAAATCCTTAACCGCCCTAGCTTTGATGGATTTACTCCCTGCAGGGTGCCAGCGTACAGCAGACAAAATTGAGCTTTCAGGGCGCGATATTTTATCGCTTTCGCCACTTCAACAATATGCTATACGCGGCGGCGAAATCGGTATGATTTTTCAAGAACCCATGACCGCGCTAAACCCATTGCACACCATTGAAAAGCAAATCAGCGAAACATTGATTTTGCATCAAGGCATGTCACAAAATGAGGCACGGCAACGTGTGCTTGAGCTACTAGACAAAGTACAACTACACCAAGGCCCGCAACTACTGCGCCGATATCCACACCAGTTGTCTGGTGGCCAACGCCAACGCGTGATGATAGCCATGGCGTTAGCGAACAACCCCAAACTGCTTATTGCTGACGAACCAACCACCGCTTTAGACGTTACAGTGCAAGCTGACATCTTAGCTTTGCTACGCGATTTACAAGAAAATATGCAGCTGGGGATACTCCTTATTACTCACGATTTACCGCTTGTTAAACGCTACGCAGATCATGTGGTAGTAATGCAAAACGGGCGCTTTATTGAACAAAACACATGCGCAGCTTTGTTCGCATCCCCGCAAACAGATTATGCCAAGAAACTACTAGCAACAGTGCTCAACGACCCTGCGCCCACACCTAACAAGCAGCGCGAAATATTGCTTAGCACCCATGGCTTAAGCGTTTCTTTTCCAGCACCTGCAACACTTTTCCGCCGTCGCCCTGCCCCCTTTCAAGCAGTAAAAAACATTGCTTTAACGGTTCGCAAAGGGGAAACACTGGGTGTTGTCGGTGAAAGCGGCAGCGGTAAAAGCACGCTAGCCCAAGCTATTTTGCAACTGACACCTGCTACAGGGCAGATAAATTTCGATGGTTTAGAGCTACTACAATTAAAACGCCAAGAACTAAGACAGTGGCGGGCTCGCTGCCAAGTGGTTTTTCAGGACCCTTGGAGCGCGTTAAACCCTAGGCTTACAGTTGGGCAAATTATTACTGAGGGGCTTAATTTTCATGCCCCCTCACTAACGCAACAAGAAGTTAACAATAAGCTCTGCAAAATGCTGCAAGAAGTTGACTTACCGGAAGATTTTCAGCACCGTTACCCGCACGAACTCTCTGGCGGGCAACGCCAGCGGGTGGCCATTGCTCGAGCTCTCATTCTACAACCAGATTTATTAATTTTAGATGAGCCCACTTCGGCTTTGGATCGCAGCGTGCAATTTCAAATTCTTGCGTTATTACAAAAACTGCAACGAGATTACTCTTTATCCTATATTTTTATCAGCCACGATTTACAGGTGGTGCGCGCCATGAGCCATGAATTGCTGGTGCTTTATGCTGGAGAAGCCATTGAACAGGGGCCCACGGAAGCCATCTTTCAGCAGCCACAGCATGCCTATACTCAGGCCTTGCTTAAAGCAGCATTAGAAAGCTGAGCATGCCACAATAATCGGTTGCACTTTATTAGTTCGCAAGCGGCACTGAATCGTTTAGGCTTCTCATTAACACTTCGCGTTATCTTTAAATAAGAGGTTTATCATGGGTTTTCTTTCTAACAAACGTTTTTTGATCGTTGGTATTGCCAGCAACAAATCCATTGCTTGGGGCATTGCTGAAGCTATGCACAAGCAAGGTGCAGAACTCGCTTTTACTTACCAAAATGATCGTTTAAAAAGCCGTGTTGTAAAAGCGGCTGAACAATTTGGCAGCAGTGCTAATTTATGTTTTCCATGTGATGTGGCTAGCGACGAAGAGATTAACGCCGTATTTGAAAACCTACAGCAACAATGGGATGGCTTGGATGGCATTATCCACGCCGTAGGCTTTGCGCCCGGCCACGAACTCGATGGTAACTTTGTTGACGTTGCCACACGTGAAGGCTTCCAAATTGCCCACGACATTTCAAGCTATAGCTTAGTCGCCCTCGCACAAGCAGGTAAAAATATGCTCTACAAACGCAAGGGCAGCATTCTTACCCTTACCTACCACGCAAGCCAACAAACTGTGCCTAATTACAACGTGATGGGTTTAGCCAAAGCAAGCCTAGAAGCCGGCGTGCGTTACTTAGCAGCTAGCATGGGCCCAGAAGGAGTGCGCGTTAATGCTATTTCAGCGGGCCCTATTAGAACACTTGCAGCCTCAGGCATTAAAAAATTCCGGACCATGCTAGATCAAAACGCTGCCAAAGCCCCCTTACGACGCAACGTTACCATTGAGGAAGTGGGCAACACAGCAGCCTTTTTATGCTCTGAGCTCGCGTCAGGTATTACTGGCGAAATCATTTATGTTGATGGTGGTGCCAGCACCTCTGCTATGTCTTTTATGGAAGAAGAGGAATAGTTTTAGGCATGGCTTGTGTTTGAAACCAAGCCGTGTTCAAGGTTGCTTAATTAGCACCTATAAAAAAACCCCAAAAGTTAAGATACTTTTGGGGTTTTTCATTGCTAACTAGCTATTAGTCGTACAACTGACGCTCTTCAGCTAAATGTGCCTCAATACGCTCTGAATAGACTTTTACTTTTCCACTCTCACGTAAAGATGCATTCAGTAACTGTTGAGTATGTTGTGACTCAGCTTGCCCTAATTGTGCTAGCAGGCTCGGCATAATCGCCTTGGTTTCCTCATCTAGGAGGCCGTCGCGTACTTCGCTAACATGAGCGATAGCCATATCACCATTCGCTAGCTGACCCACAGCAAGCATTGGATCACTTGCGCCACGCTGCAAGGAGAAGACAAACTCGACTAAGTCTTGCCTTACATTCTCATCATAACGTTTAAGGCCCTCAGCTTCTTCTTTCTCTGCTTCAGCGTTAGCCACTAACTCATCGAAAGATGCGCCCTCTTCGATAGCTGCCTTTAACTCAGCAACATTATCAACCAACGCCGCTTCAGCTAAGGTACGCGCCAAATCTGTACGAATTTGCGCTTCTACTTCAGCTAAAGGAATAGGTGTGGCCGGCTCAATATGTTTTACATGGAAAACAAGGTAGTCGCCCTGGCCCACTTCCAAGAGGCGGCTATTATGACGCCCTTCACGTACCGAGCTATTATCAAGCTCATTCGCCACAGCAGCCTGCTCAAAACCAGGAATAGGGTTCGCTAAAGAGAAAGGTTCTGTGGTTTTCAGTTCCAGCCCTACTTCTTCTGCAGGCACCACTAAATCAGCATGCTCAAAAGCCAACTCTTCTAATAAAGCAACCTTATCAAACAAAATACCTTCTGCTTTAATATCACGAATTTCACGCTCCAGCTCTGCCTTTAGCTCTTCATAAGGCGCTAGGCTTCTGCGTTGATCCTGGATCTCCTCAACGAGGAGCAAGTGATATCCCTCTTCACTTTTTACCAGCTCGGATACTTCTCCTTCTGCGAGCGAAAACGCTACATCAGATAAAGATTCCGGCAAATCAGCTTTAGCTAAGAGGCCAAAACTTCCACCTTGGCTAGCAGTGGCGAGGTCTTGAGAGTATTCCTGTGCCGCCTCAGCGAACGTTATCTCACCTTCTTGTAAACGAGCCTTAATAGTGGCTGCTTGCGTTTCCACAGCTTCTTCGTTGCTATCCAAATCAAAATAAATATGCGCGACACTGCGGCGCTCGCTGCCCGCATTGTTTTTATCAAAGTTTTGCTGGCGAATGTCGTAAGCGTTTTTTATTTCTGCTTCCGTGACAGTTACTTCTGTCGCAACGTCTTCACGACGCAGCTGCAAATAATCAAGCGTGAAATGTTCTGGCAAGATGTAGCGATCGCTGTTTTCTGCGTAATAGTCGGCCACTTGCGCATCAGTGATAGTGTAATTTTCAGCGAGCTTATCTAGCTCTATCACCGCAAATTCCACATCGCGCTCTTGCTCAACCAAACGTGTTAACTCTCCCACTTCGTTAGGCAGCGCAAAATCCGTGGCTAACAAACCTGTTGTCCACTGATTTTTCATTTCGCTTTGAGCCAACATATTCAGAAAGCCAGAAGTGGTGTAGCCAAGGCCACGCGCGAAACGTTCTAACGCCGCAGCAGAAAAACGACCGTTCTCTTGAAACTCTTCATATTGAACGAGGCTCGCTGCCACAGCTTCTTCAGAAACATTTAATTTTAATCTCTCGATATGTGCAGCTGCCAACCTTTCATTGATAATGGGCTCTAACCCCATCTCGGTGGGTACGAACGCCTGTAATCCTTGCTCATCGATACCAGGTATTTGGGACGAAACGTTATCGCGCAAGCGCGCAGCTTCGTTCCTAACTTGCTCCCAATAAACAGGAGTACCCTCTACCTTTGCCACTTCTTGTGGACCGCCACCACCCGTAAAATAACCGTAAAAAGCGGTAATAACGAAAGGTATTATGATTACAGCCAGCAGAACCTTACCTCCGGTTCCGCGCAAGAATTTTCTAAACCCTTGCATGGGTGTCTCCTAGTGATTAATTGGTGCCCTACTTAAAATATTTAAGGCTTATGAAAACAAAAAAGCGCACCCAGATGTGCTCTGAGTACGCTTAATATGGCGGAGCGGACGGGACTCGAACCCGCGACCCCCTGCGTGACAGGCAGGTATTCTAACCAACTGAACTACCGCTCCTGCTTCAATTACTCGTTAACTGCATCTCGTAGTGCTTTACCGGCTTTAAAGCCAGGTACGTTCGCAGCTTTGATAGTAATTTCTTCACGTGTTTTTGGGTTACGGCCTTTACGTTCAGCTCTGTGTTTTACAGAGAAGGTACCAAAACCTACTAATGAAACAGGCTCGCCCTGCTGCAAAGACTCTGTAATAGCTTTAATGGCTGCATCTAGTGCACGACCAGCATCTGCTTTTGAAAGATCTGCTGTTTCTGCGATTTCGGCGATTAATTCTGATTTATTCACGCATTTCCCCTTGATTTTTATTTATTACCCTAAACTCAACAACTCTAGGCTTTTCGGGCTCTAGATGCTTTTGTTGTCGGCTGCCAATCTTATACCAATGGCATTATGCCCCGTCAAGAAAAGTACCGCGTTTAGGGCCTCAATTTAACAATTACCGCTTCATCGTGAAATGTTTTCACATGCCACGATGAATTGGTACATTTCAACTTAAGCTTTCACTTGCTAGTTAATGGGTGCTTAAGCGCCCAGAATCAGCATTTTTTCCTTCGCTCCAAGCAAGATCTTCTTCTACTTCTGCCTTACTAAGAGGGGCTGGAAGATGCTGCAATGCTAATTCTAAAACGTCGTCTATCCATTTTACTGGATGGATGTCTAACTCATTTTTAATAACGTCGGGTATTTCCTTTAAATCACGTTTATTCTCTTCGGGAATGATAACTGTGGTAATACCACCACGATGAGCAGCCAGTAGTTTCTCTTTCAAACCACCAATAGCTAACACCTGCCCTCTAAGCGTAATCTCACCCGTCATAGCGACGGATGCCTTAATAGGAATACCAGATAGTATAGATACTAAAGCCGTACACATAGCAATACCAGCACTTGGACCATCTTTTGGGGTGGCCCCCTCTGGCACATGGATGTGAAAATCTTGGCGCTCGAGCAATTGACGTCTGATTCCTAAGGCACTTGCACGCGCTTTCACCACTGTTTGAGCGGCGCGAATCGACTCTTGCATCACCTCGCCTAAGGAGCCTGTCATGATCACTCGGCCTTTACCAGGCACTGCAACCCCTTCAATGCTCAGCAGTTCGCCACCCACAGATGTCCAAGCTAATCCGGTGACCTGCCCCACTTGGTCGGCTTCTTGCGCCACGCCAAATTGGTATTTCTGTACCCCTAAGTAATCCTCTAGCTTCTCTAAAGTAATTTCTTGTGGGCCTTTCACTTCACCAAGTTCGCTTGCTGTAACTACTTTACGGCAGAGTTTGCTAATTTCTCTGTCTAAACCACGTACACCAGACTCGCGCGTATAATGACGAATAATGCCGCGCAAGCCATCTTCAGTGATAGTTAGCTCGTTTTTCTTTAGCCCATTAGCCTTAATCTGCTTTGGCAGTAAGTACTGCAACGCAATGTTCAGCTTCTCTTCCTCGGTGTAACCAGAAATACGGATCACTTCCATGCGGTCGAGCAAGGCCGGAGGAATATTCATGCTGTTAGATGTACACACGAACAACGTATCCGAAAGGTCGTAATCCACCTCGAGATAGTGATCGTTAAAAGCATTGTTTTGCTCTGGATCTAACACCTCAAGCAAGGCCGAGGCAGGGTCCCCGCGCATATCCATGCCCATTTTATCCACTTCATCAAGCAAGAAGAGCGGGTTCTTTACTTCAACCTTAGCTAAGCGTTGAATAATTTTTCCGGGCAATGAACCTATATAAGTGCGGCGGTGGCCTCTAATTTCAGCTTCATCACGAACACCACCTAAAGCCATGCGTACAAACTTTCTATTGGTGGCGCGCGCAATAGATTTTCCAAGAGATGTTTTACCCACCCCTGGTGGGCCTACTAAACATAAAATAGGGCCTTTAACTTTGCGCACTCGCGCTTGTACCGCCAAGAACTCTAAAATACGCTCTTTTACTTCCTCAAGGCCATAGTGGTCTTGGTCTAGAATCTCTTTAGCTTTCGCGAGATCGTTACGCACGCGGCTACGCTTATGCCATGGCACACTGATCATCCAGTCTAGATAGCTGCGCACCACTGTGGCTTCTGCAGACATAGGCGACATCATTTTAAGCTTATTCAGCTCGGCCAAAGATTTCTCTTCAGCCTCTTTTGTCATCTTGGCTTCACGAATTTTTTTCTCATAAACGTCGAATTCGTTACCACCGTCTTCATCCATCTCGCCTAGCTCGCGCTGAATAGCTTTCATTTGCTCGTTGAGGTAATACTCACGCTGGCTTTTTTCCATTTGCTGCTTAACGCGGCCACGGATTTTTTTATCCACGTTGTAAATATCAACGGCTGAACTCATATGAACCGCAATCTTTTCTGCGCGCTCACTAGGGTTCAGCATTTCAAGCAAAGCTTGCTTTTCTTCTAATGTCAGCTGGATATGGGACGCAATAGTATCCGTGAGGCGGCCTAGATCATCGATATCTTCTGTTGAAGACATCATTTCTTCGCCCACTTTGCGCGTTAATTCAACATATTCACGCAAACGGTTTTTTAAGCTCTCCACCAGTGCTTTAGCTTCGGCCGCAGGAATGGGCGTCGCTTCGAGCAGTTCCACATCTGCATACAAGGGTGCTTCGTCATCATCACCGTCTACTTCCACATCGAGGATGCTTGCACGTTGCACACCTTCCACAAGCACTTTTACTGTGCCATCTGGTAACCGCAACAATTGCAACACGGTGGCTACAGTGGCCACCGTATGCAGATTCTCAATGCTAGGATCATCATCCTCCGCATTACGTTGGGCAACCAACACTATTTCTTTGTTACCCTCCATTGCGTCCTCAAGCGCGCTAACAGAACGGGCACGGCCAACAAATAGCGGTATTACTAAATGCGGATACACCACCACATCACGTAGGGGCAATACAGGTAAATTTTTTTGCACTCTTAGTCTCTCACTAGCGAAATAGAATTAGTCTGGGGCTACTTTAGAAGCAGCATCATTTCGCTCATAAATTAATAAAGGCTCGGACTCACCACGCACTACAGCAGCGTCAACTACCACCTTCGCAACATCTTCTTTGCTCGGTATTTCATACATGGTGTCGAGCAATACATTCTCTAGAATTGAACGCAAACCACGCGCGCCCGTTTTTCTTTCCATGGCTAATTCTGCAACCGCTTGTAAAGCATCGTCTCTAAAATCGAGCTCTACATCTTCCATTTCAAATAAACGAGCATATTGCTTGGTGAGCGCATTTTTCGGCTGTGTCAATATCTGTACAAGCGCATCACTGGTGAGTTCTTCTAGTGTGGCAATAACTGGTAAACGCCCCACAAACTCTGGAATTAAGCCAAACTTGATTAAGTCTTCAGGCTCCACATCGGCAAGCACATCGCCTAAGCCTTTAACATCATCCTTGCTTTTGACGGCTGCCGAGAAACCAATCCCGCCTTCGTCAGACCTTTCTTGAATGACTCTTTCAAGGCCAGCAAAAGCACCACCACAAATAAACAATATTTTAGACGTATCCACTTGCAGGAACTCTTGCTGTGGGTGCTTTCTGCCACCTTGCGGTGGAACTGACGCTACAGTACCTTCAATAAGCTTGAGTAACGCCTGCTGAACACCTTCACCTGACACATCTCTTGTAATTGAAGGGTTGTCGGATTTGCGTGTGATCTTATCGATTTCGTCGATATACACGATACCGCGTTCAGCTGCTTCAACATCGTAGTCGCACTTTTGCAGCAACTTCTGAATGATGTTTTCCACATCCTCACCTACATAGCCAGCCTCAGTGAGGGTGGTGGCATCTGCAATAGTGAAAGGAACGTCTAGTAAACGCGCCAATGTTTCGGCTAACAGTGTTTTACCACTGCCTGTGGGCCCAATAAGTAAAATATTACTCTTGCCTAGCTCAACAGCATCGCTCGGCTTAATGCCCTCAGCAGCTTCTGCTTGCATACGCTTATAGTGGTTGTATACCGCCACCGATAGCACACGCTTAGCGCGATTTTGTCCAATCACATAATCATCTAGCGTTGCTTTAATTTCATGTGGCTTAGGTAATGGGGCAGCCGTGCTCTCAGCGACTTCTTCGCCAATTTCCTCACGGATTATATCGTTACACAGATCCACACATTCATCACAAATAAAAACAGATGGACCTGCAATAAGCTTCTTTACTTGGTGCTGACTTTTATTGCAAAAGGAGCAGTAAAGCAGCTTTCCATCATCATTGTTACCGCCGCTGTAATCGCTCATTATTCTGCCTCTCAAAAAATAGCTGTACTAGCTAGATGCTAGCTAAGTAGGGATTTTCAAGCCCTAATCGTAATTATTTTTATTCACCCCGACGGGTGACCACTTTATCAATTAAGCCATATTCTTGCGCTTCTTTCGCTGCCATGAAGTTATCACGGTCAGTATCTTGCTCCACGCGCTCTAATGGCTGGCCTGTATGTTCGGCCAATAATTCGTTCAAATAGTTTTTAATATACAAAATTTCTTTGGCATGGATTTCGATATCCGAGGCTTGCCCACGGAAACCACCCAAGGGTTGATGGATCATAATACGAGAGTTTGGCAAAGCAAAACGCTTACCTTTAGTGCCAGCAGAAAGCAAAAAGGCACCCATGCTCGCTGCTTGGCCCACACACATCGTGGCCACATCTGGCTTAATAAACTTCATAGTATCGTAAATAGCCATACCTGCCGTTACTGAACCACCAGGGCTATTAATATACAAATGAATGTCTTTATCTGGATCTTCAGATTCTAAAAACAATAATTGTGCCACAATCAAATTAGCCATTTGATCATTTACCGGCCCAACCAAAAATATAATACGCTCTTTTAGTAATCTCGAGTAAATATCAAACGCGCGTTCACCACGAGCACTGCGCTCTACCACCATAGGCACCAAGCCTATTGCCGAAGTGTCTTGTGCACTTTCAAACTCTTGCGGTAAGCCGAAACCAGCCTGATTTATCATGAAACTTCCACCGTTAATTGATTGTGTTTGCAAGCATCTTATAGACACCGAACGAGTGGCGTCTATATATGTAAGGGTTTTATAGGGTTAACTGGGCAATTTTCAAGCAGTGAACAAAGAAAAAAAATGGGGCCATAAGGCCCCATTTCTACTACTTCTTGAACAGCAAGGCATTTAGCCTCGGGCCTGTCCTTGGCTAACAGCCTCTTCATAGGACATTGCTTTTTCTTCAACTTTTGCCTTTTCAAGCACTAAGTCTACCACTTGCTGCTCAATCACAGCGCCTTCTAATTGCTGTAATTGTTGTGGGTTATTGTAGACCCAATCAATCAGCTCTTGTGGCTCGTCATATTGCTGCGCAATTTCTTCTACGTGTGCACGTACTTTATCTTCGTCTGCTTTAATATCGTTTGCGCTCACTACTTCACGAACGATTAAGCCTAGACGAACACTGCGCTCTGCTTGCTCAGTGAATAAGTCATCTGGTAGCAAGCTACTATCGAACTGTTGGCCACCGCCAAACTGTTGTAGCATTTCTTGGCGCATGCGCTGAACTTCACCATTCACTAAAACTTGTGGCACTTCTAACTCATGCTTTTCAACCAAAGCATCCATTACTTGGCTTTTGATATTGGCCTCAAGGTTTTGCTTAAGGGTACGCTCCATATTCTTTTTAACTTCTGCGCGGAAGGCATCTAAATCACCCTCTTCCACACCAAACTGCTGCATAAACTCTGCATCAATTTCAGGTAACTCGCGTGCTTCAACCTTGTTTACGGTAATCGCAAACTGCACCTCTTTGCCCTTTAGGTTTTCAGCGTGGTAATCCTCAGGGAAAGTCACATCAATGGTTTTCTCTTCACCTGCGGCCATACCAACGATGCCGTCTTCAAAACCAGGGATCATTTGGCCCGAGCCAAGCTCTAAATTTTGGCCATCAGCAGTACCACCTTCAAAGGCTTCCCCTTCTAAGGTACCTACATAATTGATGTTTACCTGATCGCCATTCTCAGCTTTGCCGTCTTTCTCAGCCCAAGTGCTACGCTGGCGACGCAAATCTTCAATAACTTTTTCTACGTCTTCGTCACCAATTTCTGCTACTGGCTTAGTAATTTCAATATCATCAAACGCTTGCAACGCTACTTCTGGAAACACTTCAAAAATAGCAGCGAACTTAACTTCTTCGCCTGGCTCCATGCTGATAGGCTCAAAACGTGGCATACCAGCTGGTTCAATCTTTTCTTGTGCGATGGCTTCGAAGAACTTATCTTGCATGATTTCGCTCAGCGCTTCTAAACGTACGTCTTTACCAAGACGACGGCGCACTTCTCTCATTGGCACCTTACCAGGACGGAAACCAGGCAAGCGCAAGTTTTTTTGAGCCTGTGTTAAACGCTCTTCAACAACACTATCAAGGTTTTCGGCGGGCAGGCCAACGGTGAGGCGTCGCTCGAGGCCTGATGTAACTTCTACAGAAACTTGCATGTTCTTCTCTTCCTTAATACAACTCTGTGTAATAATTGTGGTGGAAATATGGCGCCGCACGCCTCCAAGGTGGCGAATTATAGCCGAACATATTCATTGTGACCATGCCAACGAAGCTATTTTATTGCGACACAAACAAAAAACGCCCCAGTTTTCACAAACTGAGGCGTTAAATTTGGGGTGGCTGATGGGACTTGAACCCACGACGACCGGAATCACAATCCGGGGCTCTACCAACTGAGCTACAGCCACCACTTAAACAAACATGCTTTAGCATATCCCTATAGGCGACTGGTACGCCTGGCAGGGATCGAACCTGCAACCTACGGCTTAGAAGGCCGTTGCTCTATCCAATTGAGCTACAGGCGCATAAACAAGGCTCATTGCTGCCGCATAAAATTGGTCGGGGTGGAGGGATTCGAACCCCCGACACCCTGCTCCCAAAGCAGGTGCGCTACCAGACTGCGCTACACCCCGATGTCGTGATGCGAGATATTAGGGATACATCCTCCTTTGGTCAAGCCCTAAATGGTGTTTTTCCCTCTCAAACGAACTGTTTGCCCATTAAATCGACAAACTGCTCTTTTCTCACACTTTATTTGTTTTTGCACCCTCTCCCTTAGCATGCGAGAATTAGGGTCTTTCGTTATTCTTGCTTAGCATTGCCTTAAAACAGGAGAACCTAGCTTATGGACGCCACAGTCCTTGAAGGAAAGCAATTAGCCAAACAGTTTGAAGAAGAGATGAGCCAGCGTGTTACTAAGCTCAAAGAGCTTGCTAATGGCCGCACCCCCATTCTCGCCACCATTTTAGTGGGCGCCGACCCAGCTTCTGCTACTTATGTAAAAATGAAAGGCAATGCCTGTAAACGTGTTGGTATTGAGCCCCTCGCCATCGAGCTAGGCGAAAACACCACCACAGAAGAATTACTCGCAGAAATTGAAGCGCTGAACAACAACCCTGATGTGCATGGCATTCTATTGCAACACCCTGTGCCCAGCCAAATCGACGAGCGTGCTTGCTTTGACGCTATCTCGCTTGAAAAAGACGTGGATGGTGTTACCTGCCTTGGCTTTGGCCGCATGAGCATGGGCGAACCCGCTTATGGTTGCGCCACGCCGCAGGGTATCATGCGCATCCTAGAACACTACAACATTCCCATTGAAGGCAAGCACGCCGTAGTAGTGGGCCGCAGCCCCATTCTCGGCAAGCCCATGGCAATGATGCTACTGAATGCTAACGCCACCGTCACCATTTGCCATTCCCGCACTGAAGATCTCGCTAGCCATGTGCGCCAAGCCGATATTCTTGTAGGAGCAGTGGGCAAACCTGAGTTCATCCAAGCAGAATGGATTAAAGACGGCGCTGTGGTAGTAGACGCGGGCTATCATCCAGGCGGCAAAGGTGATATCGAAATCACAGAAGCCCTCAAAGAACGCATCAGTGCTTGGACTCCTGTTCCTGGCGGTGTAGGCCCTATGACTATTAACACTCTTATCTTCCAAACCTTGGAAGCAGGTGAAAAGGCCCTTAACTAAGCTTTTTTTCTGCCTCATTCTTTGAATGGGGCAGAAACCAATAAAGTATAACCGCTGCCAACAAAGCCGCGCCCGCGGCCATATTGAACACCATCACTCCCCACTCTTCCCACAACACACCAGAAATTACTGCGCCAAGCGCCCAACCTGCCCCTAATGAGAAACTGGCATAAACGGCCTGCCCTTGGCCTGCCAACCGTGCTGGAAAAAACTCATGCAGCCACGCCATAGAACTGGCGTGGTAACTGGCAAAACTGGCCGCATGCAAACACTGTGCAAACAACAACAAACCCATCGCAGTAGTGCCGCTACCAATGATCCCCCAACGGATTACCGTGAGCAGCAGGCTTGCCACGAGCAATTGCTTAATAGTGAAACGCAACAACAAGCGAGACATAAACACAAACAGCACTATTTCGGCAATCACTCCAAAGGACCACAACACTCCAATCCATTGGCTAGGCACCCCTAGCGCATTTAAGTGCAAAGTGTAGAACGCATAATAAGGACCATGAGACAACTGCATCAACAAGCCGGAAATGAAAAATGCGAGCACTGAAAGGTGCCTAAACACCTGCCAAAATGAAGCGGCTTGCTTGTTAGTTATCGTATCGCTTGCTGTGGAGCTAATAGCTGGCAGCCACATACTGGCCAACCAAAGCACGAACAAAAGTATTGCCATAGCCCAAGCCACTACTACGGCACCTTGGTATTCAATTAAAAACCCTAACACCAACACCGTAACTACAAAGCCAATAGAACCCCACAGACGCACCAAACTATATTTATGGCTCTGGCTTCCCAATGTTTCGAGCACAAGCGCCTCGCATTGCGCCATTACTGCATTCCAAAAAAAGCTAAACCCCACTAACACTAGCACCATGGACCAGAAGCCATAGCTCATAAACACGAAGGGAAAGACGAGCGCTGCCACAAAGTTTCCTAACCGAATAATACGCAAGCGCTGCCCGGTTTTATCCGCCAACCAACCCCATAAATTCGGCGCACCAAGCTTCGTAAGATGGGGTATAGCTAGCAACATGCCTATTTCGGCTGCGTTAAAACCACGCAGCTGCAGAAACAATGCCCAGTAAGGTACTAAAACGCCAAGCAGCGCATAATAAAGAAAATAGTAGCTAGAAAAGCGACCGTAGAAAGGAATGCCGTACATAATAAGCAACACGTAGTCAACACTACGTGTTGCTTTCTCCTCATTTAATAAGGGCTGTCTTTGCCTGCAGGAATAGCTGGAAGAAGCATTTCAACATCTCCGCATTGTGCGCGGTGACGCAAGCAATGTTCCATTAACACTAAAGCCATCATAGCTTCAGCAATGGGAGTGGCGCGAACACCCACACAGGGATCATGGCGCCCTTTGGTAACTACTTTAATGGCTTCACCACGGCTGTTAACGGATCGCCCCGGTAACAAGATGCTCGATGTGGGTTTTAAAGCCATAGAAACCTTTAGCTTTTGGCCCGAGCTTATGCCCCCCAATACACCCCCTGCATGGTTACTTAAGAAACCGTCCGGCGTTATCTCATCACGATGTTCTTCGCCACGTTGGGTTACCACATCGAAGCCGTCACCCACAGCAACAGCTTTCACCGCATTAATGCTCATCATGGCCTTGGCAAGGTCTGCATCGAGCTGATCAAACACGGGATCACCCCAACCCACTGGCACATTATCAGCATACACATTTACTAAAGCACCAATGGAAGAACCATCACGGCGTAACTGAGTAATAAGCGCCTCAAGCTCTTCTATTTTAGAAGCATCTGGGAAGAAGAAAGGATTATCGTCCACGCTTTCCCAAGCAAAGTTTTCGGCCTTAATCTCACCAATTTGGGTAACACCGCCATAAATGTTAATGCCATAGCGCTGCTCTAAAAACTTACGTGCAATGGCACCCGCTGCCACACGCATCGCAGTTTCACGTGCAGAAGAACGCCCACCACCACGATAATCACGCAAACCGTATTTTTGCGTGTAAGTGTAATCCGCATGAGCGGGGCGAAATGTTTCAGCGATGTTGGCGTAATCTTTCGATTTTTGGTCTGTGTTTTCAATTAACAAACCAATTGGGCAGCCTGTTGTAACCCCCTCAAAAACACCCGAGAGAATTTTAACTTTATCGGGCTCACGGCGCTGCGTGGTATAACGGCTAGTACCAGGGCGACGACGATCCAGCTCTATTTGCAAATCTTCTTCGCTAATGTGCAAGCCCGGTGGGCAGCCATCAACGATGGCACCAAGTGCTGGGCCATGGCTCTCACCAAATGTGGTCACTCTAAACAAACTTCCGAAACTGCTGCCAGCCATGTTTATCTCCGGCTTAATGTCAATATCCGCGCTTATACTGCGCCCTATAACCTTTAAGAAAAGGCTGAACTATACTCCACAAGCTGCTGATAAGTCAGCATAAAAGCACCTTCTCCACCATGTTCAAACTCGAACCACAGAAAAGGCACTTCAGGCCATGCAGCCACCACTGCAGGCCAAGAATACCCTACTTCCACAATCAACAATCCATCTTCTGTTAGATAATCAGTGCAAGTAGCTAATAATTGTCGCGTAAAATCTAAGCCATCATCTCCCGATGCCAAAGCAAGTTCTGGCTCATGCACATACTCATCAGGCAATCGCGACATTTCCTCTGCGTCCACATAAGGTGGGTTGCAAACTATCAAGTGATAACGTTCTTGAGCAACACTAAGCCCATCACCCAACAACGGGAACACTCGGTCTTCTAAGCCATGTTGCGCCACATTGAGCTCACAAACAGCCAAGGCATCAGCACTAATATCAATGGCATCCACAATACTATTCGGCAACGCATGCGCCATAGCAATGGCGATACAACCACTACCCGTGCATAAATCCAACACTCGCAAGGCCCTATTGGGATCTGGCAACCAAGGGCTAAAACCTTGCTCAATCAATTCGCCCAATGGGGAGCGCGGAATCAAAACACGCTCGTCAACATAAAAAGGCAAACCACAAAACCAGACTTCCTGGGTTAGATAAGGAGTAGGAACGCGTTCATTAATCCGTTTTGCCAACAATGCTAGGATAGCTGTTTTTTCAGTAGGCACTAGCCGTGTCGCATAAATCCTAGGATTAGCATTCCATGGCAAATGCACTGCATGTAGCACAAGCGCAAGCGCTTCATCATTGTAGCTATCGGTGCCATGGCCTAAAAATACATCATGCTTTCTTAATTGGCTTTCAGCCCAACGAAGAAAATCACCGATGGTGTGAAGGTGCTCAAACGCTTCTTGTAATTCCTGCTCTTGTAACACAGCTTTGCCTCTAAAATAAAAACGTTTCAAGCCTAGCATAGATGGCGATTTTGCCCTAGCAATAGAGACACAATCATAAAACTGCGGCGCACATTGAACATTAATTGAACGTCGTATTATTTTCACTTCTATGTGTAGTGATAACTAGCTGAAAACAGTGCTAGTATGTCTGCAATCTGTCTTTACTGTGGTGCCCTCTCTGCACCCTTTATAGAGAAAACAATAATAGGAAAATCCATTGAAGCTTCATCATCAAATTTTTATTGCTATTGGGCTAGCAGCACTTATTGGTTTTTTGATGCCACAAGATTTACACATCTTCGGCGTTCAAGTGCTCGCCGTTTTAGATGGCATCGGTACTATCTTTTTAAATGCGTTAAAAATGCTCGTTGTGCCGCTCATTGTGGCAGCGATTATGTCGAGCCTAAACAGCATCGGCACGGGTGAAGCCCTCGGCCGAGCCGGTTGGAAAATGGGCCTTTACTACATTAGCACCAGCGCCATTGCGGTAATTACTGGGCTAATAGTCACCAATATTATCAAGCCAGGCGTTAGCAAGGGTGAACCTGTTAAAGATAAGCTCGGCCTTTCTGAACGCACCACTGATGTACTAGAAAAAGTGCAAGAGCACTCTGTGGGTGATTTCGCCAATATTTTCTTTGATTTTCTGCCTCCAAACTTATTTGAAGCAGCCTTGAACGGCCAAATGCTAGGCTTAATTGTCTTCTCTTTGCTTTTTGGCTGGTTCATGCAACAAGTGCAAGGCGCACCTGGTGAACATTTAAGGCAAACCATTGATGGCTTTTACGAGGCCATGGTGGGCGTTACTCTATTCATTATTAAGTTCACCCCTATCGGCGTCTTTGGCCTCATTACTAGCACAGTGGCGCGTACTGGGTTCAGCGCCTTAACGCCATTACTATGGTTTTTCATTACTGTTTTGGCTGCGCTTTTCATTCATGCTTTTATTATTCTGCCCATTGGCATTAAGCTCATAGCCAAAAGAAGCCCGCTACGCATGATTAACGCCATGTCGCCAGCATTACTCACCGCTTTCTCCACTTCGAGTAGCGCGGCCACTCTGCCACTGACAATGGAATGCCTAGAGCAAAATGCCGGCGTGTCTAAGAAAATCTCAAGCCTCATGCTTCCATTAGGCGCCACCATTAATATGAATGGCACCGCCTTGTACGAATGCGTGGCCGTTATCTTTATTGCCCAAGCTTATGGGCTAGATTTAAGTTTAGGCATGCAAGCCACCATCGTTATTACAGCTATGTTGACCTCTATTGGTGTAGCTGGCATCCCTGCTGCCAGTTTAGTGGCTATTACTCTTATTTTAGGTGTTGTAGGGTTACCTGCTGAAGCCATCGGCCTCATTCTGGTCACAGATCGCATCCTTGATATGTGCCGAACCTCAGTAAACGTTTGGGGAGATGCGGTGGGGGCTGTGCTCATTGCCCGCAGTGAAGGCGAGGAAGAAATTCTGTTAAAGGCGCCGAAGGCCATCTAATGAAAGATTTTAAGGAAAGCCATGTCACGCAATAGCCGCATTATTCTTGTTGCTGGCGGTGCCTCTGGCCTTGGCAAAGAGCTAGTGCTTATTGCAGCAGAGAAAGGGTATCGTGTCGCCATTATCGATACTAACGAAGCTCGCGCTAAGCAACTGTGTACTAAACTGGCTGGCGATAACATCGAGCACTTCTTTATTCGCTGCGACATTCGCTCCGAACATGAGTGCCGCCGTGCGGTAAACCGTATATTGCAACGCTGGGGGCATATCGATTTATTGATTCAATCGGCGGGGGTGGCCACGTCCGGTTTAGTGGAAACTATTACGCAAGAGCACTGGCGCCAACAAATAGACGTTAACTTACTAGGCACGGTAAACCTAAATCAAGTAGTGCTACGCGTCATGAAACAACAAAGGTTTGGGCATATTGTGAATGTAGCCGGCTTAATCGGTGTATTGCCCACGCCAAGCATGAGCAGTTATGCCGCTACCAATGCCGCTATCATTGCTTATTCTGAAAGCCTCTACACAGAGCTTGAGCCGCTTAACATTAATGTTAGCGTGGTGTGCCCTCACTTCTTTAAAAGCAACCTTCACGAGAACATTTATACATCAGACCCTGTGGCAAGAGCTCGCTTTGAGCGGTTGCTCAACCGCACCAACATCACCACAGATGAAGTGGCCAAAAAAACCTTTACGCAAATAGAAAAGAAAACGTTCTTTATCTTACCGCACCCAAACAGTGGCGCACTGTGGCGCCAAAAAAGGTGGTTTCCTAAACGTTTTTACCGTTCTTTAGCAAGCCTAGCGAAAAAAGTGCGCCCTACTCCTTAATGCTCTTTCTCTAATACCTTTAGTGTTGCTTGATAGTCTTTTTCTATTACTTCTTCAACCCGCTCAGCTAGCGCAGCCGCTATTTTTTTACCCACCAAGGGCACAGAGCTGCTGACGGTTATCCGCACTTCTTGCTGGCACTGGCTTTCACTTATATTTTGCACATAAGTGTTGCCTTCTATGGTGACAGGAACATTGCCCATCTTCACGGCATACTGGCCAGCAAAAGAAGCACCCTCCTTAATTCGCCACACAAACTTAGTGGAGAGCTCCATGGACGCATTCAAAAAGCGTTTTGCAAAACTAGGAATCCGGCTCATATCCACTTGCAGAGTGCGCACTATGTGAACCACAAACCCCTCATGAGACTCTCCAAACTCTGCAAATTCATAGTCGCTAACCCCCAATACTGCAAAGCGCTCTTCGTAGAACGATTGGCTAGTCAGCTTCTCCATGAGCTGTTCCGCACTAAGGTTATAAGTACGTTGTTGAGTTATTCGCATAGCACCCTTCTTAACTTGAACAAGCAAAGTTTGGATTATGAAATAAAAAAGGCAGGCCTGGTTAGGCCCAAATGACAGGCATAAAAAAACCCTTGGGGACCAAGGGTTTAGATTTGGCGGAGAGGGAGGGATTTGAACCCTCGATACGCTATGAACGTATACCCGCTTTCCAGGCGAGCGCCTTCAGCCACTCGGCCACCTCTCCAAATTATTCAAAGCCCTTCGGCTTTGAGGGCGCAAATATAGCTCAGTTGCCCTGCAAGTGCAATGGCAAACCAGCTCAAGCCTTTTGAGTGGCGAAATAACGGCCAGTAAACTCTGTGGTTACCTCACCTAAGTGGTTTTTAATCTTTACCGACAAAGAAAGCACCGCACGCTTTTTATCACCAAAACGGCGTTGGAACTGGCTCGTGTTTTTACCAGTGGCCACAATTGTTGCTTCACTTTCCAGTGGTTTTAAGTATTTAATTTTTGTCTCTGCAGCCACTACATCTACATTTTCCGCTTCAATTTCTTCTGCAAGCAATGTAGTGAGTGCCCAGCCACTTAAGGTGCACAGCGCTACTTGGCTGCCAGCAAAAAAGGTGCCCTTATCATTACTATTGCCTTCTAGTGGGGAGCGCACACTTAATGTTTCGTTACGCCATTCAACTAAGTGAAATGAGAAATGCTGGCTGATAGGTATGTTTTGATGAATACGTTCGGTTAATTCTGTTAACTGCATTTTCTCACTCATTGCTGCACGTTGTTATTGTGATGGCAACTCGCGAACGTAATCCTGTGGGTTAAGCGTAGGCACTCTTTTGATAGAGCCGGCTGGGGTTCCTAAATATAAAAAGCCTACTATTTCGTCTTTCGCAGCAAACCCGAGGGCTTCCTTAACATGCACGTTTTGGGCCATATCGCCCGTGCGCCACATGGCCCCTATTCCCATAGCATGAGCGGCCACCATAATATTTTGCACCGCTGCACCTGTGGCAAGAATTTGATCGATAACAGGAATTCTGTGGCCCTCTTCCACTTCTGCCACTGCTACCATTAGCATTGGCGCGCGTAAGGGCCTGCAGGCTGCTCTTTCTGCTTCTTGCTCGCTAAGATCTGGATTGCTTTGGCGTAATGCCGAGACGAAAATATTTCCAAGTTGTTCGCGTTGCTTGCCGGTTAAAATTAAAAAGCGCCACGGCCGTAATACACCATGGTCAGGCGCTCTCACTGCAGCGGCCAACAAAGCCTCTACCTGTTCTTCACTAGGAGCAGGATCTCCTAGTACACCAATAGAAACCCGTTGCTGAATTGCCTCAATGGCGTTCATAAAAACTCCTCGGTCAATCCGCTGCAATGGAGAGGTATTATGGATACTTTTGCCACTGCAGCGAGCTATTTTGTTTTGCTAGTTGTTTCGCAAAGCTAATGGCTGAGGCTTTTTGCCTTTTTAAGCACGTCCTCGCGCTGCATCCCATCAAAGATGCCAACGCGGCTTATTTGCTCGATGGAAACCACCGATTCACCTGTACGGTCCTGCGCAAGGCTCAGTAAAGCCTCAGTAAATTGATCTCGCTCCACAGGTGTTAACTGCCCTGCAATGGCTTGGTAAGAGGCGATAAAAGCCTTTTTACTGCTGCCATCCAGTTGCTCTTTTAAGGCTAGCTGCTCGCTTCGCTTTTGCTTCTCCAGGTAGGCTGCGCGCAATTCGTCGGCATAGGCCACCACTTCTGCGGGTGTCATACCATCAAAAGGTGCATACATATCTGGCATATCACTAATGGGACGATCAGGCGTTTTTGCCCACTCATCATCTAAGCGCGCTATTTCGTAAGCCATTAAACGAAATAAAGCTTCGCTAAATTCGTCTCGCTCTTCTTTCGACATAGTCGCGGCAATTTTTTCTAGCGAAGCCTCAAAGTTAGCCTCGCTTGAACCATCAAGGGTTAGTTCTTGCGAGCAAGCTACCATTAGCAAACTGAAAATAATCAGCGCTAAGTACATTATCCGTTGATGCAAACGTCTAGCTGTTGTCATTGTCTTATTTCCCTAAGATTAGCGACTTCCACCGTAGTACTGCTTCTATAAGGGTTAATATCCAACCCACCACGGCGAGTAAAGCGTGCCGACACCAACAGTTCTTCTGGTTTTAGCACCGCTGAAATATCCATGAATGTTTGCTCTACAATGCGCTCATGGAACCCTGTTTGTTGACGAAAGCTCACTAAATATTGCAGCAAATGCTGAGCACTGATGGGCGCACCGCGGTAGCTAATTTCCAACATGGCCCAATCTGGCTGGCCGGTGACGGGGCATAAACTGCGCAGCAAATGCGAGTAGAACGTTTCTGATACCTCGCCTTTACGCTCTGCATCGAGTTCGAGCCATGGCTTACCCACTGGGCCATCTTCATCAGCCGCTTGCAGCAAGGGCAATGTATCAAGGCAAACGCCCTGAGCATTCCACTTTGGCAACATAGCTGCTTCATCTAAAGGTAACAACAACACAGTGGCGGTTGCTTCTGCTGTGGCGCTAATATCCTGCTTAATAGTGGCAGCCACCGCATCCCAAGTATCAAAGCGAGTGTTCGCAAACGAATTAAGGTATAGCTTAAAAGATTTAGACTCGACCAAATAAGGGCTTGATGCCGGCACGCGCACTTCAGCGATAGCCACTTGCGGTTTGCCCTCAGCATCAAGCCAAGACAACTCGTAAGCATTCCAAATGTCTTCACCTTCAAACGGCAGAGGCTCAGTAATGCCTAGCCCCTCACGGCTCACCTTACGAGGGATGGCATACAGCTGTTGTGGATCATATTCATCCACAAACTCCGTATGCTTTCCTAAGGAAGTGTTTTTTAAGGATTCATCCATCATTGCCTAATACCTACTCCGCGCTCTAACAGCTTCAGCGCCACAACAAACATGGCTGCTGTAATTAGCATGAGCGCCACAATAGAAACCCCCACGGACACATCTGTGTTGTGGTCGCCTAAGATGCCGTAGCGGAAGCTATTAACGATGTACAGCACTGGGTTGAACTTAGAGACAGCCTGCCAAAACTCAGGTAGCAGCTGGATTGAATAAAACACGCCTCCTAAGTAAGTGAGTGGCGTAAGCACGAAAGTCGGCACAATGGATACATCGTCAAAATTATTCGCGAAGATAGCGTTAATAAAACCTGCTAATGAGAACAAAATAGCCGTTAAAAGAATTACCAAAATGGTGATGCCGGCATAAGCGATGGAAAGCCCTTCTGTGAAAAACATAGCGATGATGGTTACGATTATCGCCACTAGCAAGCCACGGATCACACCACCGGCCACATAACCGCATAACACCACAAACGGTGACATGGGTGACACCATTAGTTCTTCCACAGAATGATGAAATTTAGCCCCAAAGAAAGAGCTCACCACGTTACTGTAGCTGTTTTGAATCACACTCATCATTATCAGGCCGGGCACGATGTACTGCATGTAATCAAACTCGCCCATTTCACCAATGCGGCTGCCCACAATCTTGCCAAAAATAACGAAGTACAGTGTCATTGTAATGGCTGGTGGCAATAAGGTTTGAGGCCAAATGCGCATAAAACGTCTGATTTCTTTGGTGGCCAACGTTGAAAACGCCACCCACTGCTCGTTATACCTCATTCGCTTTCTCCTGCTGGCCTAAATTTTGCTCAACCAACCCTAAAAACAACTCTTCCAAACGATTCGATTTATTGCGCATGCTCGTTACATTGATGCCTTGCTGTGCAAGCTGGATAAACATTTCATTAAGTGGCGTACCTTTAGGTACAGCCACTTCTAATGTTCTGTCATCGGTTAGTTGCACGTTAAAACCAGGCAAGTTTGGTGCCTCGTGCAAGGGGTTCTGAATATCCAAAATAAAAGTTTCCACCGAAAGTTTATCTAGCAAAGAACGCATATCGGTATTTTCTACAATGATGCCATGGTCAATGATGGCAATATTCCGGCAGAGAGATTCTGCCTCCTCGAGATAATGCGTGGTAAGGATGATTGTTTTACCTGCCTTATTCAGCCCAATGAGAAAATCCCATGTGGAGCGGCGCAATTCAATATCTACACCAGCGGTGGGCTCATCGAGAATAAGCAACTCTGGGTCGTGCACCAAAGCGCGGGCAATCATTAAACGCCTTTTCATGCCCCCTGAAAGTGAGCGCGCCTGGCTATCACGTTTATCCCACAACCCCAGTTGGCGCAGATACTTTTCTGCGCGCCCTTTGGCGATGGAAGCCGGAATGCCGTAAAAACCAGCTTGTGTTACCACAATATCAAACACTTTTTCAAACTGGTTAAAGTTAAATTCTTGCGGCACGATGCCGATTTTTTTCTTCGCCTCTGTGCGTTGTGTGTCTAAATCGTACCCGAACACTTCCACCTTACCGCCGGTTTTGTTCACCAAAGAGCTGACAACACCAATAGTGGTGGACTTACCCGCACCATTTGGCCCAAGCAAAGCAAAAAAATCGCCTTTTTTTACTTCAAGGTCTACGCCTTTAAGCGCTTGGGTACCGTTTTTGTAGGTTTTTGATAATTGTTGAATAGATAACGCTAACAAACCTTACTCCAATTATGATAAATGAGTTATGTAGCGATCACACCGCCGTGGCGGTGGAACTGTAGTGGCAGCACACCTTGCTCACCACGCCAAATCCAGTGCATGCCTTCTGCGTCGAACCAACACCAAAGCCCTTCCATCATCCATGGCCAATCTTCAGCCTCAATGCGCGGCTTTCCTTGTAGCGCTGAAACAAAAGCAGCTAATACAGTGTCGTGTGTAACGTGAACCGCTAAAGAAGCAGCTTCAACTTGATGTTGGTATAGATAGCTCGCTAGTTTAGACAATCCTGCGCGAGGCGTCAGTACACCTGGCACGGCTTCAGCTAAATAACCATTAATGAAGCCCTGTGCGCCCAAACGAAAAAATTCGGGCCCCGCTAATTTGATATCAGCCACAAAGCAACCGGGCTCTACCAAGGTGGGCCTCACCACTGGTTCAACTGGATGCGGCAATAATAATTTGTTGGCATCTTTGGCGCCTGCAGCCATGTGCGTCGCTGTATCAATACAACGTCCCATGGGGCTGCTAAACAAACCACCAATAGGTAACGCTAACTGCTGCCCCCACTTATAGGCGAGTTCCACACCTTCTTCAGTGAGTGGCACACTGCCATCGGCAAATTCATTTTGAGGTTGCTCGCGAAGAGAGTGACGAGTGAGTAAATGTACGGGGACATTACTGGGTATAAACTTTTGCGAAACCATCAACATGGGATGCAAATTTTTCATTTACTCCTCCTCCACCATTATGAACAGGCATAATGCCTAGATAAATCAAAAAGCACCAATTGATTCACGCTAACGCAGGCATAAAACAATTGTGCACGCTGCCTCTGAAAAAACGGTTACAAAACAAGCAACAAAGCCATTTAAGGCTAAAAAAGCAACGATCAAACCACTTTTCCTTATTTTCTCCAAAACATGCTTGACGCTCCCGCGTTATTTATGAATAATGCGCACCACTGACATCGAGAGCGTAGCAACGCAAACCGATGAAGGTAGTGCACCCGTAGCTCAGTTGGATAGAGCGTCTGGCTACGAACCAGAAGGTCGGAGGTTCGAATCCTTCCGGGTGTACCATATTCCAAAGGGCTGCTATTCATTTAGCAGCCCTTTTTTATTGCCTCTTTAAAACTCCCTCCTCTTACGGCACACTCAGCCCTTTCTTACACAACCGACGTTATCGCTTACAATTTCATGCACATAAAATTTCGTTCTTTTTTTGTTGTTCTAACGCTTATTTTTCTTGCTTTTACTCACACTGCCACAGCACAGCAACAAGGCCCACTAGGGTTTGCCCAAGCCAAAAAAGAGCTGCGCCAACAAGTATATTATGATCGCCACACCAAGGGTGATAGCTATTGCGGCTGCACATGGAAATGGGTAGGCGTATCAGGCGGGCGCACAGATTTAGCGAGCTGCGGCTATGAAATTCGCGCACAGAAAGTGCGCGCGGAGCGTATCGAGTGGGAGCATGTGGTACCAGCTTGGCAATTTGGCCATCAACGCCAATGTTGGCAGCAAGGCGGCCGCAAACACTGCAAGCGCACAGACCCTGTTTTCAACATGATGGAAGCGGACATGCACAACCTCACCCCCGTGGTGGGCGAAGTGAACGCTGATCGCTCTAACTATGCTTTCGGCGCGCTACCAAACGCACCTGCTTTATATGGCGCGTGCACCTTTCGTGTGGATTTCAGCGCCCGCAAAGCTATGCCGCCCGAAAGTTTCCGTGGTGCTGCGGCCAGAATCTATTTTTATATGGCCGACCGTTATGATTTAACATTGAGCAGGCAGCAACAGCAACTGTTCATGGCTTGGCATCGTCAGCACCCAGCCACGGATTGGGAAATAGAACGAGACCGGCGCATTGCGGCCGTGATGGGCCATCACAACCCATTTGTAACGGGCGAACGAGTGTGGAAACTAGGACATAAAAACAGCCGCGAAGGGCTGCATAGCAAGGTACCAGCAACACACCCTAGCCAAACAAACACTGCTGGCCCCATTCATGGCAATCGCAACAGCCGTGTCTATCATTTACCCAAGGGCTGCCCAAGCTACAACGCCATGAAAGATAGCAATAAAATAGAGTTTAAAACTGAAGCGGAAGCCCAAGCTGCAGGCTTCCGCAAAGCGGGCAATTGCCGCTAGAGGGATTAAATGAACTGCCAACCTAGGCCGCGATAAGTAAGTGCTTCGCCAACACATTCGCGGCCACGTACCAATAGCAGCTTGTTAAAGCGCTCCGTCAATTCGCCCGCCTTAGCGTGGCGAAAATACACGGTATCGCCTATTTCTAGTGTGGCATCACCGCGCACGGGTGTTTGCACCTCACCTGCCCCCTCGTTATCTAGCAACGATAAACCCTGGGGCCACACAGGGAGAGGCAACTTATCTTTACCCGCTGAACCCGAAGCGATATAGCCACCCCCTAAGCAAGTAGCTATATCTGTTTCAGGCTTACGGCACACTTCTAACGCAAACATTAGCGCTGCGCCATGCTTAAAGTGCTGATAGTGGTCGAATAAAGCTGGTGCATATAGGCCGCTTCCTGCCGTCACTTCCGTCACAGAAGGGTCGGATGCAGTGCTTTCTAAGCTTCCTGTACCGCCACCATTTACAAACCGTAAAGAGGCGCCAGCTTTTTCTAGTGCCGCCACCACATCCTGGCGACGTTGCTGATACACGCCAACGGATCGCTTTTTCAGCTGGCGAACTATTAAGTTTTTAGCCCTCTGCCCTGGCACATTATCTGGCAAGCCGGCCACTTGTGCCTCATAGCCCATCACGCCTTGCAGCTCCACATTAGGTAGCTGCGCAATAGCGCGATAAAGCGCTAAAGCAGTATTAACATCACGTATGGGAGAGCGGTAAACACCAAAATTCAAACCCGGCAAGTGCAAAGACATATCCACATCCATGCACAATGGCACCACTACCCCAGCCTCTTGGGCTACCGTGGAAATCCGTGCTGCTTGCTCTGCATTATCAACCATCAGGGTAATTACACTGCCTTGAGCAAGTTGATCACACACGGCTTTCAACATGAAAACATCCGTGCTGGGGTAAGCCACCAGTAAATCATCAAAACCCTGTTGTGCTAACTGGCAGGCCTCTAGGCCATGAAAACACATAAGGCCTTGCAACTGATCGTTGGTTTCCAAAGCACGGCGAATGAGATCTGGGCATCGAATGGACTTCGAAGCCAAGCGCACAGGCATGCCTTGAGAACGCTGCAAAATATCGCGCAGGTTTTGCTCAAACACGTCTAGATCCACAAAAGCGGCTGGCCTTGCTTGATCACGTAGCGCCTCATCATAGGCAGCAAATATAGCGTCCATATTATTCCTCAGGGAAACGGGGCTTCTGTGCCATGGATTCAAGCTTAGTGCCGGTTACTGCAAACGTAGCGAAAGATTTTACTCCACCTAACATGGCGGCAATAAGCTTCTGGAATAAACCGTATTTTTCGCTGGTGTAAGGGAACCAGTTAGCTTCTATTTTGCTGCTTTGCTTATCAATCAAAATAGCTTTTGAACGTGCCATGCCACGCAGGCCTTCAACGCCTTTTACACGGCCAGAACCAGACTCGCCTACACCACCAAATGGCAAGGCAGGGTTACCTTCCGTTAGCATCACGTTATTAATAGAAACAGCGCCACAGCGTATTTGGCTAGCCACACGGCGGGCACGCTTAATATCTTTACTCCACACGCTAGCACTGAGTGCAAAAATGCTCTCGTTGATTGTCGCCAGCACTTCTTCTTCCGTCGCGAAAGGCACCACCACTATCACAGGGCCAAAGGTTTCTTTCTGCATCACCAACATATCGTCAGTAACATTTGTCACCAACGCAGGTGTGATGAGATTGCTATCAGGCAGTCGTTCGCCACCTACCACTGTTGCCCCTTTCGCTCGTGCATCCTCTAAGTGCTCGAGAATGATGTCTGCCTGGAAGTCCGTGGTAATAGCACCAAGGTCGGCATCGCCACCATCGTCGGTGGATACCACCAACTTGGCCATGGCTTTTTCCATGGCTGCTACCATTTGCGGGTAGATGCTTTGCTGCACATAGAGCTTTTCCACCGCCGTACATGATTGTCCAGCATTGGTTAGCCCACCCCACAGGGCGCCAGCGGATGTGCGCTCGATATTTACATCATCAAACACCACCATGGCATCTTTACCGCCTAACTCTAGCTCCACTGGGATTAGGTGTTGCGCCGCTGCGATGGAAATTTTACGCCCTGTCGCTGCGCTTCCTGTGAAGCTAATCAAATCTGGCTTTGCTTCCACCAACTCAGCACCGAGCATGCCATCACCGTAAGCTACGGTGAGCGCTCGGCTTAAAAGAGGTAAGCCTGCTACGGTTTTCTCAATAATGCCCTTCATTAAGGTGTACTCAGAAGGCTTCAAAATAACGCTGTTACCAGCGGCAAAAGCAGCAGCAATAGTGGTGGCGGCAATATGAAACGGATAATTCCATGGGCTGATAACAAGCACAACACCCACAGGTTCATACCAAATACGTGACTTCTTACCCATCAAAGAAAGAGGCGTGCTTACCTTTTCTTCACCTAACGCTTTAGGTGCAGCTTTTGTTAGCCAGCTTAAGTAATCCACCACTCCAAGTATTTCAGAAACCAACGCATCAGTGCGCGACTTGCCTGTTTCAGCCACGATGCTGTCGACGATTTCGTCTTGCAACTCACCGATACGTAATCGCCACTGGTTTAATTCTTGCATCCGTTCACGCAGGGTGGAAGCTGCGATAATTTTTTCCGCTTGGCGTGCTTTTTGCATTATGTCTTGTGCAGTCATGTTCTATCCTTTTAATTTTGTTGCAGTAGTGAGTTCTTTGGCATCCGGTGCTTTTTTTGCCACCAGTGGCTTGCATTGCAAATCAACGTGCATACCTGAATAAACCTGGGAGGTTCCGTCACCCGCACGATCCACACCTGAGTAATAACTGGTATATATCACCCCTTTAATGCCTATCATCAACAAACGCGGTAAGGCTCCCACTGGGCCTGTTTTGTACGCTACCACAGACACCAGTTTTAACATCCAAGCAATGGCGAATAGAGGCAACACCCCCATTAGCACCACCACCCAGCGAATACTTTCTTCATCTTCTTGGCCACTCGCGGCTAAGATTTCTGGTACCCATTGCACTGCGTTGGTGTAATCATAAGGCGGCAGATGGTCGTTTCCGGGCACCAACACTTTGCCCACTCGCTGCCAACTGCGTTGCTCCATTCTGCTCAAAGCGCGTGGTTCGCGACTCATTGCGCACCTCCTAATTCTTCTTGCAGTAACCGTTCAGCGGCTTGATGCGCCAGCGCCATAATGGTCAACGAGGGGTTAATACCTGGGGCATTGGGATACAAGCTGCCATCCACCACGTGCAAACGAGGTAAACCATGAACGCTAAAATCAGGGTTCACCACAGAATTACGATAATCTACCCCTTGCGCACAACCTCCCATTAGATGCACTGAAATGTTAATGGGAGATTCCAACACGCGCTTTGCGCCGGTGGCTGCATAAACTTCCTTTATGACCTCTAACCCTGCTTTGGCGCGTGCTCTTTCGGGCCTGCCCATTTTCTTTTGAATAACAAGACGCCCTTTACGATTCAGTTTAATGTGCCCTGGTGTAACATCGCGCACCGCCACTTCAATGCAGGCAAGATGACGGTACGCTGCCATAATATCTTGGTGTTCTACGCCAATTTGCGGCAACAGGAAGCCTACCCCCACCGGCCCAGCAAATACGTTCTCAAGCTTAAAGCCCTGCTCACGAAAACGTGGCTCTTCAGATTTAACCGCCTGAAAGCTTCCTTTATGGGCATCCACAGGTTCGTCGTACAATGCAAATGTCATTTGTTGAGGATGGCAGTAAAAACCTTTACCAAGGGCTGGTAACTGATGTTGATAGCCAGATTTCAACAGTATTTCTGTGCTACCAATGGCGCCTGCCGACAATACGCATTGCTTAGCATAAAAAGGCTTACTTTCGCCCTCATGAAGAGCGTGAATAGTGACATGGTGTGAGCCATGCACAACGCCTTGCACATGGCATTCGGTGACGATGGTTAAACCCTGTTGTTGGGCTTTCGGCAAAAAATTATTGACCATGCTTTGCTTCGAAGCGCGGCGGCAACCCGTTAAGCAGCTGATACAATCATTGCCTTCTTCCACGTTGCACTGAGATTGGCCACGGCGTAATGGCGCCCAACCGTAACCTAGCTCTTCAAAGCCTTGCACATAAATATGGGCGTTTCCATTGCGCTCATCTTCAGTAATGGTATGCAAGGCCAACTGGCTTTCCACGGCCTCATAATGGCGCGCCATTTGGCTGCTAGAAAAAGTGCTAATACCCGATAAAGCGGCCCACGAATTAAAAGCTTCGTCATCAAAGCGGTCTAATAAAGCCTGATTTAACACCGTACCGCCGCCTAACACTTTGCCCCGAATTAATACGGTGGCGGCATCAGCTGTGGGATCCATTCCCCCATTCCAAGCCAATTCACTATTGCCATGCAATTCGTTGTCGGGGTAGTCCTCTGCGGCCCACGCCTTACCGGCTTCTAGCATCAATACAGTTTTACCGGCTTTAGTGAGATAGTAGGCAAGCGGTCCGCCTCCTGCTCCTGAGCCGATAATCACATAGTCATAAATTTTTATTGTCATGCATCATCTCCCTGAATGGTACAAGCGTACCACAAAGAGAAAAGGCAGCAATATTTTATTACGTATTAATAGGCTCTAGTGTCGCGCATTTTGGCCTAATTCCCAACCGCCACCGAGGGCTCGGAATAACATAATATGCGCTTGCATACGTTGCTGCTGCAGCAAGAGCAAAGCATCTTGCGCGCTATATAAGCTTTGCTGCGCTTCTAGTAACGATAACAAGTCATCCGCCCCTTCGCGATAACGGCTTTGCGCTAAGCGGAATAACTCTTGCGAAGTGGCCAACACCTGCCTTTGTACCACTTGCTCTGCCTCAATGGCATCTACTTGGCGCAACGCCACCTCCACTTCCGTGAAAGCTGTTAGCAAAACACCGCGATATGCTTCTAACAACTCAACCTGCTGCGCTTGGCTAAGCTGATGCGCCGCTTTTAATTTACCGCCCTGAAAAATAGGCTGAGTGACAGAAGCACCTATATTGTAAAGCCAACTACCGCGCCATAGCTCTGCCCATGTGTCGCCTGTTTGCCCAGTGCTCGCAGTTAAACGCACAGCGGGAAACAAGGCCGCCCGTGCCGCCTCAACATTAGCCTCTGCTACCCGCAGCTTGGTTTCCTCTTGTTGTAAATCGGGGCGCCGTAGGAGTAATTCCGATGGAAAGCCAATTTGTGTTTGTGGCTCATGCAATGTTTTAAAATCACCCTTTAGTGCCAGCTCCTTCGCACTCACCCCTAGCAGCGTGGCTAACTCTAAATATTCTGTAAAAAGGCTTTGCTCTAAGGGATGCAATGCAGCACGCTGACGGGCCACTTGCGTTGATTGGCGCATGAGATCCATGGGCGACACTGCACCGGCGTTAACACGTGCCTCCACAACACGCAGCACTTCTTCTGCCGTTTCCAGTTGCAACTGCGCAATACGCAACTTTTCTTGCAGGGCGAGATAATTAATGTAACGCAGCCCTACTTCAGCCGACACCGAAAGCATTAATGCTTGCTGCTCGTAGCGCGTGCCCTGCCACTGCCAATGGGCTGCGCGACGCTCGGCACTGAGCCTTCCCCACACATCCACTTCATAACTAGCAGCCACATCGGCGTTAAATAGCTGGCTCTCATCACCGCCACTTATTCGAGCACGATGGCGAGCCCCCAGGCTGACATCCGCCTGAGGAAATTTAGAAGCACCCATTATTTTTAATTGGTAGTCGGCTTGCAAAAGCCTTGCCGCCATGGCCGCAAGAGCGGGGTTATTTTCTTGCGCGAGCGTTTGCAAAAACAGCAGCTCTTCGCTTTGAAACTGTTGCCACCAATCTTTAGATGGCCACTGTGCTGGTTTAGCTTCTGCATACAGCCAGGCATCTGGCATGGCAATAGGCTGTGCCTCTTGAGGGATGTTATGCGTGCAAGCTATCACAGCAAAGCTAGTAAATAAGCCCAACAGTAATTTTCTCATCATCAACTACTCAATGCGACTACTGGATCTAGGCGTGCGGCTTTTAAAGCGGGAGCAAAACCAAAGATAAGCCCTGTCCCTGCTGCACAGGCAAAAGCCAATACCATAATCGGTACTGAAAAAGTAACGGGCATTAACCAAGCGCCAATCAACGCGGCTACCCCTACGCCACCTAGCACACCCACAACTCCGCCCAAGGTAGACACTACAACGGCTTCCACCAAAAACTGCTGAAGTATGTTACGTGTACGCGCCCCTGTGGCCATGCGTATACCCACTTCACGAGTGCGCTCGGTGACACTCACAAGCATAATATTCATCACCCCAATGCCACCAACCAACAATGAAATAGCGGCAATAGAACCTAGCAAGATAGTGAGGGTGTTATTAGCCGCAGTGGCTGAAGCAACGATGGAAGCCATATTGCGCACGCGGAAATCCTCGTTGCCATTGTGCTGCTGAATCAATGTTTGCCGCACGGCTTCTTCGGTTTGCGCAATGCTGTTCGTATCAAGCACCGCGACGGTGATGCCACCCACATGCCGGCTGCCCGACACTCGCAAGCTACCAGTACTCAAAGGAATAAAAATAATATCGTCCGCATCTTGCCCCCAGGGCGTTGCCCCTTGCTCACTCATCACCCCTAATATTTGAAAAGGAACATTGTTGAGCAAAACAAACTCCCCCACTGGCGTGCCTTGTGGGAACAGTTCACGGGCCACGGTTTGCCCTATCACCGCCACAGCAGCATAACGCTCATTATCGGCATGGCTAAAAAAAACACCTTCTTGCGGCAGCCAATCGCGCAATAGAGGAAAATCAGCGCTGGTGGCATTCACTTGCGTAGTGGTATCTAGCCCACCAGCGCGTGCCGTCACCCCAGTGGTGTTTTCCGGCACGGCCGCTTTCACATTAGGCAACTGCGCCAACGCGCGCGCATCCTCGGGCGTTAAGCTCGTCATGCTGCCATCTGCACTGCGCCGCGCAAAACGATCCGCGCCCGGGCGCACCACTAATAAGTTAGTTCCCATGGAACTGAAACGCTCTAACACATCATCCTTAGCGCCTTGCCCAATGGCGAGCATGGCCACCACTGAACCCACTCCAATAACAATGCCAAGCAAGGTTAATAACGTTCTAAACCAATTCTCTTTTAAGGAACGCAAAGCCATGCTAATTGCTTCAAGTGTTTCTACCAATATAGAAATACTTTTAGTGCTTGCTGCATTATTAAGGTTTACCAAGTGCGTAGGGAGTGACGTTTGTTTTTGTGTGCTTACGCCCGTATCACTAATGATGATGCCATCTTTAAATTCAATCACTCGTTCCGCATGTTTGGCTACTTGGGCGTCATGCGTAATTAAAATAACGGTGTGCCCTTCATCAGCAAGCTCACTCAATAACGCCATCACTTCTTTGCTGCTTTGGCTATCGAGAGCACCTGTGGGCTCATCAGCTAAAATAATACTGCCGCCATTCATTAAAGCACGTGCAATAGAAACACGCTGCTGTTGCCCACCTGATAATTCGTTAGGGGTGTGATCTAAACGATCACCGAGCCCTAAACGCGTTAACAACTGATGCGCCCTTGCGCGACGTTTAGCGGCCGGCAAACCTGCATACACCGCAGGAATTTCAACATTTTCAGAAGCATTAGAAGAGCCGATTAAATGGTAGCTTTGAAACACAAAACCAAAGGCCTCGCGGCGCAACCAAGCCAATTCGTCATCCTTTAAGTGGCTCACTTCTTGCCCTGCAAATTCATATGTTCCAGAGCTGGGGCGGTCTAAACATCCCAAAATATTCATTAAGGTAGATTTACCAGACCCAGAAGCCCCCATAATGGCCACGAACTCACCGGCGTAAATATCCACATCCACACCTTTTAACACCTCAAGATAACCATCACCCTGAGGGTATTGCTTGCGAATATTACGTAAGCGCAAAAGCGGTGTACCCATTAGCGCATCCCTACCCTGGAGTCTGTACGCTTCGCTGGCATAGCACTGGCGGCACTGGGTTGCAGTAAAATAACGTCTCCTTCAGCCAAACCTTCTTTTATTTCTACTTTCACACGGTTATCAATGCCACGTTGCACCACACGCTCTTCAAAGTTGCCTTCGTTATCTTGAACATACACTGTGGTATCGCCAGCCTCATTGGTGCTCAATGCCGACACAGGAATAGATAGCACATCACTCGCCTCTGCTAAGACAAAAAACACTTGCGCGGTCATTTTAGTCATCAATTCGCCAGAGGAGTTATCCACATCAAATAAGGCTGTGTAAAGAATCACGTTATTCACTTCTTCTGGGGTGGGCAGAATTTGGCGTAAGGTGCCATGCCAACGCTGTGTGGTGTTACCTAGTGGTGAGAAATAGACGGGCATTCCCAGTTGCAAGCGGCTGACATCAGCCTCAGAGACCTCTGTCCAAACTGTCATCACGCTGAGATCAGCGATACGCATGAGTTGTGGCGCCTGCTGGTTCGCATTCAAAGTTTGCCCACGGCGCGCCTCTAGCGACACGACTGTACCGGCCATAGGGGCATAAATACGGGAGTAACCCAGTGTTGCTTCGTCGGCTTTGAGGCTCGATTTGTGTTGCTCTATCTGCGCTGCCAATGCTTCAATTTGGGCATCCACCATGAGCATTTCCGCGCGTGCACTTTGCAAGGCCTCATCGCTGGTGGCGCTATCCTTAGCCAGGCGCTGCTGGCGCTGCCATTTTAACTTAGCTAATTCTTGTTGCGCTTTGCGTTCGCGCAAATTCGCTTCCAGGGCTCTTAGTTGTGCACGGCTGCCCGACACCCGGGCCTCTTGCACATCGGCATCAATTTCGGCGAGCAACTGGTCTTTTTCAACCTCATCACCCACATCCACATGCAGCTCAGTGAGCTGCCCAGACACTTGCGCCCCCACATCCACATAATCCCTCGGCTCTAAACTGCCAATGGCAGTGACCAAGTGTTCTATGTCTTCGCGCACCACCTGCACGACAGCAGGGGCTGTTTCTTTTTGGGGTGCGCGGTATTGCCACACAAAGGAAGCAAGCGCCGCGAGCACAATAACGAGTATTACAACCCGGCCTTTAGTGAGCCCGAACTTCATGATGTTCTTCTCCCACACCATTAACAAACCATTAGAGGGCAATATAAATAACGAATAAGGAAAAAATATGCAGCTTAGCCCACTGTCATGGCGAGCACTTGGCTAATATGGGCAATGGGCCACCCCGATTCACTGGCCCAACGGTTAAAAGCCTCCTGCGCTGCTTGCTGATCTCTTAGGCTGGTGAGTTTATGCGGAATAATCTCCCGTGCCACTAAGCCTGCGCGCACATGTGAAGTGGGCATCCAAGCATCCCAGCCAGACATGCGCAAGAAAGCGGGGGCAGATAAGCCACCTAAGTGCTTCCCTCTTTTGCGTAACAACTCCCACAGCTGCGCACCTTCCATGGGCGACCACTGCGCTAAACACTCTCCTACACTGCCGTACTCTGCACGAATCTCGCGTATCAATTGAGCATTCACTCGAATAGCGTGCATTTTGCCGTAATGACGTATGAGTTTTGGATCTGCCATTCGTTCATCAAACATTTCATCAGGCATGAGCACTAATTTATCTGGATCAAAACCAAAGAACGCTTTCTCAAAGTATGGCCACTGAGCATCTACCCAAGCATGATTAAGCCCAGCACGAAAAGTGCGACGCGTCATTACCGATAAGTACCAAGCATCACTGCGGCTGCGCAGCGTTTCAGGAGACACCACCTGCGGCAATCGCGCTGCCACTTTATCTGCGCCGCCGTGGCGCTTACACGCCAAGGCATACATAGAAGCAAAATCAGTCATGCTCTGGCTCAAACGCTAAGGAGGCGGAATTAACACAATAACGCAAGCCAGTGGGTGCTGGCCCATCTGGAAACACATGGCCTAAGTGGGCTTCGCAGCGGCTACATAAAATTTCTTGCCGCACCATACCGTGGCTTAAATCAACCTTTTCATCTATGGCTTCTTCTTTTTTTGGTGCATAAAAGCTAGGCCACCCACATCCCGCATCAAATTTCGTATCACTGGCAAATAATGCCTCACCACAACACACACAGTGGTAAGTACCCGCATCGGTAGTGTGTAGGTATTTACCTGTGAAAGGCGCTTCTGTGCCGCCCTCACGCGTAATACGATAGGTATGCTCATCTAACACCTTGCGCCAATCTTGGTTTACAACTTTTTTAGTTGTCATCTTCGCATCTCCTATAAGGTACATTCTTCTTCACAAAGCGTTGAAGTGTAGGTTACATATACAGCTGCTAATAAGCACGGTAGAATACCACAATGCTTTTTCATTCATTATTATCAGGGCCATATCGTGGAACAGCCAGAATTTTTAAAATCAAACAAGTTACGAGGAGTATGTTACGACATTCGCGGGCCTGTCCTACAGGAAGCGAACCGTCTTGAAGATGAGGGGCATCGTATTATTAAGTTAAACATCGGTAACCCCGCCCCTTTTGGCTTCGAAGCACCTGAAGAAATTGTTCAAGACGTTAGCCGTCATCTGCACGATTCTTCCGGTTACAGCGATTCCAAAGGCCTCTTTCCTGCCCGCAAAGCGGTCATGCATTACTGCCAAGATAAAAACATCGCCAACGTTTCGGTTGACGATATTATTATTGGTAACGGGGTATCCGAGCTTATCACTATGTCCATGCAGGCCTTAGTGAATGACTGCGATGAAATTTTAATACCTGCACCTGATTATCCACTATGGACTGCAGCCGTGCGCTTAGCGGGCGGTAATCCTGTGCACTATTTGTGTGATGAACAACAAGATTGGCAACCTGCCATTGACGATATTCGTGCGAAAATTACATCGCGCAGTAAAGCCATTGTTATTATTAACCCCAACAACCCTACTGGGGCTAATTACAGCAAAGAGTTTTTGCTTGAAATTGTAGAAGTAGCGCGCCAGCACAACTTAATTATTTTCGCTGACGAAATTTACGACAAAATTCTTTACGATGAAGAAAAACACCTTTCCATCGCTTCACTCGCCGATGATGTGCTCTTCATTACTTTTAACGGTATTTCTAAATCTTACCGTTCTGCAGGTTTCCGTTCTGGCTGGTTGGTGGTATCTGGCGCAAAACACAGAGCCAAGGATTTTATCGAAGGCCTAGAAATGTTGGCCTCCATGCGCTTGTGTGCCAACGTACCTGCTCAATACGCTATTCAAACAGCGCTGGGCGGCTACCAAAGCATTAACGATTTAATCAAACCAGGTGGCCGCTTAGGGCGCCAGCGCGATGTGGCCTATGAAATGCTCAACAACATCCCTGGGGTTTCCTGTGTAAAACCCAAATCAGCGTTGTATGCGTTTCCGCGCCTCGACCCAAAGGTTTACCCAATACACGATGACGAAGCATTTGTGCTCAACCTACTGCGCAAAGAAAAAGTTCTTGTGGTGCAAGGCACTGCTTTTAACTGGCCTGATCCAGACCACTTCCGATTAGTGTTTTTACCTCGCGAAGATGATTTGCGTGAGGCTATTACGCGTATTGATCGCCACCTCAGCACACTGCGCAAGTAGTTGGAGGACACGCTGTGACAGAGCTGCACATTAATGATTTTTGCCATGATAGTGCACAAGCATTGGTGCAGCTTTATCACAGCTTCCCGCGCCCACGAGCACTTTATGTGGCCGACATTGCCGGCATTGAAGAACGTGATGAATTAGGCCTTTATCCACCACGCCACATGGCTTGCCTCAGCACCTTATTGTGGCTTGCAGACGAAGGCTTCATACGTTACACCACTTTAATTTACGAAGAAGGCATTGAGCAGGCAGTGCTCACCCACGCCACTTTTGTATTGTTAAGCCACCAACAAGTGCCCGCAGCCTTGTGCGCAGACAAAGGCACAAGCAATTGGGTTAAAAACTTAACACTGGCACTACGCGAACAAGATTCTCAGCGCCTCAGCACTCTCATGCACCATTTTTTGGCCGCGGCATTAACACTCCCTAAAGACACTTCCACCCCTCACCCCACGGTTGTGCCACCCAATAAAGATGAAAAAGCAGCGCTCCCCACTATAGAAGAGATGTTTTCTTCCTTATAAACTTGATACTTAAACCAAAAGCCCCATATTCACAGTATGTATTTATCAGCCCCAAACGGAGATAACGTTTAATGAAGAGAATAGGACTCTTTTTACTTACTAACATTGCCGTGTTGTTAGTCGCCGGCATTATGCTCAGCCTGCTGGGCGTAGGTTCCACGCTAAAACAAAACGGCGTAGATCTAGACATCGGCAGCCTACTCATATTCAGTGCTGTGTTTGGCTTCACTGGCTCTTTCATTTCCTTGTTTATGTCGAAATGGATCGCAAAAATGTCGGCCAAGGTGCACGTTATTACTGAGCCCAGCAACCAAGCAGAGCGTTGGCTAGTGCAAACCGTTGAAGAACTCGCCAACAAAGCGGGCATCGGTATGCCTGAAGTGGGTATTTTCCCCGCTCAGCAAGCGAATGCGTTTGCCACAGGTTGGAATCGTAACAACTCTTTGGTGGCGGTGTCGCAAGGCTTACTACAACGTATGGAGCCCCATCAAGTACGAGCGGTGCTCGCACACGAAATTGGCCACGTTGCTAACGGTGACATGGTGACCTTAACCCTCATGCAAGGCGTGGTGAACACCTTTGTTATCTTCTTCTCCCGCGTAATTGGGCACGTGGTTGATAGGGTTATTTTCAGAACAGAGGAAGGTTATGGCCCTGGTTATTACATTGTATCGCTAGTGGCTCAGGTGGCTTTAGGTTTCCTCGCGAGTGCCATTGTGATGACGTTTTCCCGCCATCGAGAGTACCGCGCAGATGCCGCAGGCGCCCAACTAGCGGATAGAAACAGTATGATTTCCGCCTTGCAGCAGTTAAAGGTTGAATCTGGTGTACCAGATCAAATGCCTGAAAGCCTCACCGCTTTCGGTATTAACATGGGCATGCGTGAGGGATTGAAATCCTTATTCCACTCTCACCCACCGCTTGACGACCGCATTGCCGCGTTACAAGAAAAACGCCACGGTTAATAGCAAAGCACAGCCCTCACCCGCCTGGTTTAGGGCTGTGCTTCCCTGTTTTCCCCACACCGAAACACCTTGTTACACTCGCTCAAAAGCCCTCTCTGCAAGCGCTACAGCATTTGTCACACTTCGAAACAATCCCCGCCTTGGCCTGAAGCAATAAACTTCTTATCTTGTGCACTAGCAGTTAATGAAGTGAACCAAAGGATTAAACCATGAGCGAAACTCAACAATCATTTTTAGAGCCAAACCCATTTAATGGCGCCGCCTTGATTGATGCTCAAGGTCGCGAAATTCCCATTACTGAACAAATGGTTCAGCAAGCTTGCGAACGCTTAGAAAACACATGGACTTACCCTAGTCATCTAGCAACACACCAAGCTGAGTAAGTAACGGCATCCAACGGGCATCTACTTTTGCTTTACAAGTAATGCCTGACATTTCATAACGCTGGCCATATTCTCGGCGTAAGCGATCAAAAGCCTGAGCAGGATTTATCTGACTCAGGCTTTTTTGTAGCTGCTCATGGTCATCTTCAATGCGGTATTGAGAACGTAACAACTCCAACACATCTTCCAGCTGTTGCACTGGCTTCGTCCACACCCTTTCTGGCGCCAACTGTGGCATTGCTGTTTGCGTGCTAGTATCGCCACGCCATTGTTGCCACGCTTGAAATAACATCCATGTACCGCGCCACTTACCTTCCACTGAATAGCCAGCGATGTGCGGTGTGCCTCTTTTCACTAGAGCAAACAAGGCAGGCGCCACTTGTGGTTCGTGCTCCCACACATCCAGCACAGTAATAGGCCCTCGGCCATGAGTTAAAGCATCAGTAAGGGCTGCATTATCAATAACAGGACCGCGGCTACTATTAATCAGCAGCTGTTGTGGTGTGAGCTGGCCGATATTTTCTTCATTCAATAAATGATAAGTGGGGTGCAAACCCGTTTTCGTAAGGGGCACATGTAAAGTGATGATATCTGCGCTTAGCGCTTCACTTAACGAGTGCCAAGTGCGCTCTGGGTGCTCCACAGCTAAAAAAGGATCCACCTGCAGCACAGTAAGCCCCAAGGCGGCACAATACTCAGCTACCTTGCTGCCCACATTACCAACGCCCACCACGGCTAGTGTGGTGTTTTCTGGCGCTCTATTGTTTTCTACTAACCAACTTAATACCGCTTGCAGCACATATTCCGCCACCGCAATGGCATTGCAACCGGGTGCGTGGGCAAACTGAATGCCTTGGTTTTTAAGCCACTCCCTATCCACGTGATCCGTGCCAATAGTGGCGGAGCCCACAAAGCGTACTTTGCTACCTGCCAACAGTGCTTCATTTACTTGAGTAATAGAACGAACAAGCAAAGTGTCGGCGTCGCCTAAATCTGCACGGGTTAAATGGCGCCCCGCTTTTGTAGTAACGCGGCCATACTTTTGAAACAGGGCAAGTGCCGGCATATTTTCATCTGCGATGATATTATTCATTTCTTAATCTCTACACTTTAATAGGTGTGGCGCCACACTTCGCGCACTTGCTGCACGCTCACCGCGGGCCTTTGATAAGCGGTGTGTAACTGCGCTAACCACTGTGCTGCTCGAGGAGGCGCACCTTCCGCCAACATCCGCATAGCTTCTTGCCACACATTGTTGGCAAAGGCTTCGTCGCTACTGTTGTCAGCGAAATTATCGCAGGATACATAGAAACCGTGCCCAACCGCAGCACAAAATAAAAGCTCTATTGCTTGAGGGCGTATTTCCACTTGCTCAAACAGCGCTTGTTGCTCTAGGGTACGGCCTTCAGGCGCATACCAGTAACCGTAATCTTCTAGCGTACGCCTGTGCTCACCTGCGACACACCAGTGCGCCACTTCGTGTAGCGCACTACGGAAGTAATCTCGGGTATAATGAATATAAGCTGGGCTGCCAGCCTGAGCAGGCGTATACAAGGGCTCAGCAGCACCCCCTACTAGTAAGGTAGAATATTGGGAATAAAAGCAGGCATGGAATAATTGTTCTAAATGCCTACTTTGAAAACGCGGCTCTCCCTCCCGCAGTTTAATTTCTACATCATCGCAATAATTATCAATTTGAACTGCCTTCATCACTAGGAGATACCTGTTGTTTACTGCTTTACTGTCTGTGCAACGAAAAGAAGAGTTACGAGCGCTGCTAATATTAGCGCTCCCTGTGCTAGGTGGCCAACTGGCGCAAACAGGCAACGGCTTTATTGACATTATTATGGCAGGCCGAGTGAGCCCTGTGGACTTGGCCGCTGTTGCCGTGGGCGCCAGCATCTGGATACCCATCTTCCTGTTTATTACCGGTGTACTCATGAGTGCCACCGCCATTCTTGCGCGCCATTACGGCAGCACACAGTTAGAGCGCATGACACCACTTACCCAACAAGCCCTCTGGCTTGCTTTGGGGTTAAGCCTTGTGGCCATGTTGTTAGTGCGCAACATGGCTCCCGTATTGGAACTAATGGAAATTGAAGCAGCAATGCGCCCCATTGTGCTTGGTTATTTGGAGGGGCTAAGTTGGGGCATTCCCGCTGCTGCCGTTTTCTTAGCATTACGTAGCTATACAGAATCCATTGGCCACACCAAGCCTGTTTTTTGGATTAGCTTGTTTGGGCTGCTTATGAACATTCCCATTAACTACGCCCTGATTTACGGCAAATTTGGCTTACCAGAAATGGGCGGCGTAGGCTGTGGTTGGGCCACTGCTGTGGTGATGTGGATCATGGCCCTCACCATGTACATTTACGTGCACATTAGTGAGGCCTATGCCAAAGTCCGCCTCACTTTCAAACACCTTTCTTTCGAACTCAGCACTATTGCTTATATGCTGCGGGTAGGTTTACCCACAGGCCTTACTATTTTCTTTGAAGTGAGCCTATTTTCTGTGATTGCGTTACTACTTGGCCCTTTCGGAGCCATAGTAGTGGCCGGCCACCAGGTAGCTCTAAATTTCACCGGCTTACTCTTTATGCTGCCCTTAAGCCTGGCCATTGCCGTCACTATTCGTGTTGGGCATGCTCGCGGTAAAAACGACAAAGAAGCGGCGGCCTACAGTGTGGGCACCGCTTTGCGGCTCATCTTAATAACATCTAGTGTGATGGCATCGTTAATTTTACTGTTACGCCATCAAGTACCCTACATTTATACCAATGATATGAATGTACACATGATTACTTCTGCGCTGTTATTTTTTGCCGCTATCTATCAAATCCCCGACTCACTGCAAGTAACAGCCAACGGTGCTTTGCGTGGGTTTGAAGACACGACAGTGCCCATGGTACTAACACTGATCGCCTATTGGGGCATTGGCCTACCCGTTGGCTTTGTGTTGGCACGCACTGATCTATTTGGCCCCATGATGGGCGCACCGGGTTTTTGGATCGGCCTTATTGCCGGCCTTAGCGCAGCAGCAGTGCTATTAGGCTGGCGCCTACATTACCGCTTAGAGCAGCCCCTCAGTGCGCCAAAGCCTGAAGCCTTCCTGCACTAACTTTTTTTCTGAATACGATAGTGATATTCCTCGCCCACCTGCTCTTCCTTGAGCAAGGTGTGGCCTAGGAATTGGCAAAAGCGAGGAACATCACGTTGTGTGGAAGGGTCCGTGGCAATCATCGTGAGCACTTCACCTGCCTTTAATTGACGCACTTTGTTGTGCAGCATCATCACAGGTTCTGGGCACAGCAAGCCCTTAGTATCTAAAATGGCTCCTTCGTGTTCACTCACAGCACCCACCACTTACTTAATAAAAACAATGGTTTTGTTGCCATCAACAATAACGCGATCTTCTAAGTGCCAGCTCACCGCACGTAGGAGTACACTGCGCTCAATGTCCTGCCCAATTGCCCTTAAATCTTGAGCGCTATGGCGGTGTGTTACACGCTGCACATTTTGTTCAATAATAGGGCCTTCATCGAGATCATCCGTCACATAATGGCTCGTGGCACCAATCAGTTTTACGCCACGCTCCCATGCGCGTTGGTAAGGGTTAGCACCGATAAAAGCGGGCAAGAAAGAGTGGTGAATATTAATAATTCGGCCTGGGTATCGAGCTACAAACTTAGGGCTGAGAATTTGCATATAACGTGCCAAGACAATAACGTCCACCTGCCCTTCTAGGAGGTCAAGCGCTTGTTGTTCTGCTTCCTCTTTATTGTCTTTGCTCACGGGAATATGGTGCCAAGGAATGCCGAAACGCTCTACTTCTGGGCGTAAATCATCATGGTTACTAATGACCATAGGAATGGTGGCCGGCAAATCACCACGCATGGTACGCCACAACAGCTCCATTAAAGCGTGATCGTGCTTGGATACCATAATTGCCATGCGTTTCTTTTCCGAAGCCACACTTAAACGCCACTGCATTTCGTAAGGTGTGCCCACTTGATCACGGAAATGCGCTTTTAGTTCTTCAATGCTGCAGGTTAACCCAGCGGTTTGAAATTCCATGCGCAAAAAGAAAGTACCACCGATGGCATCAGTGGCGTGCTGATCAAAATCAGTGATGTTGGCACCGTAACGAAATAAAAACGTACTCACCATGCTAATAATGCCCGGCTTATCGGGGCAGATAATCAAGAGGCGAGCGGTATTTTCTTGTGTGTTCAAGGTGGTCACTCCGATAAGGTATTAATGTTTCAGCGCTATATACGTATAGAAAGCAGCGATTATACCTAAATAGGCCTTGCTTAGTAACCGATGGCTTATTTAATATTTTCTTGAATCTAGCCCTGACAGCCTCAGCCACCTCAGTTTTAGCGCAGCACTCACAGCACTAGCAGAAAGCCAGTTATTGCGTGGCTATAAAGGGCTGATGCTTTTCACTTTTTTGGCGTAACAGGCTATTATTAAAGCATTCTTTTTTTTCGGGCCAATAAACCACTCTCTTCTTCATTATTAGCGTTTATTGGTATTTTTTTCATGGGCGATAACAGCCCCTTGCCTGGAGTACCAATGTCCGATCGGGCGCATCTCACCTCACTAAGCTTCGGTGCAGCATTAAAAGAAGCATTGTTCAAAGAAAAATACACGAAGAAACACTTTAGCAAGGATTTCTTCGCCGGTATTACCGTGGGTATTATTGCCATTCCGCTGTCCATGGCACTGGCCGTGGCCGTGGATGCCCCGCCACAATACGGCCTGTATACCGGTATTATTGCGGGTATTATCATCGCCTTAACAGGTGGTTCACGCTTTTCTATTTCAGGGCCAACCGCCGCCTTTGTGGTTATTTTGCAACCCGTGGTGTACACCTACGGTTTGGGTGGCCTGCTAGTAGCCACGCTGATGGCAGGGCTCATTCTTATAGCCATGGCCATAGCGCGGCTGGGGCGATTTATTGAATACATCCCCGATTCAGTAACCCTGGGTTTTACAGCAGGGATCGCCATTGTCATCGCTACACTGCAAATTAAAGATTTCTTTGGTTTGCCCACGGGCGACTTACCGCCTAGTTTTATAGGCAAACTCCAACTTCTCATTACTCATTTGCCACAACTTAGTTGGCCCACACTTATTACTGGAGCGGTGACATTAGCAGTGCTTATTCTGTGGCCTCGTTTACGCACCCCTGTGCCCGGCCATCTTCCAGCCGTGGTCATTGGTGTAGTGGCGTCGCTTATTTTGGGCAAATACGGCCATACTGTAGACACCATCGGCAGCCGCTTTACGTTCTTATTTCCTGATGGCAGTACCGGCCAAGGTATTCCTCCCTTCCTGCCCTCTTTCAAGTTTCCTTGGTTATGGGAAACCCCAGGGGGCGAAGCCTTGTGGTCGTTTGATGTGCTAACAGCTTTAGTGCCAGTGGCCTTCAGTATTGCCATGCTAGGCGCTATTGAATCGCTTCTTTGTGCGGTTATTTTAGATGGCATGAGTGGCAAGCGTCACTCCGCTAACGGCGAACTCTTAGGCCAAGGCCTAGGTAACGTGGTAGCTCCTTTCTTTGGTGGTTTTGCTGCCACTGCTGCCCTTGCGCGTTCCGCGGCCAACTACCGCGCCGGCGCCGTCTCACCTCTGTCCGCCATTATTCACTCGCTAGTGCTACTGTTATCAGTGCTAGTGCTGGCCCGTTGGTTAAGCTACTTACCCATGGCCAGCATGGCGGCCCTACTACTTATTGTGGCGTGGAATATGAGTGAAGCGCGCAAGGTGGTCAACCTCATTAAGAGAGCGCCTGTACAAGACATCATGGTGCTAGTGGTGTGTTTATCACTCACTGTGTTAGTAGATATGGTCATTGCCATCTCCGTGGGTGTGGTGCTCGCCTCGCTCGTATTCATGCAGCAAATTGCTGAAATGACTCGTATTACCGATGTGTCCGACCAGCAAAAAATAACCCAAGGTGCAGAAATCCCAGAAGGTTGGCGCATCATTAAAATTAACGGGCCACTGTTTTTCGCTGCGGCAGACCGCGTATTCAGCAAGCTTACACGCATGAGCAAAGAGCACGAAGGTTTAGTGCTCTATATGGATGCTGTACCGCTGTTGGATGCTGGTGGGTTGAGTGCATTTTTAAAGTTCGTAGAGTACACGCGCAATAACGGTGTTGAACTGATTGTTGCCGACCTACAATTCCAGCCCTTGCGTACCCTAGCACGGGCAAACGTACAGCCAATTCCTGGTGAACTTACGTTTACCCCCACGCTTACCGAAGCCGTGGATATGCTCACCATTAAATAAACCCTTCCTCACGGGGCCCACTAGGCCCCGTTTTTCTATTGGAGCTCATTGTGCCCTCACTCTGCCCTTGCCAATCAGGCTTAGCCTACGCAGCCTGCTGCCAACCTTTGCACCAAGGTGCGCCCGCCGCTAGCGCTGAAGCGCTAATGCGCTCACGTTTTAGCGCTTTCAAGCTACAACTAAGCAACTATTTATTAGCCAGCTGGCATTCTGAAACTCGCCCAAGCACACTATCTCTCGATGACACCGAATGGGGCCGTTTAGCTATTCATCACAGCGACAACCCGCATCAAGTTCATTTTAGTGCTTACTTCAAGGAAAATGGGCAATGGTTTGTACAATCAGAAGTGTCCTCTTTTCGCCATGAAAACGGACATTGGTTTTACCATTCCGGAGACCCAGTGCTAACACCTTGGGCGCCCAAACGTAACGAACCCTGCCCCTGCGGCGCCGCTAAGAAATTCAAACAATGCTGCCTCAAAAAGTGAAGCTCATGAATTTATCCGCAAACACTAAGTCTGATTTATATTTAGTGCTAGTAACCGTGATCGCAGCTATCAGCTGGATGTTTTCTAAAGAAGCTATCCTCGGCATGCCACCTATATTGTTTATGGCTGTGCGCTTTCTTATAGCAGCACTGTGCTTACTGGTGGTGAGCGCACCTTTTTTACGTCAACTGAATGGCGCACTGCTCAAACGCAGTATTGTGGTGGGTAGTTTTTTTGGCTTGGCCATGACGAGCTGGGTACTTGGCCTCGCTCAAGGTGAAAGCATGGGTGAAGGCGCTTTTATCACAAGCCTCGGCGTGGTGTTAGTACCTATCATAGCGCGGGTGGGCTTCAAAGAAATCCCACCACGTAGCACTTGGGTTGCCTTACCAGTAGCGGCAAGCGGGCTCGCCTTGTTAGCTTTACAGCACGGTTTCAAACTCTCTGCTTCGCAATTGTATTACGTGGGAGCAGCCACTTTGTTTGCCACGTTTTACACCTTAAATACACGCGCCACAAACACTGATACAACAGGCACGCGTGCTCCTGTGCACCCGCTCGCGCTAACCACTATTGTGATGCTAATGGCCACCGTGGTCACTACGCTAGCGTCCTTAGTGTTAGAACGCCACGAATGGCGTCAATTTACTATTACCCCTAGTTTAGTGGGTTGGGTGATCGCCAGTGCCACTATTGGCACAGCGCTACGTTTCTTCCTGCAAACCTATGCACAAAGCCTCAGCACAAGCACCAATGGGGCTGTGATTCTTGTGCTTGAACCCATCTGGGTTGCGCTATTTTCTGTTTTTTGGTTCAGTGAGAAGCTCACAGCCTTACAAATGTTAGGCTGTTCTTTAATTTTTGCAGCGTTATTAATCAATCGCTGGAACGTTATTAGGCGAGGAATAATAAAATGGACGTCTTAGACTACAATCCGCCTAGCACAGTGCTTTCACCGCTACGCTCGTGCTTAGTTCTTGTGGATTTGCAAGAAAGCCTTATGCCCTTTATTCATAACCATGAAGAAGTCGTCAAAGAGGCTTTGCGCCTCACTCAAATAGCTCACACACTCGATATACCTACCATTGGCACGGAACAAAACGCTGCGCGCCTTGGCCCTAATGTGGCGGCGCTGAAAGCACTGTGCAGCACTACACTGGATAAAGAACATTTTAATGCTTGTGCGCTAGAGCAATTGCCACAGGCTATCCCCACCGGCCGCTCACAAATAGTGCTGGCTGGCTGCGAAGCCCATGTGTGTTTAATGCAAACGGGCTTAGGGCTACTGCATCAAGGTTATGATGTGTTTGTAGTGGCAGAAGCCTGCGGCTCGCGCCGTGCACAAGATAAAGAAAGAGGATTGCGCCGTCTTGAACAAGCAGGCGCGGTATTAATTTCGCCAGAAATGGCTGGATTTGAGTGGCTAAAGAGCTTTAAGAACCCGCGCTTTAGAGATGTTTTAGCGCTGATTAAACCTCTATAACACCCTTGGCAGGGCTAAAGGCTCTTGCTCCAAGTGCACGCCAAACTGGCGCCACACGCTTGCTTTTACTTGCTCTGCCACTTTTTCAACATCCGCTGCCACCGCATCGCTACGGTGGTTCACCATCACTAAGGCTTGCTGGCTATGCATGCCAATACCATCAGGCTGGTGCCCTTTCCACCCCGCTTGCTCAATTAACCAACCGGCCGCTAATTTATACTGGCCATCAGGCATAGGGTAAGCAATAAGATTGGGGTGCTGCTCCTTCAGGGTTGCATGTTGAGCCGCTGCCACAACAGGGTTTTTAAAAAAGCTGCCTGCATTGGCTAATTGTTTAGGGTCCGGCAATTTTGCGCTACGAATAGCACAAATAACTTGGCGCAACCCTTCAGCATGCTGTTCCTCTTCAGGCAAGCGAGCAAAAGCTTCGGCCACGTCTCCATAACCTAGCTTTAAAGCCTCTGGCTGAGCGTTTAGCCGTAGCACTAATTCTGTGATGAGCCATTCCCCTGGCGCGACACTTTTGAAATAACTGTCTCGGTAAGCAAACTCGCACTCTTCTACACTGAACACTTTCTTTTCTTGTGTGGCCAGATGAATGGCAGTTACCGATTCGAGCACATCAGCCAACTCCACCCCATAAGCACCGATATTTTGCACCGGTGCTGCACCACAGTGGCCAGGAATTAACGATAGATTTTCTAGCCCTTGCCATCCCTGTGCCAGTGTCCACGCCACCACTTGGTCCCACTCTTCCCCTGCTGACACAGCCACCCACACTTTGCCTGCTTCTTGGCGCAAACATTGCTTGCCATGCAAACAAGGATGCACCACTAAACCAGGCAAATACTCAGCCAACACTACGTTACTGCCCCCACCGAGCACGGTAATAGCATGCTGTGGAGCATATTCTTGCAATAAAGCCAGTAGTTCAGCTTCTGTGGTGGGTGCGGCAAACCATTGCGCCTGGCTGTGCAGGCGCAAGGTATTGTGTGTTTGTAGGGGATACTGTGGCGTTATCAAGAGAGGTGGTTTTCCTTAATGTGTTGTAACAGGGCCGCGCTGGCTTTTTCCACCATATCCAACACAAGGGTGAACCCTTCTGGGCCCCCATAGTAAGGATCAGGCACTTCTTTTTCTTGCACGTTTTCTGCAAATGGCAGAAATAAGCCTAAATAACCTTCGTAGCCTGCGGGCTTCATCGCCTCAAGGTTTTTCAGGTTTTCTTCATCCATCGCAATAACGTAATCAAATTTAGCAAAATCAGCCGAGCTCACTTGGCGCGCACGCAATGCGGTTAAATCATAGTCGCGAGTGGCTGCTTCTTGCACAGTACGTGGGTCTGGCCCTTTACCAATGTGCCAATCACCAGTGCCGGCACTATCAATGTGAATGCTATCTGTTAGGCACGCCTGCTCTACAGCATGGCGAAACACCCCCTCCGCGGTGGGTGAGCGGCAAATATTACCTAAACAAACAAACAACACATTAATACTCATGAAGTTTCCTCTAACATCTGTCGTATGTGAGCCAGATCATCTGGCGTATCTACACCTGCGGGCACGGTGGCACACGCAGGTGCAATATGAATCGCAGCACCATAATACAAAGCGCGCAATTGTTCTAATGACTCCTCAGCCTCCAAACTCACCTGAGGCCATGCGATATAGTCATTAAGTAAAGAAACTCGGTAGCCATAAATACCAATATGGCGCCAAAATTTACCCGTTGGTAGTTGGCCAGTAGTGGGTTTGTTTGTTGCAAATTGGTCTCGCTGCCAAGGAATAGGAGCACGGCTAAAATAAAGCGCACGGCCATCTTCTGCGAACACTGCCTTAACAACGTTAGCATCCCACACCTGCTTCCAATCTGTGAGGGCTTCACACAAAGTAGACATATGGAAATTAGGTTGCTGCAACAGGTTTTGCGCCACTTGGTCGATAACTGCAGCGGGAATCAAGGGCTCATCGCCTTGAACGTTCACCACCACTTCTTCGTCAGCCAACCCCAGCTTCTGCGCCACCTCTTGCAGACGATCTGTGCCAGAAGGATGGTCGGCTGCTGTCATAATAGCTTTTCCGCCATGCTGCTCAACGGCTTTTGCTATGCGCTCATCATCGGTGGCCACCCACACTGCCTTGGCTTGGCTTGCTAAGCAGCGTTCGTACACATGCACAATCATTGGCTTGCCGGCGATATCAGCTAAAGGCTTACCAGGCAAGCGGCTGCTGCCATAGCGAGCGGGGATAATGACGGTATAACTCACGGTTTATGTCCTTGTAATAAGGTAGTAAAAACTGAATCAAAAAAACCTATGGGCAGCTGTGCCACCACAGAAAACACCCAGCCACGCTCATCAAGCCATGCCTCACATTTCACTGCATCTTTTTCTGTCATCACAATGGGAAGTTCACCGCCTAAAGCGAGGTCGGCGGCGCCGAAAGCATGATGATCCGGAAAAGCGTGAGGAATCACTTGTAGCCCTTGCTCATTCAACGTGGAGAAAAAACGATGCGGATGGCCAATGGCGGCCACTGCATGCACTTGCGAAAAGCGCTGCACAAACTCTTCGGTCGTTAACCGCACCCCCGTACTGGGTTGATAAAAGAAACCTGGCACCAACCGCATAGGCTGAACGTTTGGCCAAGACCAATCTTGCTGGTCGGCCGCACCACCATTCACCACCACCCAATCCACTTCGTTAAGGCGTTGCTGCGGCTCGCGCAACGGCCCTGTTGGTAAACACTGGCCGTTACCTAATAAACGCTCACCATCTAGCACCGCAATTTCTGCTGTACGTGGCAAGGCATAATGCTGCAAGCCATCATCACTGATTACTATGTCCGGCTGTGTAGCCAATGCAGCTTGCAGCGCTTTATCACGCTCAGGCGCAATGAATACTGGCACCTTCGCTTTTTGTGCCAACATTAGCGGTTCGTCGCCAGCTACGGTGGAAGCTTGATCTGGGGTCACTTGCCACGGATACGAAGGAGGGTTAGCGCCATAGCCACGAGAGATGATGGCCACACTTAGGTTGCGTTCAGCAGCAGCGGCACAAAGAGCTAGCACCAAAGGGGTTTTGCCTGTGCCTCCCACAGTGATGTTGCCCACCACCAACACAGGCACAGGGGGCGTTAAGTGCTTGGCACGAAAAGCGAGCAAACGTTTACGTGATACCCGAGCCACTAACCAGCTTAGTGGGCGCAAGAAGGTTAACCGCTTACTATCGCCATACCAAGCCTCTTCTACCCACTGCGTCAATGCTTGTTTCACGCTGCGCTCACTGTTCTTCAAAGCTCATTTGATGAAGCTGATAGTACATACCTTTTTGAGCAATAAGTTCTTCGTTGCTGCCTTGCTCAATCACTCTCCCCTCATCTAGCACTAGAATTTGGTCCGCATTTTCAATCGTGCTCAAGCGGTGTGCAATCACTATGGTAGTACGTCCAGCCATTACTCTTTCTAACGCTTTTTGAATGTAGTGCTCTGATTCACTATCCAACGCCGAGGTGGCTTCGTCTAGAATAAGAATCGGTGCATCTTTCAGTAATGCCCTCGCAATGGCGATACGTTGGCGCTGCCCTCCTGAGAGCTGCGTACCATCTTGCCCCACATGAGTATCCAAGCCATATTCTAGTTCTTGAATAAAATCCCAAGCGAAAGCATCTTTTGCAGCCTGAATAATGTCTTCATCTGAGGCGTCACTGAGCTCGCCGTAAGCAATATTATTCCGCACAGTATCGTTAAACAGCACCACGGTTTGCGTTACCATGGCAATGTTGCTACGTAAATCAGCTAAGGGGTATTCCGTAATAGAATGCCCGTCTAGCAATATCTCACCGGCATCCACTTCGTAAAAACGCGGAATCAACGAAGCAATTGTGCTCTTACCTGCCCCTGAGCGCCCCACCAATGCCACAGTTTCACCTGGCTTGGCCACAAAGGATACGTTTTTCAGCGTGGCGTTTTTATCTGCACTGGTATAACTAAATACGACATCGTTAAATTCAATTTCACCGCGGCTACGTTCGAGAGCGCGGGTGCCTTTATCTTTTTCAGCTTCGTAATCCATCAGCTCAAAAATAGACGCTGCACCCGTGATACCACGCTGAATTTTTACGTTTACATCCGTTAATTGCTTAATAGGCTTCTGGATTAATGCCACCGCCGTGATAAAGGCAAGAAAATTACCCAAGCTTAAATCTTCACCCATTAAACGAATGTAGAGATACGTGATAATCCCCACCCCAATGGAAATAACCAAATGCACGGACACAGAGCCAATAATTTTACTCACTTCCAACTTGGTTTGTTGTGAACGGAAGCTATTGCTCGCCTTTTCAAAGCGGACGCTTTCTTGTGGTTGGCCTCTGAAAATCTTTACAGCCTGATGGCCTTCAATGGCTTCACTGAGGTATTGCGTGATATTACCCATGCTTGATTGGATGTTAACGCTGATCTTACGAAAGCGTTTACTCATGTAATTCACCACCATGCCTATGGCTGGCCCGACGGTGAACAACACCAACGTTAATTTCCAATTGGTATAAAACAGGTAAACTAGCAGCCCAATGGCAGTTAATCCTTCACGTAAAATAACCGTTACGGCATCAGTACCGGCTGCTGTCACTTGCTGTGCGTCATAAATTAATTTCGACATTATGCGCCCTGAGGCATTCTGCTGATAATGCTTAGTAGGTAAGCGCAATACGTGGTCAAAAGTTTCGCGCCGCAGCTCGTAAACAATCCGTTGCCCCACCCAGGTAATGCTGTAGCCACCAATAAACTGGCCAATCCCTTGGATAACAGAAATAGCGAAAGGAGCTACACAAATCACCATCACCATAAATGGCGTTGGGTTTTCGATAGTGTTGGCAATCACCTGCATCATTTCAGCCATCACAGGGTTCATCGCTGAATAAATTAAATAACCAAACACACTGGCGGCTAGCATCATCCAATGCCTGCGTGTGTAGGTTAATAGGCGTTTATAAGTTTCCCATGGTGAGTCCGTCACCTGCTCAGATACTTCTTTAAATGAACTCATAGGAATTTACTGCTCCTGTGCAGGCTATGCTGCGGTGGTCTTGAAATTAACGGCTTCGCTTGATGAGCTTGCCAATAAACAAACAACTCGCTCACTGCTGATAGCAATTTTTATGTAATGGTGCGGGTATGTTCCCTTTGTTGCAACTCGAGAGAGCTCACAACCCAGTGCTCCGCTGAATAATGCATCAGCACTGACAGCATCGCTGCCCTTATTTCCACCCTGCAAAAGATAAAAAGAGAAAATAGCATAATCGATACCTTTCGGCATGATCATTGCGCCAACTCCACTAAGTTTCTCTTAATTTTTCAATATTGACGCTTTCAACATGGACTATTGTTCATTTTTGGCCACTTCCCGCCACGGTTTAGGAAAACGAGTTCGCCACTCGATGGGTTTAGTGTTCTTTTCACCTCGCATGGGAATCACAATCATACCGCTCTGTACAGTACTAAGCAGAGGTATCTCTAACGTTTCATAACGTTTTGTTACAGCCGGTGCGGGATGGTTATAAGCATTTTTGTAACCATGCCCCACCACAGCGTAACGAGGGGCTACACTTTGCAAAAACGCGTAACTAGAACTGGTGGCACTACCGTGGTGCGGCACCTGCAAGACGGTGTTAGGCAAAAAAGTGTGGTGGTTGCTAAGCCAAAACTCCGCCGGCTTATGTAAATCACCCGTTAATAACACATGCCCATGTTCGCTGTGCACATAAACTACACAGCTATTGTTATTGCTTTGCTGCAAACGCAAACCCGCTGGCGGCCATAACACAGCAAAGGTCACGCCATCCCACTGCCATTGCTGCCCGCGCCAACATTGTTCGGTCCTGGGCATACGCCACGCTTCACCGTTCAACCAACGCACCTCAGGCCGATACTGGCGTACGCTTTCCCAACCACCACTGTGATCGTTGTCTGCGTGGCTAATGATGCCTAAAGATAATTTTTGCACTTGCCGTTGCAACCACGGAACCACCACAGTTTGCCCCGCATCACCACTTCCCCACTCAGGGCCAGCGTCATAAAGCAGTAGATGATGACGAGTACGAATCGCTGTTGCTTGCCCTTGGCCCACATCAAACACAATGAAATCGAAACTGCCGTAAGGCGGCACTTCGCCACGTGGCCACCACCAAGGCAAACATAAAAACAACAATAACCAGCGGCTAAAAGGCAACCGTGGCAAACAAAACAGAAACACCACCAAGGCTAGTAACAGCAAGGCAAAGCCATCATGGGGCGCTACTAACTGGCCTTGCCAAGGTGTTAACCACGCTAACCACTGTTCAGCAAGTGCTATGCCGCCTTCTAGCAAAGGTGCGAACAACCACACGGGTGCGCCTAATGCTAACAGCAGTGCCAACGGCACCACACACCAAGCAAATACAGGAATAAGCACTAAGTTAGCTAAGGGCGACAACACTCCCCAACTACCAAACCACCAGGCCCCTATCGCGCCAAGAGCAAACGATAATAGCCACTGTGCTCGCCACCAAATGCCTCTCACCCCAACCCGAAACAGCAACAACAAAGCACCAATGGCTAAAAAAGACATCCAAAAACTAGGATCCAACACACTTAAAGGCTGCCACAATAACACCAGCACACAAGCCACTCTAAAGCCTGATGTTAAACCGCCCTGCTGCCCGCGCCACACGCTTAACATCATCACTGCCGCCATAATAACAGCGCGCTGCGTAGGCAAAGAAAACCCTGCTAACCCTGCATACAGCAAGGCAGCAAACAAAGCTGGCCAAAGCGCTAAGCGCGACGCTGTTTGTGATGCGGGAACCAACAACACGCAGCACCAACGGCCAATCATCCACACCAGCCCTGCCACAAGGCTAACGTGCAGCCCTGAAATCGACATCAAGTGTGCTGTGCCGCTATCGCGATACTGGCGCCATTGCTCCTCATCAAGCCAGCGGCGATCTGCCACCACTAGCGCTGGTGCTAGTGTGGCCGCCCGTGGCCAAGGCTCGAGCAAGCGCCGCAATTTGTTGCTTACTTGCTCACGTAACAAAGGTAAGCCTTTGCGCGCCGGCACTCGCTGTTCAACTGTTAATAAGGTGCCACGGCCTATAACACCGCGCGCTAAATCAAGCTGGGCGCTGTCTAGCACCCCTTCATTCACCGTGCCGTACGGGCGTTTCAGCCTCACTTGGGCTGTCACTACATCACCGCCAGAAAGAGGCTGCACCACTTCGTCTTCGTCGGCGTAATAAGAAAGATGAACAACTCCATCACTAGGCGCCGTGGCTGAGCTAGGCAGCAACTTAAGCGTCACTGCAAAACGCCGCCCACCAAAACGGCTACTGAGTTCACGCCAAGTAAAAGGCTGCACCTCTCCTCGCACTGTAATGGGGTGGCCTTCTAAAGAAGTAGGTAACCAAGCATTGTAGGCCCACTGCAAGTGGTAATGAGCCCAAAAAACGCCAAACGCTACAGCTAAAACGGCTGTTAGCACAGTACGCCGTTGCAATAACCAGGGTAAATAACGCAGCAGAAACAACAACGCCACAGGCCACCATTGGTGTAGCCCAACATAGCTTTGCGCCACTACTGCAACACAAAAAAACCACTGCCACATAACACCTCCTAAGCGTAGAGCTTAAAAGAGTGATGCAGACAGTGGTGAGAGTTATTAGCGCCTACTAGGGTCAGTAAAAGAGAGGTTTATAAGGGGTGTAATGCACCGCCTTGTAAGCTTAATTGCCGTTCGCAACGGCGTGCAAAGCTAAGGTCATGGGTTACCACTAACAAAGCCAAGTTCCAGTCTTGTGTCAGCGACAGAAGCAAATCTTGAATTTGCTCAGCAGTGTTTTCATCTAAGTTACCTGTGGGTTCGTCCGCCAAAATAACACGAGGCTTGCTCACTATGGCGCGTGCAATGGCAACACGTTGGCGCTCGCCACCGCTTAATTCACTCGGTTTATGTTGCAAACGGTGCCCAAGCCCAACAGCTGTTAGCACTTTCTCAGCCTCAGCTGCTGCTTCTTTCGCCGCAGTACGCCCTACTAGCAAAGGCATAGCTGCGTTTTCCAAAGCGGTGAACTCAGGCAACAAATGGTGGAACTGGTAAATAAAGCCCATTTTGCGGTTGCGTAACTCACCTTTTTTGCGTTCAGACAATCGATGCACATCTTGCCCATCAATATAAACCTGGCCACGCGTGGGAGTATCTAACCCGCCTAACATATTGAGTAAAGTGGATTTACCTGAGCCCGACGCTCCTACAATAGAGACAGATTCACCAGCAAAAATTTCTAAATTAATGTCTGTAAGCACATCAACAGAAGCGGCTTTTTCAACGTAGCTATGTTTTAAGCCCTGCACTTTAACAACGGGTTGGTGTGGCTTATTCATAACGCAATGCCTCCGCGGGGGCTATTTTACTGGCACGCCAAGAGGGGTACAGAGTGGCTGTAAACGTAATAGATAAGGCGATTGCCGAAATAGTAAACACATCGTTCCAGTGGAGTTGCGACGGTAAGTAATTCACAAAATAAGCGTTAAACATATCGGCATTGAAGGTTTGCTCTATCCAAGCACCGATAGCAGAAATATTTAAGGATAGGAAGATACCCAGCGCCACACCGAGCAAGGTACCGGCGAAGCCAATCAATGTGCCTTGCACAATAAAGATACGCATAATCATTCTGGGTGTGGCACCTAAGGTGCGCAACACAGCAATGTTGCCTCGTTTTTCTGTTACCAACATCACTTGGCTAGAAACAATATTAAAAGCAGCCACCGCCACAATGAACGACAACAACAGGGTCATCATGGTTTTTTCCATTTTTATGGCCTGGAAAAGGCTGCCATGGCTGCGCGTCCAATCAGAAGCCCAGTACATACCACCCAACTGCCGGCGCAACTCCCACCCCACTTGAGGCGCGGCAAACAAATCATCCAAGCGCACGCGTACACCTGCTACTGTGCCCGGTTGTCGTGCAAGCCTAGCAGCGTCTTCCACATGCACATAAGCCAGCAAGCTATCTACTTCTGCCTTCACTTGGAATATGCCAGATACAGTAAAACGCTTAAAACGAGGAGTGACCCCCGCAGGCGATAGCGAGGCTTCTGGCAACACTAGCACCACTTGGTCCCCTACTTGCACCCCTAGCTGATGAGCAAGGCCATAACCTAACACCATATTAAAGGAGCCAGGCTCTAAGCTATTCAGTTCTCCGCGGTACATATGTTCACCAACAATAGAAACATTGGTTTCATATTCGGGCTCAATACCATTCACCATCAAGCCCGCCACATTGCCACGATTAGCGATCATGCCCTCTAATTCAAAGAATGGGGCCACCGCTTGTACACGCGGATGCTCTTTTACTTCTTCAGCCAGTTGGGCCCAATCTTCAACAGGCTCCATGCCATGCACAGACACATGGGTTACCATGCCTAAAATTCGGGTTTGCAGCTCTTTTTCAAAACCGTTCATCACCGATAAAACAGTGATGAGCACTGCCACGCCAAGCATAAGGCCCAGCGTGGAAATCAGTGCAATGACTGAAATTAAACTGTTGCGGGTTCGGGCGCCGGTGTAGCGCAAACCGATAAAAAGTGATAGTGGTTTAAACATGGTGCGCATTAAACACGATTCTCTATACAATGGCCACATTGAAAAGTGGCACGTTGGGGTAATTCACACTAACCTAAAGCCAGTTAATAGCGAACTTTATTTAAGACCCGTTAAGGAGGGCAATATAATGCTAATAACAAAACACCTATTAGGCATTCTAGTTTTATCCTTTGTTTTCATTAACAGCGCACATGCGCTACGGATGCCCAAGCAAGGCGACCACATGAATACAGTGCGGACCCAGTTTGGCCCACCTGTTAACGAATATGATGCCGTGGGCAAGCCTCCTATTACGCGATGGGACTACGAAGAATTTTCCGTGTTTTTCGAGCACAGCCTCACTATTCACTCTGTGGATCACAGTAAAGCATTAATTCCTACTGCCATACGCGAGAACCATCCGCGTTCTTTGGGCGCGCCGCTCAATGAATCGCCAGAGAGCCAACCTGCTGCACCCGCAGAAGCTACGAGTGCAACACCGGCTAACACGCCTGCGCAACAAAGCAACGATAAGTTTCAATATGATACCGCCACAGGCCGTATGGTTCCCAGAAAATAATATATTTTCGTCATTCCTTTCTTAGAGCGCTATCATAGCGCTCTTGTTTCTTTACATGTTTTTAGCTGAATGAGAGATCTATGTTGGAATTACTGCCAGAGTGGCATCCTCAATGGGGCATATTATTAGTATGGCCTAAATACATTAGCACTCTGCCTGCCGTTGAAAAAAACTATGCCAATCTTGTGGCCACTATTCTTCAAGAAGAACCCGTATTACTCATTTGTGCGGATGAAGCGCACCAAGCGGCTATTAAAGAACAACTGCAACGCTATCATGCCAATATGGCGTCTCTCCATTGGCATTTTATAGCCAACGATATTAAAGAAACGAAAGATATTGCACCGCTAGTGACTCGTCACTTCCATGATTTAGCCATGCATGTTTTTGACGATAAAGAGACAGTGCTTAGCATTAACTGGCAACTACCTGTTCATGTGCATAATGATTTAAAGTTAGAAGCTGGCGCCATTGGAAGCGATGGCCGCGGTAATATTATTGCCTCTAAGCCCCACTTGCTTGAACTCAACCCGCATCTCGATCGCCAAGGCATAGCACAGCGCATCCGTGGCAAATTTGGTACACGCACTATTTGGTGGCTAGAAAACAGCAAGCTAGAAACAGAGAAAACGTACAACGTGGGCAAGTTTGTGCGCTTTTGCAACCCTCACACCCTCTCTTATTCACAGAGTGCCGACCCCAAAGGGGATTACTACGCCACGCTGTCAGCGGTGCAAAAAGAGCTGTATAACATCGCCTCAGGCGAAAGCATCGACCTCGTGCCATTGCCTCTGCCATTAGCCAAGTACGGCGCTGACGGCAAACGCTTGCCCGCCAGCTACACACACTTTGTAATTTTGCAAAATACGGTACTCGTACCTGGTTATGGCTGCATTCGCGACGAATCTGCTGTTGCTCAATTGGCCCATGCTATGCCGCACTACCATGTTAAAACCGTGGATTGCAGTGCATTACTGGAGCATGGCATTGAGCTCAACAACATTGCCATTCCTTTACCGGAAGGCGTGCTCTAAACCATGGGTAACGCGATGCATATTCCTCACATCATTGGCCACCGCGGCGCACGCGGTGAAAGCCCAGAAAACACACTAGCCAGTTTTCTTTATGCGGCTGAAACGGGTGTGCAAGGCATCGAGTTAGATGTGCGCATGAGCAAAGATAAAGTGCTTGTGGTATTTCACGATAAGGATTTGCGCCGCACTACACACAAAAAAGGCTATGTGCACAGTACACACAGCAAGAAACTATTACGCCTAGACGCTAGCAAAGACGGGCCTTATTGGCCCACTGCCACCCCTATTCCCACGTTGAAAGAAGTTATTCAAAAACTACCTGCGCACTTGCATTACCAGCTTGAAGTAAAAGGGTTTATGTCGCGCAACTATTTGTTCACACTGGCTGAGCGGCTAGCACGCCTCATAGATGAGTTAGATATTGCTACACGTGTGGTCGTAACCTGCGAAGACGTGGCGTTTTTACGCATTTTGCATGAACAACACCCAACTATTAAACGGGGTTATGTATGCCAATATCGCTACCGTCGCCCTATTGGCAACGCGCTAAAATATCAATGTGAATGGCTCATCGCTAATTATCGTTTAATGAACGCAAGAACCATGCGTTTAGCACGTGAAAACGGCCTTAAGGTGTCTTGTTGGACGGTGAACAACATGGATGAGGCAAGACGGCTCGCTGCCCTGGGGGTAGACAGCATTATCACTGATTATCCGAGCAGTTTACTGAGTTATTTTCAACGCCTACAAGCTCGCACATTGGCTGTAGAAAGCGGCAAATAGCCGCTTGTTTTCGGCGCGCATCCGATAACCCAAGCTCCATGAGTGCTTCAGTGAAACGTGGTTCAAACAACAAATAACTAACGGCAGCGGCCCCCGCGCGTCGGGTTCCCCCTGTGCCACGCAGAAACAAACGCAAACGCCAAGGGAGCAAGTGGATAAATTCTGCTGCAATCTCATCGATAGATTGTGAGGGGTATATTTTCAGCACTTCAATTTCGCGCATGCCCATCACTTCTTCAGCTTCGGGCATTTCATGCAATATTTTGTTCACGCGTTCTAGGCGTTCCACATCCCCCTCTAGCGAATCAACAAATACGCTATCTAATACATGCCCTAGCACTTGCGCCATGGAAGGATAAGGGCCCACCACTTGCCGCTGCGTGCCCCTTTCAGTAGTGCCGGAAACCCCCACCACCAACACCCTGTCGGCGCCTAAATGTAACGCCGGGCTTAAGGGATACTGCTGGCGCATCGCACCGTCGCCATAATAATCATGGCCAATTTGGTGTGCTGGAAAAAGAATCGGCAGCGAAGAAGACGCTATCAAGTGGTCTGCCGTCATGGATGTGGCCACCCCGCGCCGACGAACACGCTGCCAAGGCGTTAAATTATCAGCACCTTGGTAGAAGGTCACAGATTCATTACTGGTATAAGAAGAAGCAGTAATTGCTAGCGCGCGCAAATCCTGGCGATTAATGCATTGCTGAATGCGCGCAAAGGGAATGAGGTTTTCTAACATGCCTCGCAAAGGCGCGTTGTTCAGCAAAGCACTGTGAATGGGCGTATCAGTGGTAATAAAAGTGGGCAGTATCCAGCGCAGAAGTTCTCTGATAAAAGCGCCCATATTGGTATGAAACACGTGGCTCGGGGTGATAGTGCGCCAGGCGT
>DATGUF010000042.1:0-13217 GCA_035301485.1 Alcanivoracaceae bacterium
CCCAGACCGCTTCCGCGTTTCTGGCCGCGGTGAACTACACCTTTCCGTACTTATTGAAAACATGCGTCGTGAAGGCTTTGAGCTAGCGGTTGGCCGCCCTGAAGTAATTATTCGGGAAGAAAATGGCGTTAAGCAAGAGCCTTACGAGCACCTAGTGATCGACATTCAAGAGGATCACCAGGGCCCCATTATGGAGCAATTAGGCTTGCGCCGCGGCGAGCTCAAAGACATGCAGCCTGACAACAAAGGCCGCATCCGCCTAGAGTACATCGCACCTGCGCGTGGCCTCATTGGTTTCCGCTCTTTGTTCATGACCCTAACCTCTGGAACGGGTATTTTGAACTCGGTATTTTCCCATTACGGTGAATTCCGCAACGAGAAATTTGCAGACCGCAATAACGGTGTGCTCATTTCTAACACCAATGGCAAGGTATTAGCGTTTGCCCTGTTTAACCTACAAGAGCGTGGGCGCTTGTTCTTACCCCCCAACGTTGATGTATACGAAGGGCAAATTGTGGGTATTCACTCCCGTGACAACGACCTAGTGGTGAACCCTACTCGTGGTAAAGCACACTCAAACGTACGCGCCTCAGGCACCGATGAAAGCATTATCCTAACGCCGCATCTGCAGTTCTCGTTAGAGCAATGCATCGATTTCATCGCTGATGACGAGTTGGTGGAGGTTACTCCTAACCACCTACGTTTACGTAAGAAACTTCTTACTGAGTCTGAGCGTAAACGCGCAGGCAGAGCTTAAGCCTTCCGCCTTGGGCCACACGGCCCAAGGCGCCCTTTCCCACCGAGCCCATCATGTTCCATATCGCCTTATACGAACCAGAAATCCCACCCAACACCGGCAACATCATTCGTTTAGCGGCCAACATTGGTGCCACCCTCCATCTTATCGAGCCCCTTGGTTTTTCCTTAGACCATAAACAATTGCGCCGTGCTGGCATGGATTACAAAGATATTGCCCATGTGGTGATACATCCCCACTGGCAAGCTTTTGATGAATGGCGAGGGAATAGGCGCCTACTAGCGCTTACTACCAAAGGGAAGAAGAGTTACCACGAAATCCGGTATCAAGGTGAAGATGTATTATTGTTTGGCCCTGAAACGCGGGGGCTGCCTGAAGCGGTACTATTGAGCCTGCCGGATGAACAGCGCATTTATTTGCCCATGGCGGCTAATAGCAGAAGTTTGAATTTATCGAACAGTGTGGCGGTGGCGGCGTATGAAGCGTGGCGCCAGCAAGATTTTTATCTTGAATAGCGCCACATTTTTCATTAATTACTGCGCCTGCTCTTGTTTAGCTTGGTGATACAAGGCATCAAAGTTAATCGGCTGCAGCAATAATTGTGGGAAAGTACCACTGCCCACTAAGCTCGACACCATCTCACGCGCATAAGGGAACAGTAAGTTCGGGCAGTAAGAGCCGAGCAAATGATCCATTTCTTCATCAGGAAAACCAGCAGCAGTGAAGATACCGGCTTGCTGTACTTCCACCAAATAAATCACCGTTTCTTCATGCTTAGCGGTAACTGTGAGCTCTAACGTTACTTCGAAATCGTTGACTTCATCGCTCATGCGCACAGCATTGGTGTTCAACTGAAGGTTCACCTCGGGCTGCCAAGATTCAAGGAACACCTGCGGCGCAGCAGGAGATTCAAAAGAAATATCTTTGGTGTAAATACGTTGTAATTGGAATACTTGTTCTGGGGTATTATCGCTCATTGCTGCCTAGTTCCTTGCTAATAGTTGGTCAAGTTCCCCTGATCTTTCAAGGGCAAACAGTTCATCGCAACCACCCACATGGTGGTCACCAATCCAAATTTGTGGCACTGAATTACGCCCCGCCATCTCACGCATTTTCACACGCTCCTGCGGGTTTTTGTCCACATCAATCTCAGTAAATGCAACTTCTTTACTGTTCAGTAGGTTTAAGGCGCGCATGCAAAATGGGCACCAACGGCTACTATAAATAACTACTTTTTCACTCATCATTAACCTTTCACAACGGGTAGGTTATCACTGCGCCAACTCTGTATACCGCCCGCTAAACGATATATTTGGCTGAAGCCTTGTTCTTTCAATTGCTTGCCAACACTGGCAGTGCTCATACCTGTATTGCACACTAAAATAACAGGTTTATCTTTGTGGCCTTTAATTTTCTCAACGTGATCGACTATATTTGCCATGGGAATATTCATGCTGCCAGGAATATGCCCCTCACGAAATTCATCGCTATTACGAATATCAACAATCAAGCCATTGTCTCGGTTCACTAAATTGGTGACAATCTGTGCACTAACTGATTGGCCTGCACGCTTCGTTTCAGTAAAAACCAAGAGCAGCACCAACACTACAAACGTTGAGACTAACACTGGATGATTACCAATAAAGGTTACTAAATTATCCATACTGATCGCCTAAAATGTGAGAAACGGTGCTAAGTATAGGCAAGACGAGGGATTTCCTCTATGGCATTCGGCGCTTAATACTCTACACTCTTAAACTTTCATGAACAAAAGGCTTGCTAAACTCTTGAAACTGCTCAGCACCCCCATTTTGTTGGCATATTTTATCACTGCGCTTGCATTGCTGGCTAACGAACCCGTTAGTGCCAATGACACCGCAAGCCCAGAAGAGTTGCGCCAATTACGCAGCCGTATTCAAGCGTTACAGCAACAACACGATCGCGATTTAAAAAAACGCGACAACCTAGCTCACCTGTTACGCGAACAAGACAAGCGCATTGCGCAACTCACCAAAACACAAAACATTTTACGCATTGAACAACGTGAAGCTAAAGAACGCTTGGCCACCGCTGAGGAACGCCAAGCGGCCATGATAGCTGAACAAAGCACTCAGCTGCGCTGGCTTAAGAAAACAGCACAAGCCCTTTATCAACAAGGCAGTGAACCAAAGCTAAAACTACTGCTGAACCAAGAGCAACCCGACCAAATCAGCCGCATGCTGCGCTACCACGATTACTTTCAAAAAGCGCGCCATGCTCGTTTGACAGAAATAAAGAAAGAGCTGGCCACGCTCATTGATGCCATTGCCGAGGTGCGTGCAGCGCGCGAGCATTTAACGCGCCAAGAAGATGCCGTTACACGTAAGCATCGCGAAATTCAGCAAGCTCAAGAAGAACGTAAAAAATCCTTAGCGAACCTCAATAAAAGCATTACCAACCAAGCCACTCGCTTGCAGCGTATGCGCGAAGATGCCGCCCATCTCGACAGGCTCTTAAAAGATATGCAGCGCAGCACAGCGCAAATGCCGGTTAACCCTAGCGGCACCCCTTTCAAGCAGCTACGTGGCAAACTACCCTGGCCTGCTGTTGGCCGCATTAAAGCGAATTACAACAGTATACGCGAAGGCAACATCCGTTGGAGCGGCATTTTATTAGATGTGCCCGACGGCACTCCAGTTCGTGCTATCCACGCCGGCCGTGTTAGCTATACTGATTGGGTGCGTGGCTATGGCCTCATTACTATCATCGACCATGGCGACAGTTACTTAAGCCTTTACGGGCACAGCCAAACATTGCTCAAAGAAGTGGGCGACTGGGTCAACCCAGGCGACGTTATCGCCCTAGCAGGTAACTCCGGCAGCGCTGACCGCAGTGGTATTTATTTAGAAATTCGCCACCGCGGCCAAACCATTAACCCGCGCACTTGGATTCGCTAACGCGTTAGCAAAAAGGACTCATATGAAAAAAGCGACCCTCTTTATACTCTGCTTATTGCTGCCGCTTTCTGCAGCCTCCGCCAACTTACAACAACTTGATGAGCAAGCGCGCGAACAAGATATACCTGTTACTGAATTACGTATTTTTGCAGAAGTGCTAGAGCGTGTCAGGTTGGCTTACGTGGAAGAAGTAGACGAAAAAAAGCTGCTACACGCCGCAGTGCGGGGCATGCTCATGGAGCTAGACCCTCATAGCAGCTACCTCGAACCAGAAGATTTCGACGAGCTGCAAATTTCCACTCAAGGGGAATTTGGTGGTTTAGGTATTGAAATTACCATGGAAAACAATGCCGTCACTATTGTTACCCCTTACGAAGGCACCCCTGCCGACCAAGCGGGCATTCAGCCTGGCGACATCATCACAGCCATAGAGGGCGAAAGCACAAAAGGCAAAAGTTTACAGGAAGTGGTTAAGCTCTTACGTGGCGACATTGGTAGCAGTGTCAAAGTGACTCTACTACCCGCTGACGGTGACTCACCGCGAACCCTCACCCTAGTACGTGATCGTATCGAGGTGCAGAGTGTGCGCCATAAAATGCTTAAACCCGGCTACGGCTACGTGCGCATTAATCAATTCCAAACACGCACCGCAGAAGACGTGCGCAAAGCCATCACCACGCTCACTAGAGAGGATACCTTGCAAGGCTTGGTGCTAGATCTACGCAACAACCCCGGCGGTATTCTTACTGGCGCTATTGATGTCACAAATCTGTTTATTTCAGAAGGCCTCATTGTTTACACCGAAGGCCGTATGAGCGAAGAGCGCACCCAATATGAAGCAACCCGCAATACGTTAATGCCTCAACTTCCCTTAGTGGTGCTCGTGAATGGCGGCTCTGCTTCTGCCTCTGAGATCGTGGCGGGCGCACTGCAAGACCATGGCCGCGCTGTGTTGGTAGGCCAACGCACCTTTGGCAAAGGCTCGGTGCAAAGCGTGCTGCCTTTATCTGGCGACAGCGCGCTTAAGCTCACCACTGCTCGGTACTTCACCCCACTCGGGCGCTCCATCCAAGCAGATGGTATTCATCCAGACGTAGTGCTCACCCCTGCCAAGGTGGATGAAAGCCGCCGCCGCAACATTCGTGAAGCCGACTTGCCTGGCCATTTAGGCATCGACCATGCTGCAACAGAAGACAATAACGAGGCACTAGCAAAAGAAGATTACGACCTGTACCAGGCGCTGTCGTTGCTAACAGGCATCGTACTCTCACAGCCTAACAGCAAGCGCCCGTAAAACTTTTCGCTGCCATAAAAAAAGCGGGCACCCCAAGGGCAAGCCCGCTTCATACAGCCTCACCTAATTACTGGCTCACTTCATCCATACGAGTAACGCGGCCATAAGCAATCATTAACAGCCCAAAAGCAAACATCATCACGCTGTACACAGCGGAAGCCACCGATATTTCTTGTGAATTCAAGAGAGTCACAGCCACTGTTAGCCCTAACATGCCGTTTTTAATGCCCACTTCCACCGCCACCGTGAACGCTTGCTGACGCGTTAAGCCGAAGAAACGCCCACCTAATAAGCCCAGTATAATACCCGCCACGTTCAACAACGCTGCTGCTAAACCAGCTTCGCGGATCATACCCCAAGCTCCATCTCCCACCTGTACCGCTAAAGCCAAAATAATGGCCACCATTACTACGAACCCGAACACACTCACACCTTTTTCAGCCTTCGCTGAAAAGTTAGGCGCAAAATGCTGAATTGTCATTCCAATAATCACCGGCACAATGATAATCACCACCAAAGTAGCAATGGTTTCTAACACAGGCAATTGAAATGCCACGGTTTCATCCATCACTCGCGCCATAGCCCAATTCACAAAAAAGGGCAGCGTTACAATAACTACTAAGCTCGCCACCACAGTGAGAATAATAGATAGCGCCACATCTCCGCGCCCAAGAAACGCGAACAAATTCGAAGTGCTACCACCCGGGCACGCCGCGATTAATACCAACCCCACTGTCATGGCCGCACTAAGGCCAAGCATGATGGCTATGCCAAAAGCCACTAACGGTAAAATGGCCACTTGCAGCATAGTGCCATAAGTGAGAGGCCAGGAGGCGGTACCCGCCGCTTTAAAATCTCTTAGGGTAAGGGTAAGGCCCATGCCCATCATGATGAGAAATAAAGACACGGGTAACCCTATGGAAATAAGCGCACTTTGTTCCATTATGATTCCTTTTTTTATTGTTATTAAAGGTATTGATTAATTATTGGCGCACAGAAATTCCGGCGCCAGCCATAAAGGCTTTTGCTTCTGCAATACTATACTCACCAAAGTGAAAAATACTGGCCGCAAGCACCGCATCGGCACCGCCCTGGAGCACACCATCCACAAGATGCTGCAAGTTACCAACACCACCAGATGCAATCACGGGCACCGCTACCGCTTCAGCAATTTTGCTTGTTAAAGCGATATCAAAACCATCGCGCGTGCCGTCACGGTCCATGCTGGTCAACAAAATTTCACCGGCACCGAGTTCGGCCATTTTTACTGCCCACGCAATAGCTTCTAAGCCACTATCTTTACGGCCACCTTGCGTGAACACCGACCAACTATCACCTTCGTTGCCAGAGCTTGTTTTCTTAGCATCAATGGCCACAATAATTTTCTCACTGCCAAATTGTTGCGCCGCTTCTGCCACAAACTCTGGGTTTGCCACAGCCGCCGAGCCAATACTCACCTTGCTTGCCCCTGCTTTTAACAAGGCTTCAATATCCGCCACTGAGCGCACACCGCCACCTACTATGAGTGGAATATCAATAGCTGCCGCCACTTTCTCCACTATCTCTAACGTAGTGCTGCGTTCTTCTACGCCAGCACTAATATCGAGCAAAGTTAGCTCGTCGGCGCCCGCTGCAGCATAAGTGCGCGCGGCTTCAACAGGGTCTCCAGCATCTTTCAGCTCAACAAACTGAACGCCTTTTACTACACGGCCATTGGCCACATCTAAACACGGGATAATACGTTTTACTTGAGTCATAAATTATTGCGCCATTAGTTGGTCTGCTAGGGCTTGGCCTTCAGCGAAGTCCAATGTGTTTTCGTAAATTGCGCGCCCAGTAATGGCGCCCTCAATACCTTGGTCTGCTACGGCACAAAGCGCTTTAATATCATCTAAATTGGTAATGCCGCCAGATGCTATAACAGGCACCGAAATAGAAGCTGCCAAGGCCGCTGTTGCTTTCGCATTAACGCCTTGCATCATGCCATCGCGGCTAATATCGGTGTAAACAATGGACTGCACGCCATCTTGCTCAAACTGTTTGGCAAGGTCGGTAACGTTCACATCTGTGGTAACGGCCCAGCCATCTGTGGCTACTTTACCGTCACGTGCATCTAGGCCAACAATGATATGGCCTGGAAAACGATCGCACATTTCCTTTACAAAGCTAGGCTCTTCCACGGCTTTGGTTCCAATAATAAGCCACTTCACGCCCGCTTCGAGGTACGATTCGATGATTTCTGGTGTGCGAATACCGCCACCAATTTGAATAGGTAAATCTGGGAAATTACGTGCGATTTCTTTTACCACCTCACCGTGTACAGGCTTACCGGCAAAAGCACCGTTAAGATCCACCAAGTGCAAACGGCGTGCACCGCGCTCTACCCAGTGCCCCGCCATGGCAACAGGATCATCTGAAAACACGGTATCGTCTTCCATTCGACCCTGGCGTAAGCGCACACATTTACCATCTTTCAAATCAATTGCAGGAATTAAAATCATCAGGGTCTCCAACGTAAGAAATTTTCAATAAATTGAGCGCCTACGGCGCCACTTATGGCGGGCTGAAATTGCACACCACATAAATTACCTTGATAGAACACAGATGGGAACCGTACCCCATGTTGTGTTTGCGCTAATTGTTGCTGCACAGGCACATCATTAACAAAGTATTGATGCGCAAAATAAGCATGCGCGCCACTGTTAATGCCCGCCCACATGGGATGCGGCGGCAGCGAATCTAAACTGTTCCAACCAATATGTGGCGTACGCGCTAAAGCACCGTAATCATCATAAAGGGGGAAAAAGCGTTTAAGGTTGCCAGGCAACAAATTAAAACCTAACCAGTCGTGACGGCCTCCACCGGCCAAGCAAGCGTGCACAGCAGAGCCCACCACTAACGTGGGCTTATTCTGCGTAATACGAGTACTAAGAACTTCAGCAAGAGAGGACGCTTCAAACAACTTGAAGGTACTGGCAAGAGGTTGGTGCGTGGCGACGATCAAACGTTCCGCATGATAAAGACGCTCGGGTTCCGTGGTTACAACGGGAGGTTGTGATAAACCGCCGCGTTGTAACGCACGCTGCCAAGCGAATGGTGTTGCCATGCCGTCATCGAACAAGGCAAGGGTTTTCGCCATAGGGCTAGCCCTTAAACAGATAAGGTACCCTTCGTAGAAGGGGTGATGTTTTCCATGCGTGGGTCGGCTTCAATTGCCATACGCAGCGCACGGCCGAACGCTTTAAAAATGGTTTCTGCTTGGTGGTGCGCATTAAAACCACGAATATTATCGATGTGTAACGTTACCATGCCGTGGTTCACAAAACCTTGGAAGAATTCACGGAACAAATCCACATCGAATTGGCCAATCCAAGCGCGAGAAAACTCTGCGTGGAAGTATAAACCCGGGCGGCCTGATAAATCGAGCACTACACGGGATAACGATTCATCTAATGGCACATAGGAATGCCCATAACGCGTGATGCCTACTTTATCGCCCACTGCTTTAGCAAGGGCTTGGCCAATGGTAATACCAATATCTTCCACTGTGTGGTGCGCATCAATGTGCAAATCGCCTTTCGCGCGTACATCTAAATCAATGCGGCCATGGCGAACAATCTGATCCAACATGTGTTCTAAAAAAGGCACCCCAGTATCAAAGTGGCCTTGGCCAGTACCATCTAGGTTAATGGTCACTTCCACTTGGGTTTCTAAAGTATGACGAGTAACACTCGCTGTACGTTGGGTCATGAAAATCTCCAATGATTATAGTTGGCCGCCATCGCGGCTGACCAAATATTGTGCGGCCTTTTTGCGAATTAACAAGGCCGTTATGCTAGTTGGCTACTATCGCCCATCGCTCTTTCAAAAAATTTAATCAAAGAGCCTTAGCCAATATTGTTCAGGGTCGGCTATTATACGTTGCTACAGCCTTTGTCACCAGTAGGAAGCAGCTATGCCTCTAATTTGTAAAGAACATGTGGTTACCGAACGCTCGGTGGAATACTTTTCGCAAGTGCTTCGTGAGCAAACCGAGCTACTCGATCAGTTACAAAAATGGCCCGCCCAGTGGCGTTTGTTCGAAGGCATCTTCAACGAAAGGCCTCTTGCTTTCTTGGCCATTGCCCCCGCCAGCAACGGTTGGGAGGTAAAAGCCTTAGCCGTGCACCCTGCGAGCCGACATCGCGGCGTGGGCAGCACTTTGCTGCAACATGTGGCGAAAGAAGTGCCTCGATTACAGTGGCCATCTTCGTTACAACCCCTAGCCGACCGCCCGAGCATGCGCTAGCAGCGCTGTAGCTATAACTGTGCTAGTTTGTTCCATCCACAGGCAATTAATTTTGGTGGCGGTATCTTTCGTTTAAACGGCCACTTTTTTAGGAGATACACATGGCGCGTATTTTAAAGTTCCTATCGCTTCTTTTGGTTTCACTCGTGGTGTTACTCGTCGTCGGCGTATTTGTACTCACACGCATTATCGACCCTAATGATTTCAAAGACGACATCGCCAAACTAGCCAAAGAGCACGCCAATGTAGATTTGGTGATAGATGGTGATATCAGCTGGGCATTTTGGCCCTCCTTAGCCTTAGACGTTGGCCGCACCGAAGCCCGCATTGTCGACGACAAAGAATTATTTGCCGGTATTGATAAATTACAAATGGGTGTTGCTGTGCGCCCATTATTCTCTCGCCGCGTGGAACTAGACGCCATCAAACTCGATGGCATGGAGCTCAACCTTGTACAAAGCAAACAAGGTGGCAACTGGGAAGCCCTTATTCCTGAAGAAACAGAGCAAACGGAGCAGGCTCCAAGCACAGACGAGCCAGGCAAACTCAGCGCGCCTGTTAGCATCCCCTCCGTCATTATTACCAACAGCAAATTGCGCTACCGCGACCTTACTGACGGCACCGACATTGTGATCGACAATATGGCGCTTGAAGCCACCGACGTAAGCCTTACAGAAGCTTTCCCCGTCGCGCTCTCTTTACGCTACCAAGACCAAAACGACATGCGCGTTAGGCTAAACGCTAATACGCGCTTACGTGCCAACCTTGAGGCTAACCAGTTCAGCCTCGCGCCTTTTACGATGCAAACTGACATTGCTGGCATGACAGCCGAACCTCTAAACATCAACCTCAATGCAGATATCCTGGCGGACTTAAACGCTGACAAGCTGACAGTGAGCAATTTACAAGCGCGCACCCTAGGCATCGATACACAGGGCAACATTACGGTCAACAACATGACCGAAAACTTCACCCTTGCAGGCCAGATCAAAACAGCGCCTTTTAATGCTAATAGCGTATTAAAAGCGCTTGGTGAAGAACCCATTGAAACCGCCAACAGCAAAGCACTGAGCAAGGTTAGCATTGCCGCCACTCTAGGCGGGCCCGCCAATTCAATACTCTTAAAACCGCTAACCATAAACCTTGATGACAGCACCATCACCGGTAGCGCAGGTATTACCAACCTCGATACCATGGCCATGGCTTTTGACCTAAACATGGACAAGATTAAGCTCGACAGCTATTTGCCCCCAGCCACACAGAGCCCTGCAGGCCCCAAAGGTGAGGCAACTGCTCTATCAGAGGAGCCATTGCTGCCTTTAGAGTTGTTGCGTGACTTCAACGTAAAAGGCCAATTAAACATTGGCCAGCTAGACTACGACACCATCAGCATTAACAACTCCACCAACTCGCTCAACCTTGCCAAGGGCAAGCTTAATATGGTGAATCGTGGCTCGCTGTTTGATGGTAGCTACAGTGCCGATACAGATCTAAACGCAAGCACCAATACGCCCACTATACGCAGCCACATCAGCACAGATAGCTTGCAAATTCAGCGCCTTATCATCATGGCACTTGATAGAGACTTGCTAACCGGCTTAGTGAACCTGGATGCCACCTTTACCACTAAGGGCAACAGCGAAAAAGAACTGTTCGAAAACCTAAACGGTAAACTCGACTTCGGTTTACTCGATGCCGTCACCCACGGCCTAGATTTAAGCAGCTCTTTATTTGATGGCTTAAACAACATGCTAACGCGCGTACCCGGCCTCGCAGAGCAGCTTAACCTTCCCAACTTAGAAGCGCTTGCTTCTAGGCTCAGTGGCGATACAAAGATTCTCGACTTAATGGCCAACACCCGCCTACAAGACGGTGTTGCGCACGTTGATCGTCTTAATGCAGAGCTAGACCGCGGCGGCGCCTTATCTGGTAAAGGTTGGCTTAACCTACTCAATGACGAGTTTAAGTTCGACTTAAAAATCAATCTTGGCAGCGCCATCGACAGCGAGCACCTTACTCGCCGCGAATGGCCACTACATTGCGCAGGAAAGCTAACGGGCAACCCTGCCACTTGGTGCTTGCCAGACCAAAACTTCTTCCAGGCCGAAGGTAAGCGACTTCTACAGCAGTTAGTGCAAGAAAAGCTTGGCATCGACGAATCGCGCATTGCTGATGAACGAGCCAAGCTAGAAGCGCGCGCCGAAGAAGAAAAAGCAAAATTTGAAGCCCGTCGCGAGGAAGAGCGCGCCAAACTTCAAGACCGCGTAGATAAAGAGCGTGATGAGCTACGAGACAAAGTAAAAGACAAGCTCAAGGGTTTATTCTAACCCTATGCCTCACGCTTGGTTTCAGCAGGCCGTGTTACATTGGTACGACGAGCACGGCCGCAAACACCTTCCTTGGCAACAGAATCCCACGCCCTACCGGGTGTGGGTGTCTGAAATTATGCTGCAGCAAACGCAAGTTACTACGGTTATCCCGTATTTTGAGCGCTTTATGCAGCAGTTTCCCACCGTGGACAGCCTCGCCGCCGCTCCTTTAGATCAAGTACTGCACTTGTGGACTGGGCTCGGTTATTACGCCCGTGCTCGCAACCTTCACAAATCTGCACAAACCATCATCGCGGAACATCATGGCCAGCTGCCCACCAGTGTAGAAGGCTTAATGACTTTGCCCGGCATTGGTCGCTCCACCGCCGGCGCCATTGTCAGTTTAAGCGCCAACCAATGGGCGCCTATTCTCGATGGCAACGTTAAGCGCGTGCTCACTCGTTTCTACGCTCTTGAAGGCTGGCCTGGCCAACGCCAAGTGGAAAACCAACTGTGGCAATATGCCGAACAATTAACGAGCACAGATAGGCCAGGCGCCTTCAACCAAGTAATGATGGACCTTGGCGCCACAGTGTGTACACGAAGCAAGCCTGCTTGCGCGGAATGCCCGCTTCAAAAGCATTGCCAAGCCTATGCACTGGGCAAACAGCAGCACTTCCCCACACCAAAGAAGAAAAGCCCGCTGCCCGTGCGCGAACGCTATTTTCTGATGCTGCGCAATCAACACAAAGATGTTTTGCTCGTGCAGCGCCCAACGCAAGGGCTCTGGGGCGGCCTATGGTGTTTCCCAGAAATAGATACAACAACCTGCTGGCAAGAAACCTTAGCTCACATGAATATCGCCTACCACGAACACACTCAATGGAGCAGTTTTAGGCATACGTTTAGCCATTACCATTTAGATATAACGCCCGTTTTGGTGGAGGTGGACGCAGTACACAGAGTTGCTGATAACTCAGAGCGTTGGGTTACACCCACCGCGCCGGGCGAGCTTGGGCTAGCAGCCCCCACTAAGAAGCTGCTGCGTAAGCTTAATTAATGCTACGCACAGGAAAACGACTTAACCATAGCTTGTGCTACACTGCCCTCACCACCCATGAAGCGCTAATAAGGAGATAACTACGATGACCAGAATGGTGCAATGCCGCAAATTCCAGGAAGAGTTAGAAGGTTTAGACAGGCCTCCCTTCCCCGGCCCTGCAGGCGAGGCCATCTATGCAGATGTATCGAAAAAAGCTTGGCAAGCATGGCTCGCAGAACAAACCATGCTGATTAATGAAAAGCACTTAAATGTGCTAGATCCTGACACGCGCACTTATTTAGACGACCAAAGAGAACGTTTTTTGAGCAACCAGCCTTACGATCGCGCAGAAGGTTACACTCCGCCTGAAAACTAACCGCTCAGGGCTTGACGTTACCTTATAAACGATGTTTAATAGCGCCCTGTTGCCCCGATAGCTCAGTCGGTAGAGCAGAGGATTGAAAATCCTCGTGTCGGTGGTTCGATTCCGCCTCGGGGCACCATCTATTGAATTAAGCTCTTGTTTATCAAGGGCTTTTTTTATGCCTGAAAAATATGTGGGCCATTTATCATGGCCACCTGTGCAGCACC
>DATGUF010000043.1:0-14999 GCA_035301485.1 Alcanivoracaceae bacterium
AAGGGGTGGTTTTGATACAATTAAACAGATTTTAAATGCGCCAAAGAGCTAGTATGTTAGTTTCAATGTATAGCGTTACCGTCATAGGGTGCATGAAACACAGCCAACTTTTAGCTTGCTACAAACATTACCCAACAGTTAACCCTTTTCATTTATTTTACCCAAGGACATTAAGATGAAAGCAAAACAGGTTTGTTATTAGCCACTGTGCTGGCGTCAGGTTCAAGCTTTGCCGCTGATGCTTACAAGGTTTCTACTTCTGTATTTAAAGAGGGGGAGTTAATTGCTTCACCTGTGATGTTGGTCAATGCTGAAGAGCATGGCATCAATCGCTGTTGACAATGAGTTTCAATATAACCTGACAGTAAAGCCCAACAATGAACATTCAGCTACAGTCGTTACAGCTTTTAAAGTTGGTGAAACTGTTACGGAACATGAAACAACCATCACCTACGACAAGCAAGTAACAGTTGATCATGGTAACGACAAACTTACTTTATCGGTGCATAAAATTACCAATTAAGAGAACACCCATTCAATTAGCAGGCTAACCAAGGTTGTATTTATTTCAGAACCGTCATTCCTTATGACGCTAATTTTAACAGGAGTGAAGTTAACATGAAGCAAACACTACTTTTCAGTGCGCTGTTACTCAGTTTAACGGCTTGTCAGGATACTAATACACAGGCCATAGATGAGAGCACCGCTTCAGCCCCTAAATCGTCTACAACAATCGAAGCAGATAATACAGCTTCGAACGCAAGCGGTAACTATAACCAAGCTATTCACTATGAGAATTTTTCTGCTCGTGTAGTGAGTACGCCCGACGGCAATGGTAGCTACAACTTGAGCATTCAACCTATGGGCGAGCAGGCCATTGAAAGGCACATTAACGATCCTGTTATTGATGCAGCAGTGGGCGACCTTAATGAAGATGGTTCCTATGACATCTTAATCTTTACTCGAGGTGTAGGTAGTGGCTCATATGGTGACGTAGTGGCTTATTCTAGTAACGAAGGGCAGTCATGGAACGAAGTGCATTTTCCTGAGCTCTCCAGTGAACTCAAACAAGGCTACATGGGCCATGACAAATTTGAAGTGGTTGATAATGTGTTGGTTAGGCAGTTCCCCCTTTATTTAGAAGGTGATACCAACGCTAACCCGAAAGGGAAAACGCGCCAAATTCAGTATGATCTGCAAGAGGGGGGCGCTTCTCGCCAGTTTGTAGTTAGCGAAGTTAACGAGCTTTAAATAACTGTATAAAAACTTTCCCATCTAAAAAAGTGATGGCTGTATGGTTGCGGTACGTACAGGTTGCCAAACGACGGCAAAAGCATCACTACCGCGACAATAAAACAAAAACAATCAGTAAAAAAGCCTGCAAGTCAACGACTTGCAGGCTTTTGAAACGCAATGGATGCGGGTAAATTGGCTACCTGATGATTACATCATGCCGCCCATACCACCCATGCCACCCATGCCGCTCATGTCTGGCATACCAGCACCGCCATCAGCGGATGGCTTGTCTGCCACCATGGCTTCTGTGGTGATCATGAGGCCAGCAATAGAAGCTGCTGCTTGTAGTGCTGAGCGGGTTACTTTGGCTGGGTCGATAATACCCATTTCGATCATATCGCCGTACTCTTCAGTAGCAGCGTTGTAACCGTAGCTGCCTTTACCTTCACGTACAGCTTGTACCACTACAGAAGCTTCCGCACCTGCGTTAGTGGCGATCTGACGTAGAGGCGCTTCCATAGCACGACGAGCTAGCGCAATACCAACGTTTTGATCTTCGTTGTCGCCAGTGAGGTTATCGATTTTGCTCAAAGCACGTACTAATGCAACACCACCGCCAGCAACGATACCTTCTTCAACCGCTGCGCGAGTAGCTGCTAGTGCGTCGTCCACACGGGCTTTCTTCTCTTTCATTTCTACTTCTGTAGCAGCACCTACTTTAATAACTGCCACACCGCCTGCTAACTTAGCCACGCGCTCTTGTAGCTTCTCGCGGTCGTAGTCAGAGGTGGAGTTTTCGATTTCCGCGCGGATTTGCTCTACACGGCCTTTGATGTCAGCTTCGTTACCAGCGCCATCCACAACAGTGGTGTTGTCTTTGTCGATGTTAACTTTCTTTGCTGAACCTAAGTCTTCAAGTGTTGTTTCCTCTAGGTTTAAACCGATTTCTTCAGAAATAACGGTGGCACCTGTGAGGATAGCAATGTCTTGTAGCATCGCTTTACGACGGTCACCAAAACCTGGTGCTTTAACTGCTGCACACTTAATGATGCCGCGCATGTTGTTCACAACAAGCGTTGCTAAGGCTTCGCCCTCAACATCTTCAGCGATGATGAGTAATGGCTTACCGGATTTAGCCACCGCTTCTAGTACAGGTAGCAATTCGCGGATGTTAGTGATTTTCTTATCTACCAAGAGAATGTGTGGCTCATCGAGCTCTACAGCCATGGTTTCTTGGTTGTTAATGAAGTAAGGGCTTAGGTAACCGCGGTCGAACTGCATACCTTCAACAACTTCTAGTTCGTTGTCTAAGCTAGTGCCTTCTTCAACGGTGATAACACCTTCTTTACCTACTTTCTCCATGGCTTCTGCGATGATCTGGCCCACAGAGCTATCGGAGTTAGCGGAGATGGTACCCACTTGTTCAATGTTTTTGTTGCTTTCGCAAGGTGTTGCTAGCGCCTGCAGCTCTTCTACTACTGCTGCCACTGCTTTATCAATACCGCGCTTAAGGTCCATTGGGTTCATGCCCGCAGCTACAGATTTTAAGCCTTCGCTCACAATTGCTTGTGCCAATACTGTTGCTGTGGTGGTACCGTCACCCGCTTCATCGTTTGCCTTAGACGCTACTTCTTTAACCATTTGTGCGCCCATGTTTTCGAACTTGTCTTCCAGTTCGATTTCACGTGCTACTGAAACACCGTCTTTAGTAATAACTGGCGCACCAAAAGATTTATCTAATACAACGTTACGACCCTTAGGCCCTAAGGTTACTTTTACTGCATCAGCAAGAACGTTTACACCACGTAGCATGCGCTGACGGGCTTCATCACGAAATAAAACTTCTTTTGCCATGATTCTTTACTTCCTCAAAAAATGGTTTAAAAAACGAATTACGCTTCAACAACAGCTAGAATTTCGTTTTCGCCTAAAATAAGCAGTTCTTCGCCATCAATTTTCACGGTGTTACCCGCGTACTGGCCGAAAATAACTTGATCGCCAACTTTTACATCCAGTGCGCGAACATCGCCACTGTCTGTAATTTTACCGTTGCCCACTGCTAGCACTTCCCCGCGAGCGGGTTTTTCTGTAGCAGAACCAGGCAGCACGATGCCGCCAGCGCTTTTGGTTTCTTCTTCGGCGCGACGAATTACCACGCGATCATGCAAAGGACGGATTTTCATTCCTCTGTTCTCCTGTTGAGGTGTCAGCTACTCAGTTAAGCCCCTGCTTAACTGATTTATTAATGTTTCCCGAAAGGGTTAGTAACACTGCCTGTTGTTAATTTGGCAGCCAATTAGCACTCAATGCCTTTGAGTGCTAATCATAGTAACCGAGCAGTCAGTGTCAAGCGCTGCATGCTTAGTTACCAAGCTGCTGCCTTATATGGGGTGCTTTACTTTTTTTTCAAGAGATGAATTTTTAATTTTTTGCTGATTCCTTTTACTGAATCCCCGCGCCGCAACAGGCATACTGTGTTTTTTACTCTTCGCAATAAAAGGAATGGCGTTTATGTTGTCCGCTTTCAAGGATTTTCAGCAAGTGTACTTGCGCCAACCCATGCTTACTTTACTGCTGCTTGGTTTTGCCAGTGGTTTACCTGCGCCTTTGGTGTTCAGCAACCTTTCTATTTGGTTGAGCGATGCTGGCGTTAGCCGCACCGATATTGGCTTGTTTGCCTTAGTAACCACCCCTTACGCCATTAATTTTTTGTGGGCGCCGCTGATTGATAAATTACGCATTCCTTTTTTAAGCCAAGCCTTAGGCCAACGGCGCAGCTGGATTCTCACCACCCAATTTGCCCTTTTTGCTGCCATCATTTGGATGGGCACTTTTTCCCCTGGCGAGCAATTAGGCATGCTAGCTGTGGGAGCACTCATGGTGACTATTGCCAGTGCCACCCAAGATATTGCTGTGGATGCCTACCGCATCGACAGCTTAGAGCCTAACGAACAAAGCGCCGGCGCCTCTGTGGCTATTTGGGGATGGCATTTAGGCGGCACGCTGATTGGCGGTGCCGGCGGGCTTTATCTAGCCAGCGCTTTTGGCTGGGGCACCGCTTATTTTGTTTTGGCTTGCAGCTTAGGAGTGAGCATGTTGGCTGTATTGCTCAGCCCTGAACCCGTGCGTAAAGTGCCCTTAGCCACCCAACAGCAAGAAGAAAATGTGGGAGCTTTTTTTAACAATAAGATGCCTCGGTTTTTTGCCTCCGCTTTCACTTGGCTCACCAATACTGTCATTGCCCCTTTCTACGACTTCATCAAACGCGATGGATGGTGGCTCATTCTTATGTTTATTTTCATCTTTAAATTTGGTGATGCCATGCTTGGCCGCATGTCTGGTGTGTTCTACCGAGAAATGGGCTTTAGCTACACGCAAATAGCCAACGTCAGCAAAATTTACGGTTTTATTGCCAACATGGTGGGCATTGCCGTGGGTGGCATGTTGGCTTACCGCATTGGTTTAATACGCGCCTTGTTGGTGTCTGGGGTAATTTCCGCCATTGCAAACCTTTCCTACGCGCTGTTAGCTGAGCAAGGCACCATGGCGTACCTCATTTTGGCAGTGATTTCAGACAGCTTCACCAGCGGTTTAGTAACTGTGGCTTTTGTGGCTTATTTATCGAGCCTGTGCAACGTAGCGTATACGGCCACCCAGTATGCGCTATTAGCATCATTGGGTAATTTATCCCGCATTTGGCTCTCTGCTTCCAGCGGCTACATGGTAGATAAATTAGAGGGAGACTGGGGCGTCTTCTTTGTTATCACAGCAATATTAGCGTTATACGGCATTCCCATTTTGTTAATTTTAGTACGTTGGTTTCCACAATCGTTACCCACCCAACAGGCGCAGAAAGAAACATGAAATGGTATGTATTAGGCGCGGGCAGCATGGGTTCGCTGGCAGCGCATTATTTACAACAAGCGGGTTGGAGCACCTTAGCTGCCAATCGTGGCGCGCAAACACGTACTTTGGTGTGGCCCCAAGGCGCGGCTAGCACCCTCACCTTGCCCGCTGACGATAACGGCACTATTAAGCACCTATTGTTGGCCACGAAAGGGCCAAGCACGAAGGCCGCCCTTGCCCCCTTATTACCTCGTTTGGCACCAGAAGGTGTGTTGATCCGCTTACAAAACGGCATGGGCACTTTAGCCGATGTGCCATTGCCTCCTGCTTGGCAATGCTGGGAAGCCATCACCACCAATGCGGCGTGGCGAGCCCAAGAGCGTATTACCGTGGTGGCGGAAAACAGTACTATCATGGGGCACCCCACCGCCTCTACGCCCACTTGGTTCACCGCCTTACAAACACATTGGCCTGCACTGCAGTGGGAGCGCGACATGGCTCTGCAGCAATGGTTAAAACTAACGGTAAATGCGTTGATTAATCCGCTCACGGCTCTGTACAACTGCCCAAATGGAGCACTGCTCACTATTCCCGAAGCCCATGAGCGCTTTCAGCGTTTAGCCAAAGAATGCGACGCTATCGCCCAGCGTTTATTTCCTCAATGGCCCCTGGATACCTATGCAAGAGCCGCTGCAGTAGCACAAGCCACCGCCGACAATTGCTCTTCCATGCGTGCCGATATGCTGGCACAACAGCATACGGAAATTGACTACATCACTGGTTATATACTCGCAGCCGCGGCACAACGTGGCGTGGTTTTGCCTGAACATGAGAGCGTTTATCGTGATATTGTGGCCTCATCTTTACACTTCGCGGAAGCATAACGTTGCCTCTTGCGATAAAATAACAATTTTTCAGCCAAAAGGTTTTGCTGTGCTTATTCGTCGCCTATTACCCACCACTTTAGCGTTAGCTGTTTCACTCACTGCACCGGCGTTGGCGCAAGCCACGGATCCGCCCGTGTTTATCCTAGAAGGTTCGCGCCTCTCTAATCTTCCAGCGGGAGCCGTAATGCTGCTTGCCGAAGACATTGAAAAAATGCCCGCGCGCAACTTGGTAGATGTGGTGGATTCTGTAGCAGGCATTACTTTGCAACGCGATCATGGCATTGGCGACAGCCAACATGCTGCAAACGCCTATGGCGCGGCCCAACCTTTAATTCTTCTCAATGGCCGCCGCATGGTGGATATGCATGGTGCCGCCGCCAACCTTGCTAGCATCCCGCTACAAAGCGTGGCGGCGATAGAAGTGGTGCCCACGGGTGGCGGTGTGATGTACGGCCAGGGTGCCAATACTGGGGTGATTAACATTGTCACACGCCAAGCTCACACCGGCGCCGGTGGCGTACACCTTGGCGGTGGCAGCTACAACACGTATGAAGGCGGCCTGTGGGGCGGCACGCAGCAAGGCAACACGCAAGTATTTGGCGCCGTTACCGGCCTACGGAGCGATGGCTATCGCGACCACAACAAGGTGGAACGAACCGCAGGGGTGTTTGATGTGCGCCAGCAAATTGATCGCAGCGTGCTGTATTTCACCCTGCAAGCAGGGCAGGAAGAACTAGAATTACCAGGTGCCGTGGACATTAACGCTAAACGCAAAAGCGGCACCGCCGACGCCAAATTAAAACAGCATCACTACCATGCCATGCCCGGTATCGCTTGGCATTTCATGCAAACGAGCGTTTATTTAGAAGGCAGTTTCTTCGATAAAAACCAAAAAGATTACGACCTCACCACCCAACAGTATGTGAATACAAATATCGACGGCTACAGTGTATCGCCACGCCTAGAAGGCCATTTTGAAACCGGTAGCGTGGTGCACCGTTGGGATGCAGGCTGGGATTATTACCTCACTCGTTACGATAGCGCCCTCACCGGCAACCCTTTGGAAGAAGCCCGCCAACAACAAGAAGGGGTGTACGGACGCTATGTGGCTGATTACCGTTCTTGGCTTGGAGGGCACTTAGGTGCACGTCGCGAAACGGTAAAGCAATCCTTCTTTGGCAGCGCAACTCAGCCTTCCACCGATTACACACTAGAAATGTATGAAGGCGGTGTGAATGTGCGTTTGGCGCCGCCACTGGTGTTATCTTTAGATGCTGCGCGCACAGCACAAGCCCCCAATGTGGCAGCCAACTTGCAGCATGCTAACGCTTTAGTGCCTCAGGAAGGCAAGATATATAGCGCTACGCTAGCGTGGCATCACGACCACCAGCGCTCTTCCATTACCTACTGGGATGGCCGCTTTGAAAACGCTGTGTACTACGACAGAAACAGTGAACGGTACGCCAACCGCAGCGACGATACACGCCGCAAAGGCTTTGCACTAAACAGCCGCTGGCAGCTGGATGACCATGTGTGGTTAACCTTAAATGCGAGCCTACAAAAAACTCAGTACAGAGAAGGCGCTTGGCGCAACAAACTGGTGCCCGATTCACCGCGTCGCACGGGCTACGCACAACTAGATTGGCAGGCTGCTCCCTGGCTAGACGTTGGGATCACCCAGCACTTCTATAGCAGCCGCTTTTTTAACGGCGACGATGCCAATGCCGAGCAGCGCCAGCGCGGTTACACGTGGACCAACCTCAGCGCCACGGCCAAGGTGGCGAACAGCCGCATTACCGCTGGGGTGTATAACCTGCAAAACCGCAAGGTGTACGACACCGGTTATTATGACGCAGGCAGTTCAACCCTGTTCACGTACCCCTTGCCAGAGCGCCACTTCATGGTTGATGTGAGCTTCGACTTTTAAGCTGCGCAAAAGGAATAAAACATGGCCAAACTTAGCCAATTGCTCCGCCAGCGTTTTTTACGCTTTCGCCGTGAAGTGGTGGTACTGTGGTATGCTTTTCGCCACCCTAGCACCCCACTTCATTTAAAAATAGGCAGCTTAGCTTTAGCTATCTATTTGCTCAGCCCCTTTGATTTAATCCCCATTGTGGTGCCCGTTTTCGGCCTCTTAGATGATCTCATCATTGTGCCTTTTGGGGTGAGCCAAATTGTGCAGCGCCTGCCCCATGAGGTGCATGAACAAGCAAGCCAAAAAGCCGACAAATGGATCGGCCGTTATGTGAAACGCCCCTTATTATATGTTGGCTTGGCCGTGGCCGCCCTCATTTCCTTCTGGGTGCTAGTGGTGGTGCTGATCGTGCGTTTCCTCGCCTAAACATTCCATGTAGCCGTACTGCACACAACATTGTGAATTTATTGTGCATCCCCCAACCACCTTGCAAAAACGCGCTATCATGAGGTGTTTTCATTCTCTTGGTAGCGCTATGCACAGCATTCGGACTCGTCTTTTTCTTGTTTTTTCCGCCATGGGCATGGTGTTGGTCCTGCTCTCTGCCACCCTGTATCAAATTAGTTTTGAGCGCAGCCTGGTGAATTACTTACAAGAGCGCGGCCACCAGCGCATGCTAGAAGTGAGCGAACGCTTAGCAGACACCTACCACAACTACAACGGCTGGCCCACAGAACACACCGCGCAGCATCCTCGGGGGCTACGCGGCGTGCTCCGTTTGCCTCGCCATTTCGTTGTGCTAAACGAAGAAGGCGGCACGCTTTACGGTGAGGCACTGCCCCACAGGCCACAACGGGCAGTACCGATTATGCTGCAACAACAGCAAGTGGGCACGCTGTTGTATCACCCCATGGAAGCACAGCTCACCGACAGCACCGACAGGGCTTTTCGGCAGCAGCAATGGCGCTCCTTAGCGCTGACCACCGCGGCTGCTTTAATAGTGGCGCTATTGGGCTCATGGCTGCTTGCGCGGCAAATGGTGCGCCCCGTGCGCGCCATGGCAGCATTAACCGAACAAATGGCGCGGGGCAATTATCGCCAACGCTTTACCACTGAGCGCCGCGATGAGCTCGGCCTGCTCAGCGATAGCATTAACCAGCTCGCTCACCACTTAGAACAAGCAGCACAGGCGCGCGACCGCTGGCTCGCGGATACCGCCCACGAGCTCAGAACACCGCTGGCTATTTTGCAAGGTGAAATCGAAGCCTTAGTAGACGGCATTCGCCACCCGAGCACCGAGCACCTTTTATCGTTACAACAAGAAGTCAACCACCTCAAACACTTAGTGGACGATTTACACGACCTTGCCTTGGCCGATGTGGGCAGCTTGCGCTATCGCATGGAAAAAGTAGACCTGAGCGCACTATTGCATGAACAAGCCCATTTATTTGCCCACCATTTTGCTGAGCAAGGCCTGGCTTTCACGGTGGCGGTGCCTGAAGGTAAAATGGTGCTAGGCGATGCCACACGTTTGCGCCAACTCCTCACCAACTTGCTGAGCAATAGCTTGAACTACACTGAGGCCCCCGGCAGGGTGCAACTCACCATGACGGTAGAGAAAAAACACCTCGTGGTGCTGCTTGAAGATTCAGCACCGGGGGTGGCCGAGGATAAAATACCGTTGCTGTTCGAACATTTATTTAGAAGCGAAACGGCTTCCAGAAACCGCCAATTTGGTGGCTCCGGTTTGGGTTTAGCCCTCGCCAAACGTATTGCACTGGCGCACGGCGCCGAACTCACCGCCACCCCCAGCCCTTTAGGGGGCCTCGCCTTCACCCTACGCTTTAAGGAGGTGTTATGACGCAGCTGCTGATCATTGAAGATGAACCTAAAATTGCCCGTTTGCTGCAAGATTATTTAACGCACAGTGGTTTTAGCAGCCATTGGTGCGCCACCGGCCAAGCAGGCTTAGATTGGCTAGCAGAAAACAACGCACAGATTGTTCTACTAGATCTTATGCTGCCCGACATGGATGGTTTAGAGGTGTGCAAGCAACTGCGGCGCACCTCCGACATTGCCATCATCATGATTACTGCTAGAGTGGATGAGGTGGATCGTTTGCTGGGGCTTGAACTGGGCGCCGACGATTACATTTGCAAGCCCTTTAGCCCTCGTGAAGTAGTGGCACGGGTGAAAGCGTTACAGCGCCGTTTACAACCAGAAACACAGCACCACCAAGGTTTTCATTTCGACGACAACCGCCTTTCTTTTCATTACCAAGGCCAAGAGGTGGCTTTCACCATGGTGGAGTTTGCCTTATTACGCAGCTTGGCGGAGCGCCCTGGGCACATTCGCAACCGCCAACAATTAATGGACCACATTTATGATGATAACCGCATCGTGAGCGATCGCACCGTGGACAGCCACATTAAGAAAGTACGCCGCAAACTGGCCGAGGTATTCCCGCACACACAATTTATTCATTCTATTTATGGGGTTGGCTACCGTTTTGACATTGAAAAAGAACAATAAGGCTTTTTCACATTGCGTGCATATTCTTTGCAACATGTAGCCCCATGATAATACTTAATCACCCACTAGGAGTTACCCATGAAAAAAACATTCTTACCACTTGCTCTCATTGGCGCTTTGCTAACCGCTCCCGCGTTAGCCACCGCCGAGAAAGGCGTAAACGCCCAAGGCACCAACACTGAAGTACGCATGCAATACATGCAGCGTATGCAACAGCAGCTAGAACTCACTGACGAGCAAAGCGACGCCATGGCGCAAGTGTTTACCACCCAGCGTGAAAAAATGCAGGCCGTGCGCAGCGAAACAGAAGCTGCCATCACTGACATTTTAACGCCTGAGCAGCAAACTACGTGGCAAAACATGAAGAAAGAGCGTGCGCAAAAATGGCAGCGGCACACCAACAAACACCACATGAAAGAACAGCGCGGCAAGCGTGGTGAGGGCATGATGGAAAACCGACAAGGCGGGATGATGAATAAACAGGACGGTGAAAAAAGAATGGAAAGGCAGCGCCAACACCGCGATGACATGCCCATGCGGCCTTCCACCGCTAACTAATAACTCCTTCTTGTTGTTACGTTAATCGTCAATAGCCCCCGAACACCGGGGGCTATTTTTTCTTTACAACAATAAACGACGCATATCCTCTAACGCTTCCGCCACATAACGGCTAAAGCGTGCGGCGTCTGCGCCATTCACCACGCGGTGATCATAGGTGAGCGCTAGCGGTAGCATATCCCGCGGCACAAATTCCTCACCGTTCCATTCGGGCTGCTTTTTACTGCGCCCCACACCTAAAATAGCCACTTCTGGCCAGTTAATAATAGGGGTGAAGTAACCGCCGCCAATGCCTCCCAATGAGGAAATGGTAAAGCAGCCTCCTTGCATCTCTGCGGGAGACAACTTTTTATCGCGGGCTTTAGTGGCTAATTCCACCACTTCTGCAGCTATATCACGCAAGCCTTTTTTATCCACATCACGCAACACGGGCACCACCAAGCCGTAATCGGTGTCCACGGCTATGCCAATGTGCACGTACTCTTTGAAAACAAGCGTTTTACCATCGTTGGCTAAGGAGCTGTTAAAGCGCGGGAAGCGCTTCAAACCCTCTGCACAGGCTTTCAATAAGAAAGCGAGCAAAGTGAGGTTGGCGCCTTCATCGCTACGTTTATTTTCAGCGCGACGAAACTGCTCCAAGGCTGTAACGTCGGCTTCATCCTGATGGGTAACAGCAGGAATAGTGAGCCAAGAGCGATGGAGGTTTTCCGCCGCTAGCTGGCGTAAACGGCTTTCCTCTTCCTCACGCACTGTGCCGAACTGGCTGAAATCGATCTCGGGGAGCGCGGGGGCTCCCGTGCCAGTGGCCGCGGGCGCTGTGGTTAAGGCTTTTTTCACATGGGCTTTTAAATCATCTTTGGTCACACGGCCTTTCACCCCTGTGCCCGGCACTTGCGATAAATCCACGCCCATTTCACGCGCTAAACGGCGCACCGCTGGGCCGGCGAACACGGCAACATCGCTTGCACTGGTGAGCTGCGCTGTGGTGCTCGGTAAAGGGGCTGTGCTTGGCGTGCTTTTTTGCCCTGTTGACGGTGTCCTTGCGGCGGCTTCTTTTGGCGCCGGCTCTTCTTCGGCAGGCGGGGCGGCCGCGGGCGTCGCAGCGCTTTCACTCAACAGGGTGAGCAACGCCTGGCCAGAATTCACGGATTGTCCTAGCTCTGCGGTGAACGCCACCACCTTGCCGGCCTGCTCCGCAGGCACTTCAAAGGAGGCTTTGTCTGACTCTAACACCGCCACTAAGTCATCCACTTCAATGTGATCGCCTTCTTGCACCAGCCATTCGATGAGCACAGCTCCATCAATGTCGCCAAGTTCTGGCACCACCAGGCTAATTTCTTCCTCCGCTACAGCAGGCGTAGGCTCTGCTGAAGCTTGCTTCGCGGCAGGTGCCGCGCTCTCTTCGGGCTGTTCTTCCGCCGCCGGTGCAGCAGCGGCAGGCCCGGGCTGTGCATCTTCACCTTCAGCGGCCATTTCCACCAAAGGGTCATCCGTGCGAATTTGGCTTCCTAACTCCACCTTTATAGCTGTGATAGTTCCTGCCCGTGGAGCGGGTATTTCCACTGTGGCTTTATCAGATTCCACCACCACAAGGGTGTCTTCTTGCGCCACCACATCCCCTACTTGCACAGCAATCTCGATCACATCAACAGGATCGCTGTTGCCAAGATCAGGAACTAAAACTAATTCGTTACTCACTCGTCTCTCCTTCTCTTAGCTGCTTAAGCTTCTGGGGCATAGGCTTTATCGGGATCAATCCCGTATTTCTTTATAGCCTCAGTTACTGTGCTAGCCGGCACGCTACCTACTTCAGCAAGCCCGGATAACGCTGCTACCACAATAAAGCGGCGATCCACTTCAAAAAACTCACGTAGTTTTTCACGGGAATCACTGCGACCGAAGCCATCAGTACCTAACACTACATAAGGAGAAGGCAAGAACGGACGAATTTGATCTGCAAATGCTTTCATATAATCTGTGGCAGCAATAATAGGCTCTTGTACATGCCCAAGTTGCTTTTCCACCCAACTTTGCTTGGGTTCAGCCTCTGGATGCAAACGGTTCCAACGTTCTACTTTCAAACCTTCGCGGCGCAGCTCCGTAAAGCTTGGGGCGCTCCACAAGGTGGCAGCTACGTCAAAATCTTCGCGCAACATCTCTGCAGCAGCCTCCACTTCACGTAAAATGGTGCCACTACCCAAAAGTTGCACACGCAATCCGGACGCCGTATCACGCTGTTTTTCTAGCTGATACAAACCGCGCAAAATACCTTCTTCCACGCCCGTTGGCATAGGCCTGTGCTGGTAATTTTCGTTCATTAACGTGATGTAGTAGTACACATCCTCTTGCTCGGCATACATGCGGCGCATACCGTCTTGCAAAATCACAGCTATTTCATAGTTATAGGTGGGATCGTAGCTAATGCAGTTAGGGACGGTGCTCGAAAGAATATGGCTGTGGCCATCTTGGTGCTGCAACCCTTCGCCATTGAGCGTGGTGCGCCCTGCGGTACCACCTAGTAAAAAGCCTCGCGCGTGAATATCACCCGCCGCCCATGCTAAATCACCCACTCGCTGAAAACCGAACATGGAATAGTAAATATAGAATGGAATAAGGGGATAGTTGTGATGGCTATAACTAGTAGCCGCCGCCATCCAGGCCGACATGGCACCTGCTTCGTTAATGCCTTCTTCTAGAATGCGGCCCTTTTTGTCTTCGCGGTAATACATCACCTGGCCGGCATCTTCGGGCTCGTACTTCTGGCCTTTAGAGGAATAAATACCTAACTGGCGGAACATGCCGTCCATGCCAAAGGTACGCGCTTCATCAGGCACAATGGGTACCACGCGTTCGCCGATATTTTTATCTCTTGTGAGGGCCGATAACATGCGCACGAAGCCCATGGTAGTGGATAATTCGCGATCACCACTGCCTTCAAGGAAGTTCGCAAAAAAGCTTAATGGTGGCGTAGTTAGGCTTTCTGATTTTTCGCGGCGTGCTGGAATGCTGCCACCGAGCGCTTTACGTCGCTCATTAATGTAGCGCATTTCTGGGCTATTAGGCTCAGGCTTATAGAAAGGTAGCTGTTCTAGTTCTTCATCGTCAAAGGGCATGTTAAAACGATCGCGGAACATCTTTAAGCTTTCTATATCTAGATCTTTCATTTGGTGCGTTTTATTTGCACCTTCTCCTTCACCCGTGCCGTAACCCTTTACGGTTTTCGCTAAAATAACTGTGGGTTGGCCTTTATGGTTCACCGCTTGATGGTAAGCAGCAAACACCTTCTGTGGGTCGTGCCCACCACGGTTTAAGGCGTAAATTTCATCATCCGTCATGTGCTCCACCATTTTGGCGAGCTCTGGATATTTACCGAAGAAATGTTCGCGCGTGTATGCTCCGCCTTTATTTTTATAAGACTGGTACTCACCGTCCACACATTCTTCCATGCGACGGCGCAATACGCCCTGGGTGTCTCGCTCTAGCAGGGAATCCCAAAGGCCGCCCCACACTACTTTGATGACATTCCAGCCGGCGCCACGGAACAAACCTTCCAGCTCTTGAATAATTTTACCATTTCCACGCACGGGGCCATCGAGGCGCTGTAAGTTACAGTTCACCACAAAAATGAGGTTATCTAACCCCTCACGGCCCGCTAAAGATAAGGCTCCGATGGACTCAGGCTCATCCATTTCACCATCACCCAAGAACGCCCATACCTTACGGTTTTGGTTAGGAATCAGTTCTCGGTTTTTCAGATACTGCATAATGTTAGCTTGGTAAATGGCCTGAATAGGCCCAAGCCCCATGGAGACAGTGGGGAATTGCCAGAAATCCGGCATCAGCCAAGGGTGTGGATAAGAAGAAATACCCTTGCCATCCACCTCGCGGCGAAAATTAATCAATTGGTCTTCAGTGAGGCGACCTTCTAAAAATGCCCACGAATAAATGCCTGGCGAAGAATGACCTTGGTAATAAATGAGGTCGCCACCGAAATCTTCTGTGGCGGCACGGAAGAAGTGGTTCAT
>DATGUF010000044.1:0-60865 GCA_035301485.1 Alcanivoracaceae bacterium
CCCCTATAAATTTGATGCCGCCCGCCTTGCGCAATACTGTTTAGATTTGTCGCGGCAACACAACACCGAACGGGTGGTGCCGGTGGTGGTGTTCACCAAAAAGGGCAAATTCCAAGAGCAATTGCAGCTCGGCACTGAAGACATCGGCATTCTGCATTTTCAGTTCATCGCCTGCCAACTGCCACTGCTTAATTACCAAGATTGGCACAACAGCGACAACATCGTGGCCCGCTTAACCTTGCCCTTAATGCGCTACCCGCAACAGGAAAAGCTCGCCGTAGTGAATAAATCGTTGCAAGGCCTGCTAACACTAGAACCCAACACCGCCAAGCAAGGCAAATACATAGAATTCATCGAGCACTATTCTCAGCTCGACGAAGAGGATATCATCGAATTTAAACAACGTTATCCAGAAGAGGGCAATGTTATGGGTGGTTACTACAAACGGCTCGTTGAAGAAAGCGCAAAGCAGAGTTTGCAGCAAGGTTTAGAGCAAGGCGAACGCTTATTGTTGCTTAAATTGCTCAAACGCCGTTTTACTAAGCAAGCCGCACAAGCCTATGAAAATAAGCTCCTGCAAGCCAGTAGCAAAGACATCGAGCGCTGGGCGGAAAACATTCTTGATGCTGAAACCATAGAAGAAGTGTTTGCTTAACTGTTGGTGGTGTTTGCAGCAATCTATATAAGGCTCGTGGCTGAAGATATTTCAAGAGGGAAGCGCCACGAGCCGTTATTGCAAATGGCTTGGGTAAAAAAGCACACCACCTATCGTTGGGCGTTAAACTACTCAGCTTAGCAAGCAGTAACCTAAACAACAGCGACAACATCGTGGTTCGCTTAACCTTGCCCTCAAGGCGCTACCCGCAACACGAAAAGCTGGCGGTGGTGAGCAAATCGTTGCAAGGCCTGCTAACGCTAGAGCCCAATACCGCCAAGCAAGGCAAATACATAGAATTTATCGAGCACTAGCTTCTCTGAGAGGCTTGCTTTTACAACCGCCGTGTAGCGGCAAACGAGGAAGGCTTAGGAGGCTTCAGGATGGCGACCACTTGCCGGTTTCGTAGTTGTGATGTTGATAATTAGCCTACGATGCATGCGGCATTGTTAGTTGATCACTTAAGGCATTGGTAAAACGCCCTAACAAGAGCGTTTTATTCTTTATCACACCCCAAACCCCGCATGATCCACCACCACACCTGGCGCTCCCGCCACCAGCGCCGCTTTAATCTCTTCCGTTAGCGGCTTTTTCTGCAAGGTTTTCGCATCCACCGCCACGGCGATGGTTTCGCTGGTGGCCACGGGGGTGTTGGTTTCAGCCAACGTCATGTCTGTCACGAAAGTAAACGACGTAGTGCCCACATGGGTAATGTGCACGGCAATGGCGAGTACATCATCAAAGCGAGCGGGGGCGGTCCATTGGGTGGTTTGTTTCACGGTTTGAAAATCAAAATCCAGCATGGTGAGGCCGAGTTGGCCGAGCACTTGTTTAAAAAAATAGGTGGAGGCGAGGTCCACGTAATCGCCGTAGCGAGCGTTAAACACCACACGTTGGGCATCACATTCGTTGTAGCGAACGCGTAAAAAATAGCGAAAGTGGTCTTGCATGTTGTTTTCCTTATTCTTCGCAACGCCTTGTGCTAGCAGGCGCTTAGAGTGTTTTTGAGGGTTGCAACCCGAAAAAAGATGAAACTAAACTAGCATACATACTTAATGGTATGCTAGCTTCAAGATACAGCGTTTGCCAACAGCAAGCGCTTTCTACTTTAGCTACAGGATTAATCAGCAGGAGGTGCGGCACTCAACCTTATAAATACAGCAACGCCACCAACAATAATAACGAGAACATAATCAAAATAATAAGTAAGCGGAGCAAAACATGTCCATCTTGAAAAAATTCACTAAAACCGTTTTAACCGGCGCCGTTGCCAGCCTCATGCTGTCACCGCTCGCCATGGCGGCCACCATTAACATTGGTTACACAGGGCCCTTAAGCGGGGGTGCCGCCCTGTACGGTAAAGATGCCTTAGATGGCCTTACCATTGCGGCTGATGAGATCAACGCCAACGGCGGTATCGATGTGGCGGGCAAAAATTATGACATCAAAATAGTGTCCTACGATGATGAGTATGCCCCCAGCAAAGCTGCCATGAACGCGCGGCGCTTAGCGCAAAGCAACAAAGCGAGCATTATTTTTACGCCGCACTCAGGGGGCATTTTTGCTCTGCAAGCTTTTAACGAAGCCAGCGATTTTGTGCTCATGGGCTACAGCTCGCTACCAAGCCTTACTGAGCAGGGCAACACGCTAAACCTGCGTTTGCCGCCCTTGTTCACCAGCTATATTGATCCTTTTATTGATTTCACCATGGAGCGTTTTGGCAATAAGTTAGCCATTGCTAACGCCACCCACGATTACGCCAAAGCGTGGACGAAAGAATTTGTGCCCGCATGGAAAGCCAAAGGCGGCGAAATTGTGGCCGATAATCCCATGGACTATAACCGCTCCGCAGATTTCTACACTGGTGTGAGCCGTTCCTTAAATGCTAAGCCCGATGTGATGTTTATTGGTGGTGCTTCTGAGCCCACCGGTTTAGTGGTAAAACAAGCCCGCGAGCTCGGTTTTAAAGGTGCCTTTATTATGATGGACCAAGCCAAGCTGGTGGAAGTAGCTGAAGTAGCCGGTGGCATGAAAGCGTTGGAAGGCTCTGTGGGGTTGCCGCCACTGTCTATTTACGACACCGAAGCCGCACAGCGTTTGCTCAAACTGTATAAAGAAACCAACGCTAAACGTGAACCCACCACAGAAGTGGGCATGCACTACTTTGCCATGCACTTAGCGGCAGAAGCCATGAAGGCAGCGGGTTCCGTGAACGATGCGAAGAAAATCCGCGCCGCCTTTGATGAAGCGCTGGTGAACCTCCCTGAAAAATACAACGTGTACGATATTAAGTACATTGATGAGAAGGGTGGTTTAGTGGGTAACGTTCGTTATGCCACGGTGGAAAACGGTGAAATGAAGCCGATCATTATTAAAGCAGAAGAACAGTAAAAAGTATTCGGTACGGTTTAAAGGCTACGCCCCATAAAGGGCGTAGCCTTTTTTTATGCCGCGTAATCGCTGCCAAGGCGATCTAGTTTTCGTAATAACGCAGGCCAGGTGAGTTTACTGGCCATGCCTAGCTGTTTGGATTGTTCGTTAGTGGTATCAATGGCCGCTTGCGAAGGGTAGCACACCTCTTGTTGGGCCAAAGCACGCACTTGGATCTCGCAGCCTTTCATTAAAAAGTACATATAGGTAAACGCTTCGCCCACGCTGGTGCCTAGGGTAAGGGTGCCGTGATGGCGTAGCAGCATCATGTTTTTGTTGCCTAAATCGGCCACTAAGCGTTCCCGTTCATCTAAATCTAAGGCCACCCCTTCGTAATCGTGAAAGCTTAAATGGCGCAGGCACAGCATGGCGGTTTGGCTCAAGGGTAAGAGGCCTTCTTTGTGCGCACTCACCGCCACACCATCAGGCGCGTGTAAGTGCAGCACTGCTTGGGCATCTTCGCGGGCCATGTGCACCGCGCTATGGATAGTAAAGCCGGCAGGGTTAATAGTGTGGGTGTTGTGCGGATCTACTTTGTTGCCGTCTTGGTCTATTTTCACCAAGGAGGAAGCAGTAATTTCCTCAAACAGCAGCCCATAGGGGTTAATTAAAAAGTGATGCTCGGGGCCGGGCACCCGTGCCGATAAATGCGTGAACACTAAATCGTCCCAGCCGTACAGGGCCACCAGTTGGTAGGCGGCGGCCAGTTCTTTTCTTACTTGCCACTCTTCTGCTGAGTAGCGCGATGAAGCGGAAGGCATAGGGTTTTCCTTATAAGTTATTATTATGAAACGGTATTTCAGTTAGCCCATTCAGTGTAGTAACTCTTTTGTTTTCCTCAAGCCCTATTTTGCTGTTAATAAGTGCTGCTGTGCGTAACACCGGCAGCAAAAAAGAAAGGCAGGCGCTCGCTCTTTGTTTGATGGTAATCATGTTGTTAACGGTGGCGATGCGTACAGTAGAGGCAAGCTTATACTCAGGAGTATGTGTTATGGATTTTTCTTATTCTCCCCGCACCGAGGAATACCGTCAGCGTGTGCTGCACTTTATGGATACCTATGTGTTGCCGCACAACCAGCAGTGGCATGAAGAAGTGGCGGCGGGGCAGTATCCCCTTGCGTTAATCAACGACTTGAAAGCGTTGGCGCACTATGAAGGCCTGTGGAATTTGTTTTTGCCTTCCTTGCGTGAAGACCAGCCTGGTGAGCGGTTGAGTAATGTAGAATACGCGCCTGTGGCTGAAATTATGGGGCGTTTGCCCTGGGCCGCAGAGGTGTTTAATTGCAGCGCGCCAGACAGCGGCAACATAGAGCTGTTGCAGTTGTTTGCCAGTGAAGCGCAAACCGAACAGTGGCTAAACCCCTTGTTAAGGGGCGAAATACGTTCTTGTTTTGCCATGAGCGAGCCCGACGTGGCGTCTTCCGATGCCACTAACATGCAGACCACCATTCGCCGCGAGGGCGACGACTACGTGATCAATGGCCGCAAGTGGTTTATTAGCGGGGTGGGCCACCCCAATTGCCGTGTGGCCATTGTGCTCGGGGAAAGCAGCAGCAATACCGATGAGGGCAAGCATGGCCGCCATAGCATGGTGTTGGTGCCGTTGGACACCGAAGGCGTAGACATCGTGCGCGATATCCCCATCATGCATCATCATTCTCCCGAGGGGCATGGCGAGATGGTGTTTCGTAATGTGCGCGTGCCAGCCAGTGCTTTGCTGGGTGAAGAGGGCGCGGGCTTTGCCATGGCGCAGGCGCGTTTAGGGCCTGGGCGCATTCACCATTGCATGCGCAGTATTGGCCAGTGCGAGGTGGCTCTTGAGCTCATGCGCGAGCGGGCCATTGAGCGACGTAGTTTTGGCCAGTATTTAAGTGAGTACGCCAACATCAGTGAATGGATTGCTCATTCGCGCATGGAAATAGACCAGGCGCGATTATTGGTGTTGCAAGCGGCTTGGCAAATAGACCAGCACGGTGCCAGCGCTGCGCGTACGTCGGTATCGGCCATTAAAGTGGTGGTGGCGCAGCTGCAAACCAGAGTGCTAGACCGGGCTATGCAAGTGTTCGGTGCCATGGGGTTGTCGCCGGATACGCCGTTGAGCTTTTTATGGACGTGGGGCCGCGCCATGCGCGTGTTAGATGGGCCCGACGAAGTGCATTTGCGCACCGTAGCGCGCAATGAATACCGCTTGGCGCGTGAGCATTTAGGCGAGAGCACGCTGTATTTCCCGAAAACTTTGCGTTAGTGGTTGCGGTTTGTATTAGCGGCGGCTTTTTTGTGCATATATTAAACGTTTTTTGCTCAGCATAGACGTCCACCCCATTTCCCCTTATTGTGTGCGCAATTTCTTAATGCATGTGGGAGCTAAAAACGCCATGAGCGAAGAAGCCTTGGGGAAAGACCGTATTTATGCACAAGCGCAGGGCGTGGTGGAGCGCTTTCGCTTTGATGAACAAGTGGTGGGTGTGTTCCCCGATATGATCCGCCGCTCGGTGCCGGGCTACAACACCATCATCGATATGATCGGCGTGCTCGCCCACCGTTATGCGCAACCCAACACCACTATTTATGATCTCGGCTGCTCGCTAGGAGCCGCCACCTTGGCCATGGCAAAATCCTTGCCGCCAGAAACAGGCAACCGCTTTGTGGCGGTGGATAACTCCAGCGCCATGATAGAGCAGGCGCAACAAAATCTCTCGGCCACCTTGGCGGGGCACGATGTAACCTGGCGCTGCGAAGATGTGCGCAACACCGCTTTTGCCCCCACCTCCGTGGCGGTGCTGAATTTCACCCTGCAGTTTGTGCCTAAAGAAGACCGCGACGCCTTTATTCAACGTTTGGCCGATGCCATGCAGCCCGGCGGTATTTTAATTTTGTCGGAAAAAATCGCCTTTCCAGACGAAGAGGAAGATGTGCTGCAACAAGCCTGGCATCACGATTTTAAACGCGTGAACGGTTACAGCGATTTAGAAATTAGCCAAAAGCGCGCAGCCATCGAAAATGTGTTGATCCCCGAACCCATTGCAACGCACGAGCAACGCTTGCTGCAAGCAGGCTTTAGCAAAGTGCACCTGTGGTTTCGTTGTTTTAATTTTATTTCCTTAGTAGCGGTACGTTAATGCAAGAGTTAAAAGAGTATTGCGCTAGCATGAGCGCGGCTTTTCGTAAGGGGCCCATTGCTCCTTGGCACGACACCATTATGGCGCTTACCGAAGAGCGTTTGTTTACCCACCCCCATGGCGATTTAAAGCGCTGGTGGGCGGCGGTGCAAAAATTGCCACGGGAAGGCGAGTTAATCCTTAATGAAAACTGGCTAAAAATAGGCGCGCCCGACGAAAACCCCGCAGTAAATGAACGTATATATGAGGGTTTGTGGGGGCTGCGCCCGTGGCGCAAGGGGCCGTTTAATTTTTTTGGCACTGAAGTGGACACCGAATGGCGTTCCGATTGGAAATGGGAGCGGGTGGTGCCGCACATTGCGCCGTTGAAAAACCGCCGTGTGCTCGATGTGGGTTGCGGTTCCGGCTACCACTGTTGGCGCATGTACGCAGAAGGCGCGCGGCAAGTGTTAGGCATTGATCCCACTTTATTGTTCATGTTGCAATATTATGCGGTGAAACGTGTGCAGCCCGAGCTGCCGGTGTGGTTTGCGCCGTTGCGTATGGAAGAACTGCCGCCCCAGTTAGAAGGGTTCGACACGGTGTTTTCCATGGGGGTGCTGTACCATCGCCGCTCGCCGTTAGACCATATTCTAGAGTTGCGCGATGCGCTTAAGCCGGGCGGCCAGCTGGTGCTTGAAACCTTGGTAATTGAAGGGGCGGCCAACGAAGTGCTAATGCCGGAAGACCGCTATGCCGCCATGCGCAATGTTTACTTTTTACCGAGTGTTGATATGTTGTGCTTATGGTTGCGCCGCTGTGGGTTTGAGAATGCGCGCGTGGTGGATGAAAACGTTACCACCATTGAAGAGCAAAAATGCACACCGTGGATGCAGTACCAATCGTTAGAAGATTTCTTAGATCCGCATGATCACACTAAAACCAGGGAAGGCTACCCAAGCCCTCGGCGTGCGGTGATTCTTGCAGAAAAACCAAAAAAATAGGAGTGCAGCCATGAGCTGGTGGTGGATATTGGGTGTAGCAGCGTGTTCTTCTGGGCTCACTATTTTCTTTTTAGCCCTGTGGGTGCAGTTGGTGCTGCGCCCGAGCATGATGCGCGAAGTAGAGCAGGTGATTAGCACCGAAGGGCAAAAAGCTGCAGAGCTCATTGCTCAACGTGTGGAAGAAGCAGTTAAGAAAGGGTTAGTAGAGGGCGTTAAAAACCTGCCCTCTAAAGATGTGCTGCAAGGCACCACGCGCGCATTGGCCAAAACCAGTGCTGAGATTGTGGAAGGCAGCATTAGCAGTATGTTTTGGCCACGCCGCGGGGGTGGGGGCGATAAAAGTAATAAGTAATTAGAGGCGGTGGCTGGCCAGCATGCGCCATAGCAGCAAGGCCACGCCGAGGCTGGCAGCCACCACCGCTTGTTCGGCATGTGAAAAATAAGCAGTGAATGAAAACTGCTGCTGCCACAGGGGCACCGCTATAAACCAACACAACACGGCAAGCACCAAACTAATGTTGTCGCGCGCTTTATCTGCCCGAAGTTGTTGTTTCAGTTGCTGCACTTCATCCGCTAAATCTTCATGGCGCAACCGTTGCCGCGCCACTTCCATTTCTAATTTCTCCACGGTTTTGGGCAATGTGCTGATATGCTTAAACCAGTGTGGGTCTTCACGGCGTAAAAGCGCCAGTAAATCATCAATGTGGGTGTAGCGGTCTAACCAATTGCGCACCACTGTCCACAGGCTAAACTCACTAATAGTGCTTAACAGCAGCTGCAACTGCTCTTCGGGGGCCAGCACGCGCACCACTTCGTGCTCGGGGGTGCTAGAGTTAGGCACTAGCCACCATTGCAAAATGGGGCCTAGTGCACCGCGCACACGCACAGTCACATAGCCGTCGAATTCGGTGAGAATTTCCACGCCGTCGGCATGGATAAGAATAAAAAATACATCGTCGGGCTGTTCTATACGTACACGTATTACCGTGCCATCAAGGGCTTGCAAACGTTCGTGCGCTTTTGCATCGTGCAAGAGAGCTTCGTTAAGCAGCATCTCTAAGGCATTTAAAACGATGGTTCGGCTAAGGCTAGTGTGGGGATATAAGGCCATTCATTTTCTTTCGGTTGTTATGTGAGGGCATACAGGTATTCTACTTAGGTACAAATTTATATACGGCACTGAAAACAAAAAAAACTGCAGTAATGCCATACCCAACTGGGAGGCTGCATTGTAATATAACTGCCTGCGTGGGTATTGTTCTTTTTCCTGCGTGAACACCATACCATGCTCACAGGGCAGTGTAGATAACTAGCTCAGGAAGGGAGCCCAAATAAAACATGCTAGAAGCAATTTTCTCTCACCCAGATTTTTGGCGATACGTCAGTATCCCTATTGTGGCGGCACTGGTTGCTTGGGCCACCAACTGGGTAGCCGTGCAAATGACATTTTACCCCATCGAATTTTTTGGTATTCGTCCTATTTTGGGTTGGCAGGGCATTATTCCTTCTAAGTCCGAAAAGATGGCGGGCATTTTGGTGGACCAAACCCTGTCGAAAATCGGCAGCATCGAAGAATTTTTCCAGCAAATGGAACCCGAGAAAATTGCCGCGCATCTTACCAACAGCATTCAATCCAATATTGTGGAATACACCGACGAGGTAATGACAGAGCGCAATGCTGTGCTGTGGGAAAACCTGCCTTTAATGGTGCGCCGCCAAGTGTATGGGCGGGCGAAAAAAGCCATTCCTAAAATTATGGATAGCTTGGTGGAAGACATCAGCGAGAACGTTGAATCGTTGGTGGATTTAAAGCACATGGTGCAAACCCAAATGCGCGAAGATAAAGAGCTGATGGTGCAGATGTTCCGCGAAGTGGGTGAGCCTGAGTTTCGTTTTGTGGTGAATTCTGGGCTTTATTTTGGTTTTTTATTCGGCCTTATTCAGCTGCCTATTTTTATTTACTATCCACAAGGCTGGATTTTACCTGTGGGGGGCTTGCTCATTGGTGCGGTAACAAACTGGCTTGCGCTGAACATTATTTTCCGCCCGGTGAAGCCCATTGCCGTTGGGCCTTTACGCATACAGGGGCTGTTCTTAAAACGCCAAAAAGATGTGGCTGAAAACTTCGCCCGCTTAACCACAGAGCAAGTGGTAACGCTGCAAAACATTATGCAGCAAGTGGTGTATGGCCCTCGCGCTGATCGCACTAAAAGCTTGGTTAAGCGCCATTTGCGCCCTTTGCTAGATGGCGGTGTGGTACGCACCGCCGCCCAGTTAACCGTGGGGCCTGGTGGCTACGCCGATTTGAAAAAATCAGTAGAAGAAAAAGCCCTAGATTTAGCGGTAGTGCCCTTTGAAGACCCTGTGTTTAACCGCGAGCGCGGCGCCATTGTAGAGCGCATTATGCGCGAGCGTATGCAGGAGCTGTCGGCGGAAGAATTCCAAGATTTGCTGCGCCCCGCTTTCCAAGAAGACGAATGGATTTTGATTACCGTGGGGGCTGTGCTCAGTATGGGGGCCGGTTTCTTACAACTGTTCGTTATTTTCGGAAACTAAGATTATGTGGCCAACAATAATAATAACTGCCATTATCACCGCCTTTCTCACCGTTGCTTTAGCGAGCGTGCTGGTTATCTTGTTCTTGGTGCCACACATCGAGAAGAAGGTTGATAGCCGCCTAAAGCAGTCGGTGAGCGAAATAGAGCGCAGTTTCCGCGAGCGCGCCACCTCTGTATTTCGCAGCAAGAAGCAAATTGCGAAGGGCATTGGCGAGCTGTTTACCCGCACCGCGGCGGCAGCACCTGCCGAGCCAGAAACAAAAGATATCACGCCCATAGAGCCACCTGTGCTAGATGAAGAGCCCAAGGATAATAATTTAAAATAAGTGTTATCTTGTAAGACAAAATAACCCTTCAAAACGCTGTTTATATTCTATACTCCACGGCATATTCAGTTTGCGCTGATTGTTGTTTTACTGTTTCATACGGCCATTGCCTATGTGGTAGTAATGAGGAGAAAAAGATGTCTGACCACAAGAATAAAGAACAAGCCGAGCACGTTGAGAGCCACGAGAAGGGCCAGGCAAGCCAAATCCCTTTAGATTTGCGCAAGTACACGCAGCAAATTTGGTTAGCAGGCCTAGGTGCGTTTTCGAGAGCTGAGGAAGAGGGTGGTCGTTTCTTTGATGCCTTAGTAGATACTGGTAAAGATTTAGAAACCAAAACGCGTTCAGCTGAAGCGAAGGTAGACGAGCTCCGTGAGAAGGTTCGCCGCCATTCAGGTGAAACCATGGAGAAGATGGAAAAAGCCTTTGATGAGCGTTTAAATAAGGCGCTATCGCGTTTGGGCTTAGCCAACAAGCACGAAGTAGATGCATTGAAAGAACAGATTGAAAAGCTTCAAGCAGAGTTAGATGCCAAGAAGGCTGAGAAAGAGTAACAGTTTATTGTAGCGACACCATGTCCCCTTAGTGGTGTATTTTGTAGGAGCCTCATCCTCTGAGGCTCCTTTTTTTTGCCTTCGTCTTTTTCGTTTAGAAAGTCGTCGTTTTGCTGCTTTGTGTAAAAAAACAACAAAGTGTTGGGGGCTTTGTAACATGAATGTTACACGGCTTTGTACGCATGTTACCCACAAAGTTATCCACAGAAATTGTGGACAACTTTAATAACTCTTTTGCTGCTGTGGAAAGTTGTGCACAGCAAAATAATAATAATTATTGACATCGCTGAGGATTTTTGGTGGCGATGAAATAAAATCGCATACTCGTAAGTTGTTGATTTTTCATTGATTGCGGTGTTGATTAAAAAATTAGCAATCGCCGTTTTGGCGGTTGACAAATTTTATACCACGGCTCATTAACGGGTTGTGCACAAAGTTATCCACAGGGTGTGCTGGTTTATGCTTATATTGTTTGAAACTTATTAACAAGCAAAAACTAGCACTTACGAGGGCCAGTTATAGCGAACAATAGGTGGTGCGTATAAGGATTGGCCGCTTAGCGCGAATAAGCGGCAAAAAGGCTATTTTGTGGGTAATAAAAAGGCAACCCGAAGGTTGCCTTTGAGCCGCGTGGAGCGAGCGTGGTTACAGGCGGTATTTGCCGTTATCCACGCCTTCTTGGATTTCAGGAGTGAGCTTGGTATAGCTGTTCTCGCCAGGAAGCAGCATGTACACCTCTTCATTCTTTACTTTATCCAAGTTGTACTTTTCTTCCTTAAGGTCGTTCTTAAGGTGTTTAAAGGTGCCGGTGGCTTCAAACTGGTCCGTTCTAATACGCAAGAACAGTGGGATTGCGTAAGAGGGGAGCTCAGTTCTGAGGTAATCCACGAAGCCGCCTTGGTTGAGGGCGTCGAAGGTGGTGCCTTTATCTAAGCGCAGTTGTGCCATGCCCGCACGGCCATCACAGTTTGGAATTTCCACCCCGTATACCACCGATTCGGTGATGCCGTCGTAGGTATCCAAAATGTGTTCCACTTCAGTGGTGGATACGTTTTCGCCTTTCCAACGGAAGGTATCTCCTAGGCGGTCCACAAACTGGGCGTGCTTAAAGCCAATGTCGCGCATCATGTCGCCGGTGTTGAAGTAAGTGTCGCCTTTTTTGAACACGTCACGAAGAATGGTTTCTTCGGTTTTGCTCTTATCGGTGTAGCCATCGAAAGGTGTCTTTTTGGTGATTTCACCAATCATCAAGCCCGCTTCGCCTTTGTCGGCTTTAATGAGGAAACCATCGGGGCCGCGTACCGGCTCTTCGTTTTCCTTGTCGTACTTAACAATAGCGTAAGGAATGGGGCTGTAGCCCACAGTGTTATCGAAGTTAAGGACGTTGGTGAAGGCCACGTTACCTTCGGAGGAGGCGTACAGTTCAATCACGCGCTCGATGCCGAAACGCTCTTTGAAATCTTTCCAAATACTGGGGCGTAAACCATTACCCACAATAACGTGTACTTTGTTATCGGCGTCGTTAGGTTGCGCTGGGCGCTCGTGCAAGTAACGGCACAGCTCGCCCACGTAAGCAAACGAAGTACAGTTGTATTTGCGAATGTCGTCCCAGAAGCGGCTGGCGGAGAAGCGGCGTGCAAGCTGCACGGTGCCCGCGCCGGCAATAACAGAAGCCCAACCCACCACAATACCGGTGGCATGGTAGAAGGGCAGTGTGGCGTACAGGCTGTCGTCTTTGGTGAGGCGCACGGCGGCGAAACCAAAACCGTTATACGCTTTTTCCCAACGGCCATGGTTGAACACCACTGCTTTGGGTAGGCCTGTGGTGCCTGAGGTGTAAATGTAGAAGAGGGGGTCGTGCATGCGGTTTTGGCCCGATTCGGGCAGGTTATCGGTGCCGAAGTTTTTCACTTCTGCGCCAATATTGATGTAGCCCTCTGCTACGGTGCCTGGGTCTTTAAAGGTATCTTGGTCGGCCCAGCAGAAAAACTTGTCTTGATCTACTTTTAAGTCGCCGCGTACTTCTTCAATGGCATCCACTAATTCAGCGCCCACAATGAGCATTTTAGGTTCGATTAAGTTGATGCTGTGGGTAAGTACACGCCCACGTTGGGAGGTGTTCACCAGCGCTGAGCACACGCCAAGTTTAGCGGCGGCAATAACGGTGGTGAGTAATTCTGGGCGGTTTTCAATATCCACGGCGATGGTGTCGCCGCGCTTTAGCCCTAGGCTTTGTAGGTAATTCGCCATTTGGTTCGCCCAACCGTTGAATTCACGGTAGGTGTAGGTGCGGCCTTCAAAACCCACTGCAATGCCGTTTGGGTTTTTTTCAGCGGCTTGCTGGAAACGTAAATCAAGGCCTAGGCGTTTTTTGGGGTTGGCTGATTTAGTGAGGATGGCACCTCGTAACAGCCCCGGCAAAATCGGGATTAATTTTGGCACTTTGGCCAGGATCATGGGTAGTGTAATTACATCTTCATTGCGGCTCATTGTTACTCCACTCATTATTATTTTATGTTGTTATGCTTGCTGTGCGGCTTTGTTAGGCCACACAGCAAGGTAGAAAGATAGGCGAAAAACTAACTCTACCCGTGCTTTACAAGCGTAGGCAAGGGCTCTTTTCGCTATTCTTTTGTTTCCGCTGCAATTGACAATAATATTTGCTTACTTTTCACTTGGTCGTTGGCATTGACTTGAACGCTTTCAACGATGCCATCCACATCAGCTTGTATGCTGTGCTCTATCTTCATGGCTTCTAGCAATACCAACACATCGCCTTTTTCCACCGTTTGGCCTGCTTCACAGTTAACGGCAATGATGGCGCCATCCATGGGGGCGGTGAGCACGCCGCTGCCGGCTGCATCGGCACTGTTGGCCGGGGCATAGGTGTGGCGCTCAAACAACCATTGCTGGGTGCCTAGGCCTAACCACAGTTCATCACCTTGTTGTTGCCAGTACAGTGGTTGGCGATAGCCATTGATAATGAGGCTGTTGCTGCCGCGCTGTACGGTGAAGGTGTCGCCTTGGGTGTGTGCTGTCCAAGTGCCGCCTTGTTGCGTTAATACCACCACTTCTTCTTGCTCGCCACACTGCAACTTGGCGCGGTGTGGCATGTGGGTGCCGAGCGCTTGCGCTGAAGGGGTTGCGGGTTGCAAGAGAATAGCGGCGGCGGCCCATAGGCGTGCCGGTGCTGCATGGGTGAACGCCAGCGTTTCTTCATTAAGGAAGCGTGTGGTGGCCTGGCCTTGGATAAAGGTGTCTTGGCGCACAATGTCTTCTAGAAACGCGCGGTTATCTTTTAGCCCGAGCAGTTGTGTTTGTTGCAAGGCGCGAATTAAACGGCGGCGCGCCACTTCGCGGTTATCACCATAGGCAATTACTTTCGCGATCATGGGGTCATAGAAGGCGCTGATTTCGCTACCTGCTTGAATGCCGTGGTCCACACGCACGCCTTCGCCCGTGGCGGGTTGCCAATGGCTGATGGTGCCCGTTTGCGGCAAGTAGTTTTGGCTAGGGTCTTCCGCGTACAAGCGCACTTCAATGGCGTGGCCGTTTAGTTCGATCTCGTCTTGCTGCAGGGGCAAGGGTTCGCCCGCGGCAACGAGGAGCTGCCAGGCCACTAAATCTTGCCCTGTGATGAGTTCAGTAACGGGGTGTTCCACTTGCAAACGGGTGTTCATTTCTAAGAAATAGAACTGGCCGTCTTCATCCAGTAGAAACTCCACGGTGCCGGCGTTGGTGTAAGCACAAGCTTTGGCGGCTAACACCGCGGCTTCGCCCAGCGCTTGGCGCAATTCGGGCGATACAGCGGGGGAAGGGCTTTCTTCCACTACCTTTTGGTGGCGGCGCTGAATGGAGCAATCCCGTTCGCCCAAGTGCACCACGTTGCCGTGGGTGTCGCCAAACACTTGCACTTCAATGTGGCGTGGGTTTAACAGGGCGCGTTCAACAATTAGCTTGTCGTCGCCAAAGGCGCTTTTGGCTTCTTGGCGTGCACTGCGAATGTGTTCTTCGAGGTCGGCTAAATCAGTGATGAGGCGCATGCCGCGGCCACCACCGCCTGCGGAGGCTTTTACCATGAGGGGCGCGCCAATTTCTTTGGCCGCTTTAATTAGGGTGGCATCACTTTGCTCTTCGCCTTGGTAGCCTGGCAAGCAGGGCACGCCTGCTTCTACCATGGCGGCTTTAGAAGCCTGCTTGGACCCCATCAGGGCAATGGCACTGGCGCTAGGGCCGATAAAGATAATGTTGTTATCGGCACAAGCTTGGGCAAATTCTGCGTTTTCAGATAAAAACCCGTAGCCAGGGTGAATAGCATCCGCTTGGGTGGTGTGGGCCGCCGCAATAATCTTGTTGATGTCCAAGTACGATTGCGCCGCTTCTGAAGGGCCAAGGTAAATAGCTTCATCTGCGAGCTGTACGTGCAGGGCGTTGCGGTCGGCCTCTGAGTACACCGCCACGGTGCTATAGCCTTGGACTTTCGCCGTGCGAATGACGCGGCAGGCAATTTCACCACGGTTGGCAATTAAAATTTTATTCATCGTTCTCCCCTTGTGCGGCCCAAGCGGGTGGGCGTTTCTGCATGAAGGCCATGGTGCCTTCGGCGCCTTCTTTACTTTGCACGGCGTTGGCGAAGGCCGTGGCCGCATCATCGAGCACGTCCTCTAAGGGGCGGCGCAAGGTATCAAACAGTAATGCTTTAGTGGTGCGGTTAGCCCCCGGTGCGCATTGCGTAATTTGCTTTAAGGTGGTGGCTAGCAGTGCATCGAGTTCCTCCTCGGGCACGGCTTGGTGCACCACGCCTAAGCGGGCGGCTTCATCACCATTAAAGCGCGCGCCGGTAAGCGCTAGGCGGCGGGTGGCGGTAAGGCCAATGCGCTGCACTAGGAAGGGCGCAATTTGTGCGGGGATGATGCCCAAAGTGGTTTCGGGCAGCCCAAACTGCGCTGTGGTGGTGCTTAGGGTAATGTCGGCCACGCAGGCTAAGCCCACGCCGCCGCCTAGCACCGCGCCTTCTGTTACGCACACCACGGTTTGTGGTTGTTCGTTCACTTGGCAGAGTAAATCGCCAAAACGACGGTTTAAGTTTTTGAAGCTATCTGCGTTGCCGGCCATGGCTTCTTGGCGAGCCATGGCCATATCGCTGATATCGCCCCCCGCGCAGAAGTTGCCCGCGGTGCCGCGGATAACAATGGTGCGCACGTTGTGGTTCTCCGCCACGGCGGCGCAAGCGGCTAATAACTCTTCCACCACGGCTAAGCTCATGGCGTTACGGCGCTCTGGACGGTTGAGGGCGAGGTACAACACCCCCTGTTCCAAGGACTGTAAAATAGGTGATTCACTCATGTTTATTTATCCGTCTTCTTTTTACGTGGAAGAATATCCATGGTTTTGCAAATAATGCCGAGCATGATTTCGTCGGCGCCGCCACCGATGGAACCTAAGCGGCCATCGCGCCAAGCGCGTGAGGCAGGGTTGTCCCACATGAAGCCGTTGCCGCCCCAGTACTGTAAGCACGCATCAGCCAGTTCACGGGATAAACGGCCGCCTTTTAACTTCGCCATAGAGGCTAACTGCATGGCATCGCCGCCGTTAATGTAGATTTCGCAGGTGCGGTACACCAAGCTGCGGAGTAGTTCCACTTCGGTTTTTAGTTCTGCCATGCGGAAGTGCACGCTTTGGTTATCGATGAGGGGCATGCCAAATACGTCGCGGTCTTTAGCGTACTGAATGGTTTGCTCGATTAAGTTATCAAAGCTTTGCAGGGTGGAGGCGGCGCCCCACATGCGTTCTTCTTGGAACTGCATCATTTGCATCATGAAGCCCATGCCTTCTTGGCCGATAAGGTTGCGCTGTGGCACGCGCACGTTATCGAAAAACACCTGCGCGGTTTGTGAAGAGCGCATGCCTAGTTTATCGAGGGGCTTATCCACGCTAATGCCGGCGGCGGTGCGTGGCACCACAATGAGGGATTTGTTGAAGTGCGGTTTGCCATCGGAGGTGTTCGCGAGCACGCAGAAGAAATCTGCCACGGGTGCGTTGGTAATCCACATTTTGGTGCCGTTAATGATGTAGTCGTCACCGTCTTTCACCGCTGTGGTTTTAATGTTTGCCACGTCGGAACCAGCGTGGGGCTCACTCACCGCAATACTGGCCACGAATTCACCAGCAATGGCGGGAGCGAGGAACTCTTCGCGCAGGGCATCACTACCAAAACGGGCTAGCGCTGGAGTGGCCATGTCGGTTTGCACGCCAATAGAAAGTGGTACACCGCCGCAATCGCAGTGGCCCAGTTGTTCGGCCACGGTTAAACCGTAGGAGTAATCGAGGCCGGAACCGCCAAACTGCTCAGGTTTGGTAACGCCGAGCAAGCCTAAGTCGCCCATGCGTTTAAACACTTCATGGGCAGGGAAAAAACCTTGTTCTTCCCATTCGTTAACATGTGGGTTGATGTCGTTAATGATGAAATCGCGGGTGGTGCGGGCAATGGCTTTGTGTTCGTCTGTGCTAAATAACATGTGTTTGCTCCAAAAAATTATAGGCGGGCGGCGCCGAAAGTAATGGGTTGTAATGGACGTTGGTCTGCTTCACGGCAGGTGCTAAGAACGAAGGCGAGTACCTTGCGGGTATCCCGTGGGTCGATAATGCCGTCGTCCCATAAGCGTGCGGTGCCGTAGAGGGCCGTGGATTGGCCATCGAGTTTTTGTGCCGTGCTTTGTTGTAAGAATTCCAACACTTTTTCATCGGGTTCTACCCCCATGGCGCGTTGTTTTTCTTCGGCCACAATGCGCAGCACCATGCCTGCTTGTTGGCCACCCATTACCGCAACGCGGCTGTTTGGCCAGGCAAAAATAAAGCGCGGGTCTAGGCCGCGGCCACACATGGCATAGTTACCGGCGCCGTAAGAGCCGCCAATAACAATGCTGATTTTAGGTACGGTGGCATTGGCCACAGCTTGGATCATTTTGGAGCCGTGTTTAATAATGCCGTTTTGTTCGGTTTCGGTACCCACGAGGAAGCCCGTGGTGTTGTGTAAAAACAACACGGGGCGGCGGCTTTGTTCACACAATTGAATGAACTGTGCGGCTTTGGCTGCACCGCGGTGGGTAATGGGGCCGTTGTTACCAATAATGCCCACGGGGTAGCCTTCGATGTTAATCCAGCCACACACGGTGTGGGCGTCCCATTCGTTTTTGAACGGCAAAAAGGCAGAATCGTCAGCGATGCGGGCAAGAATTTCGCGCACGTCATAAGGCTTGCGTGCATCGTTAGGCACCACGCCGAGCAACTCTTCGGTATCGTAACGAGGCGGGCTAAAGGTTTTGCTCGGGGCGGGCGTAATGTGGTCGTTCCAGCCTAAGCTAGCAACAATTTCACGGGCTAAGCGTACGCCGTCTTGGTCGTTTTCAGCTAAGTATTCTGCTGTACCGGCCACTTCTGCGTGCATTTCTGCGCCGCCTAATTCTTCATCTGTGGCAATTTCGCCCGTGGCAGCTTTCAGCAGGGGTGGGCCAGCGAGGAACATCTTACTTTGCTCGCGGATCATGATGCAGTAATCCGACAAGCCCGGCTGGTAAGCGCCGCCTGCGGTGGCGTTGCCGTGCACCACGGTAATTTGCGGTAGGCCCAGTGCCGAAAGGCGTGCCTGGTTGGCAAAAGAGCGTGCACCTTCTACGAAAATTTCTGCCGCATAGTTAAGGTTGGCCCCGCCAGATTCAGACAAGCTCACGATGGGCAGCTTGTTTTCCTTGGCGATTTCTTGCAGGCGCAAGGTTTTTTGCAAGCCTGCAGGGGTAATGGTGCCGCCTTTAATGGCAGAGTTAGAGGCCACCACCAGCACGCGGGTGCCGGCCACATAGCCAATGCCGGCTAATACGGCGCCACCGGCTTCGGTGCCGTCTTTATCGTCGTGCATTTGGTAGCCCGCTAAGGAATGTAGCGGCAAAAATGGCGCGCCGGCATCGAGCAACATAGCGAGGCGATCGTGGGGCAAAAGCTTGCCTAGCTTGTCGAAGCGTTCGCGGCGGCTTTCGGTTTTATCGATCACCTTTTGTTCGATGGCACGAAACTCTTCAATTTGCGCCAACATGGCTGCACGGTTTTCTTTAAATTCTTCGCTGTTGGGGCTCAGCGTCGATGAAATAACCTGCATGGTTAGTCTTCCTCTGTGAACAGCTCGGGGGTAGTGGCCCGGTGGAAGCCCTGATAGGGTTTGCTGTTGTTATGGTCTGGCAGTGGGAACACGGCTACGTTGCCTTGGCTGGCTGCACCATCTACGCGAATGGTGGTGCCGCTGATAAAGGCCGCGCCACGGGAAAGCAGGTAGCAAATGGCGGATGACACTTCTGCTTCTTCGCCCATGCGCTTTAGCGGCACAGCCGAGCGCAAGGTTTTGATGACGGATTTGAAACTTTCGGGGTAGGTGTCCATGCCGCTAGAAGCAATCCAGCCGGGTGCCACGGCGTTCACACGCACTCCGGCACAAGCCCATTCGTAAGCCGCCGTGCGGGTGAAGTTTTCCATGCCGGCGCGTGCGGCACCGGAGTGGCCCATGCCCGGCATACCGCCCCACATGTCGGCAATGATGTTAACGATGGCGCCACCCGTGCGGTTCATGCCTTGGGTGAACACTTCACGTGCCATGAGGAAACCGCCCGTGAGGTTGGTGCTGATGACGGCATCCCAACCTTTTTGGTTAATAAAGGCGAGTGGAGAAGGAAATTGGCCGCCGGCGTTATTGACCAAACCGTGCACGGCTTCGGTTTCAGCGAAAATCTTCGCGACGGTGGCTTTTACATCCTCTTCTGAACGAATGTCGCAGCTAAACCACAGTACGTCGCCGCCATCTTCTTTAATTTCATCGGCCACCTTGGTGAGCTTTTCTTCGTTGCGCCCAATGAGCACCACTTTGGCGCCGAGATGGCTGAGTTCGTGAGCGGTGCAACGGCCTATGCCGCTACCGCCGCCTGTAACAATAATGGTTTGGCCCGCAAAAGAATTGGGGGCGAAAATAGAATCGTAGCCCATTAACTTAACACCTCATTGGCAATGGCTTGGGAAACAGGGATAGGCATATCTAGCAATTGCTGTGCAAAGGCTTTGCCTTGTGGGTCGATACGCAATGAGGCAATGCCGCCTCCGCCGAGGGCGTTGCGTAACAAGAAATTAAGGCCATGAATACCGGGGAGCTGCCATTTTTCCACGGTGCTTTCTGGGCCGTCTAACACGTGTTGCATCCAGTTTTTAACGCTTTCTTCTGTTAAAGCTTGGTTAATAAAAGGAAGGTATTCGGGTTTGCGGGCCATTACGCCGATGTTGGCGTTGTTGCCCTTGTCGCCGCTGCGTGCATAAGCCAGTGCCACTAAAGGTACTTCTACCTCTGTGTTCACCGCCGCTGGTGCTGTTTGATCAGCAAGCGCAAGCGTGGCGATGTTTTGCCCAGCAGGGGCTGCTACAGCAATGGTGTCGCCTTGGAAGTCCACCGTCATGTTCACGGCCTTATTGGGCACCAGGGTGGAGAACAAGCGAATGCGTGGATACGGGGTGGGGCGCCCGCCCACAATGCCTGTGATGCCAGGCGCCATACCGGTGGCCGCTTGGGCAATTTCACGCGACATAAATTTCAAAGCCGCTTCTTGTGCGTGGCGTGCAGCAATTTTTACCACCACTTCACGGGTGTTTTGGCAGCGGGCATGGGCACCATAAGTGGTTTCTGTGCCCAACAGCTCCACATGGGTGTGGCTCAGTTCAGCTTGGCCCTTTGCAGTGAGCTCGCGGTTTACCTTGGTGATGATGGCATTGGCCACGGCGTGCGCTTTTTTCGCTGCATCAATACCACCTATTAAGAAGGTGGCGGTTAAGCGATAGCCGTCTGGGAAAGTGGCAGATACTTTGTAGTGGTTGGAAGGGGCTTGCCCTGTGGCGCCAGTTACCTTAACGCGGTGTTCGCCTGCTTGTTCGAGCGTAACGTGGGTGAAATCGCACGTTACATCAGGCAAGAGGTAAGCGCGTGGGTCGCCAATTTCATACAACAGTTGTTCGCCCACTGTGCCGCGCGTTACTAGGCCGCCAGTGCCTTCAGGTTTTGTGAGTACGAAATCGCCGTTGGCGTGGCACTCAATAATAGGAAAGCCCATGTTGTCGTAGCCTTCCACTAAGTGCCAATCGGTAAAGTTGCCACCGGTGCTTTGCGCGCCACATTCAATTAAATGGCCAGCCAGCGAACCTTGCGCCAGTTTGTCGTAGTCGTCTTCTGCCCAACCAAATTGGTGCATTAGTGGACCGAGCACTAAGGCGGAATCCACAATGCGGCCGGTGAGCACGATATCAGCCCCTGCATCTAAAGCAGCTTTAATAGGGCCGGCACCGAGGTAAGCATTCATGGTCACCATAAAAGGCGGTGCTGGTTGGCCTGAATCCATATCTTTCAGCTCGCCGAGCTCGCTGCGTAATGGCAACACATCGTCACCTTCCACCAACGCAATTTTAAGGGGAAGGTCTTGTTCGCGGAAAATGGCCTCTAGCGCATCGCGGCACGCACGTGGGTTAACGCCCCCAGCGTTGCTGATAACTTTGATGCCCTTAGCGTGAATGTCTTTGGCTAAGGGTTTCATTACCTGGGTAACGAAATCGTGTGCATAGCCATGGTTTGGGTTGCGCATGCGTGCGCCGGCCATAATAGAAAGGGTGACTTCGGCAAGATAATCGAAAACTAAGTAATCGATATCTGCCTGATGCACAAGCTGATAGGCCGCGCTGTTAGTGTCGCCCCAGAAGGCAGCAGCACAGCCGATTTTTACCGGTGTTGTATCCATAAATTGTTCTCTTTATTTGTGGCCACTTTGTTGCGGTAGTGCTTGCCAACGTTAGCGGCGAAGTTTATGGTTTAAACGTACCAAGCAAGCGCTTGGTTTGTAAAGTGCTTTAAACTAACACCGTAAAATTAATTTGTCATGGATTGTTATTTGCTGCGGGTTGGTCATAATTCTGCTGCACAGCGAGTACAGCGTTAATAAGTGGGGAAAGGTTGTGAAATCAACGGTTGGCAAGGCGTCAGAAGGACTATCTGTTTACGGCATGGATGATTCGCCACGAGGAAAACTGCTTAGTGCGGCGGCACGGCTGTTTCGCGATCAAGGCTTTGATCGCACCACAGTGCGTGACATTGCCCGCGAGGTAGGGCTGCAAAGTGGCAGTATTTTTCATCATTTCGCCACTAAAGAAGATATTTTGCAGGCGGTGATGGCGGAAGTGATTTCGTTTAACACTAGCCGCTTGCGTGAGGCCATAGAGGGTTTAACGTGCCCCACAGAAAAATTAAAAGCGCTAGTGCGCAGCGAGTTGCGCTTTATTGTGGGCGATACTCGCGAAGCTATGACGGTATTGGTGTATGAGTGGCGCTGTTTGTCCAAAGAACGCCAGCAAGAAGTGTTAGGCATGCGCGACGAGTACGAGCAAATATGGCTTGAGGTACTCACCGAGTTGGCAGCAGCAGGGCGCTTAACCACTAAACCCTTTATTGCGCGCCGCCTTATTACAGGGATGACAAGCTGGACCAACACTTGGTTTGACCAAGCGGGTGATCTCACTCTAGATGAACTCACTGATACGATTACTCAACATACATGCTGCTAAAAGGAAAGAGAGAGTGATTGGTAATGCTTACGCCTGGGGGCAAACAGGCTTTTCAATTGTTGAAGAAGGCGAGTTGGATGCAGCCACACTGTCGCTGCGTATTGAGCACTATCGTGTGGTAAACCGTAAAGGCGAGATGCTAGAAGACACTTTCGCCACTATAGAGGCCGCTAGGGAATTTATCGATAAAACCGAAAAAGAAGCGTAAAAAGAACGATTTAGCTTAAAAATAGAGCATTTAGTGTTATTTTTAAGCGAACGATCAAAAAGATGAAAAAAAGATGTTGACGCACAAAACTGGTTCCCTATAATGGCCACCACTTCCCAAGGGTGGTTAGCTCAGCCGGGAGAGCATCTGCCTTACAAGCAGAGGGTCGGCGGTTCGATCCCGTCACCACCCACCAAATTTTTCTCGTAAGAGAAAGTGCAAGACTCGGAGTGGTAGTTCAGTTGGTTAGAATACCTGCCTGTCACGCAGGGGGTCGCGGGTTCGAGTCCCGTCCACTCCGCCAAACAAAAGCCCTGAGATGGTAACATCTCGGGGCTTTTTCTTTCTAGTTATTTACTATTCCTGCCATTCCTTTTTCAATGATGACGTTACAGCCCTTGTGCTTTATCCTTGTGCTTTGCATTGTTTTGGTGCGAACAAGGTATTATCTATTTGTTGTTTTGCCACACAGAAGGGCTTTAGGTGAAGACAAAGTTTCGAAAAATTGGCGTGGTAGCGCGCCCTAACAGCGATCAGGCGTTAGAAACCACCCGTCAGCTCATTGCGTTTTTAAAGCAACGTGGCTGCGATGTGATCCTTGAAGATAGGGTTGGTGAGGACCTCGGTAACCCTAATTTGCAAATGGCCACCCGCAAACAAATGGTGGAAAGTTGCGATTTAGTGGTGGTAGTGGGTGGTGATGGCTGCTTGCTCAGTGCAGGGCGTACCTTTGCCGGTTCACAGGTGCCGGTGCTGGGCGTTAACCGCGGCCGCTTAGGTTTTCTAACGGATATCTCACCGCAAGAACTCGAAGAGAAAGTGGAGCAAGTGTTACGCGGTGATTACACCACCGAGTACCGTTTTTTATTACACATGGAAGTACGGCGTGGCCGCAGCATTATTGGAGAAGGCACAGCACTGAACGATGTGGTGTTGCTCTCTGGTGATAGCGTGCACATGCTTGAATTCGAGATGTCTATCGACGGTATATTTGTTTATAACCAACGTTCAGACGGTTTAATTATTTCCACGCCTACAGGTTCCACAGCTTATGCCTTGGCCGGTGGTGGCCCCATTATGCATCCCAAGCTTGATGCCATTGTGATGGTGCCTTTGAACCCACACACCTTAAGCAGCCGCCCTTTAGTGGTGGAAGGCAACAGCGAAATCAAATTAAAAATCACCACTGACCAATTAATGCCGTTAGTGAGTTGTGACGGGCAAGAGGGCTTGCGCGTTGAACAAGGCGATGTGGTGTATGTGCGTAAAAAATCAAAGCAACTCATGCTGCTGCACCCGCCAGGCCACGATTTCTATGAGGCTTGCCGATCAAAATTAGGATGGAGTAGCCGTTTAGGCTCGTAACAAAGAGCATTTAGGAGTAACACATGTCAGATCAGCGTACGTTTGAATCCTTAGTGAATAGCATGACTGTAGAAGTATGGGAAAACATGCGTAACAGCATTGCCACAGGCCGCTGGCCAGATGGCAGGCAGCTTACTGATGAGCAGCGTGCTTTAAGCCTTGAGGCAGTAATTGCTTGGGAAATTAAAAACAATATTCCTGAACAAGAGCGCACGGGCTATTTACCCGCTGGCTGCCAAAGCCAGTTAAAACAGCAAGAAGCGGACAGCGCTGTGGTGCAAAATGCAACGGAGTTAAAAGTTGACTGACGACTTAGTACGCCTCGAAGATTACGCCCCTGCTGCTTACACCGTTACCCACACCGATCTTGTTTTTCATTTGCACCCAAGCGCCACCCAGGTGGAGGCGCGCTTGCAACTGGTGCGCCAGGGTAGCAGCGACACCATGCAGTTTAATGGCGTGGGGTTAACGCTGAAAAGCATTGCAGTGGATGGCAAACCCTTAGCCGCGGAGCAGTATCACTACGCCGACGACATGCTAGTGGTGTCTGGCTTGCCAGAACGCTGTGAGTTACACACGGTGGTTACTATTGACCCTAGCGCTAATACGGCGCTTGAAGGGTTGTATATGTCCAATGGCATGTATTGCACACAATGTGAAGCAGAAGGCTTTCGCCGCATTACTTTCTTTCCCGACCGCCCCGATGTGTTAAGCCGTTACACCGTTACTTTATGGGCAGAGCAGGCGGCTTACCCCTTGTTGCTCGCCAACGGTAATTTAGTAGCCGAGGGTAAAGAGGGCACTCAACACTGGGCAAAGTGGGAAGACCCTTATCCAAAGCCAAGCTATTTGTTTGCTGTGGTGGCGGGTGATCTTGCTTGTTTGGCCTCTTCTTACACCACGGCAGAAGGCCGCGACGTGGCCTTAAAAATATACGCCGAAGAACGTGATTTGCCGAAACTAGAACACGCCATGGCTTCGTTAAAAGCTTCCATGGCGTGGGATGAAAAAGTGTATGGGCTGTCTTACGACTTAGATTTATACATGGTGGTGGCCGTTAGCCATTTCAATTTAGGCGCCATGGAAAACAAAGGCCTGAATATTTTCAATACCGCCTGTGTGTTAGCACATCAAGACACCACCACCGACCAAGGTTTTCAGCGCGTGGAAGCCGTTATTGGGCACGAGTATTTTCATAACTGGTCGGGCAACCGAGTTACCTGCCGTGATTGGTTTCAGCTGAGTTTAAAAGAAGGCTTTACCGTGTTCCGCGAGCAGCGCTTTTGTGAAGACAGCAATGACGCAGCGGTAAAGCGTGTGGAAGACGTAAAGCTATTAAAAGCAACGCAGTTTCCTGAAGATCAAGGCCCGTTGGCACACCCTGTGTTGCCGAGCAGCTATCGCGACATCGATAATTTTTACACGGCCACCACCTATGAAAAAGGCGCAGAGCTAGTGCGCATGCAGTGGGAGCTACTGGGCGAAGAGGCGTTTTTACGTGGCGCTGATTTATTCTTCACGCGCTTTGACGGCCAAGCAGTGACGGTGGAAGACTTTATTGCCTGCATGGAAGAAGCGGGTGGCCGCTCTTTGCAGCAGTTTAAACGTTGGTATACGCAGGCGGGCACGCCGCACCTCACCGTTACCGATAGCTATGCAGAGGGCGTTTATACCTTAACGGTTACGCAACATACCGCGCCTACGCCGGGTCAGCCGCACAAGGCGCCTTATGTTATTCCGTTGCGCATGGCGCTATTAGACGGCAACGGTGCCCCGGTGGCGCTCGATGAAGCCGGCAGCGAAGAGTGCGTGTGGGAAATAACGGAGGGCACAGAAAGCCGCAGTTGGGCGCTGGCGGAAAAGCCAACGCCTTCATTGTTGCGTCGTTTTTCTGCCCCCGTGGCCTTGCACTATGATTACAGCGTGGCGCAATTGGTGGCGTTGGTGCAAAACGACACGGATGGCTATGTGCGTTGGGAAGCTGCTCAGCAGTTGTATCACCGTGCCATCGTAGATAACGACACTGCATTAGTGGAGCCTCTGGTGGCGCTTGCGCAGCAATTGTTGGCGGAAGCGAAGGGGCAGGAGGCGCTAACAGCACTCTTGCTGCAACTGCCTAGCGTGAATGAGTTGGGAGCTGCCCTTAATCCGGTGGATTATCATGCCCTTCATGCACGCCGCCAAGCATTGGCCGCTGCTATGGGTAAAGCGTTGGTGCCAGCGTGGCAGGCCTGTGTTCTACCTGCCGATAAAGCCGCTTACGCGGTGGACGTGGCCAGCGTGGGCCGTCGTGATTTACAGCGCGTGGCGCTGCAATATTTAACTGCCGCTGAGGCAGAGGGGCTCGATGCACAGCTACAGCGCTTGTATGAGCAAGCAGATAACATGACAGAACGGGCTGATGCCTTGCGTTTGTTATGGCACCAACAAGGGGTTGGCGCAGAAGCAATGCTAGCAGCTGCCTACACAGCAGCGCTGCCGGAACCTTTGGTGATGGACATGTGGTTTGCGGTGCAAGCTACACGGCCTGCGGCCGATACGGTGGAGCAAGTGGCTGCTTTATTGCAGCACGAGCAGTTTGAATGGACGAGCCCTAACCGTGTGCGCGCTGTGTTGGGGCAGTTTGGGCAACACAACCCGGTGGCTTTTCACCGTGAAGATGGCGCTGGTTATGCGCTGTGGTGCGAAGGCGTGGCACGGCTTGATGTACTGAACCCGCAAATGGCGGCGCGCTTGTTAAGTGCCGTAATGGGTATTCAACGTTTGCCGTCACCGCAACGCCAGCTGCTGGTGCAGCACTTGGAGCAATTAGGCCAAGGTAAACTGTCGAAACAAAGCCGCGACGTGTTAACGCAATTGTTAGCCCCCGCTGCTTAAACAGCCGTTCTTGAGCAAAAGCCGCCTTTAGGGCGGCTTTGTCTTTTCTTAACACATCACTTTCCCGCCCCAGTGGTTTATACTACCGCTTCGCTGAAATAGGAGCCTCTGCATGTTATATCGTTTAGCCCGTCCCGCATTTTTCACCCTGCCTGAAGAAACTGCCCATGATTTAACCCTCACTGCTTTGCGTAAAGGGGCTGGTAAGTTGTATCCCTGCAAAACCGTTGATAAACCGGTGAACGTGATGGGGCTCACTTTTCGCAACCCTGTGGGGCTGGCGGCAGGGCTAGATAAAAACGCCGATTGTATTGATGGCCTCGCCGAGCTGGGTTTCGGTTTTATTGAGGTGGGTACGGTAACGCCGAAGGCACAGGCGGGTAACCCTAAACCGCGGTTGTTTAGGCTGCCGCAGGCAAATGCCATTATTAACCGCATGGGTTTCAACAACCACGGCATCGACTATTTCATGGATGCTGTGCGCAAGCGCCGCTATGAAGGTGTGCTTGGCATTAACATTGGTAAAAACGCGAGCACGCCCATGGAAAACGCGGTGGACGATTACTTGTACTGCTTAGACCGCGTGCACAGCGAAGCCAGCTATGTGGTGGTGAACGTTTCTTCGCCTAATACAGAAGGGTTGCGCACCTTGCAGCACGGTGATGCACTAGCACGCCTGTTGTCTACATTGCGTGAACGCCAAACCCAGCTAGACCAAAACAGTGGCCGCCGCGTGCCTTTGGTGATTAAAATTGCGCCAGATAATGACGATGAGGCCTTTGCTGCCATGGCCACCGCTTTTGTGGAGCATGGCATGGACGGCATTATCGTGAGCAACACCACCTTAGACAGAGTGGGAGTGGAGCATTTACGCCACGGCAACGAACAGGGTGGTTTAAGTGGTGCGCCGGTGAAAGCGAAAGCAAACCACGCCTTGCAAGTAATGGTGGAGCAGTTGGGCGGTAAGGTGCCGGTTATTGGTGTGGGCGGCATTCAAAGTGCTGCCGATGCACTGGAGAAAAAAGCACTGGGTGCAGAGCTAGTGCAAATTTACACCGGCCTTATTTATCAAGGCCCTAAGCTAATTCACGCAGCGGCGAAAGCCTGGTAAAAGCAATAAAAAAGCAGTGGCGCACATGGCCACTGCTTTACTGCTATCAGCGTTCCTTTATTGTTGTGTTAGTGGATTAAACTTTTAGATGCTGCACACTGGCCACGCCAGTGTAGCCGTGAATGTTGTGGACTCTGCCTTCACGCCAGCCATTGATCCAGCTAGCACGAACTGTGATTTCATCGAAAGGGCAGGTGTCGCTAGATCTGCCGGTGAGGCCAGCTTGGTAGCCACGATTAAAGGCGCGCTCAACACGGTCACGTTTTTGTCTTTTCATGTACTGTTTCCTCTTGCGTATAGCACAGCGAATTCAGTTGAAACTACAAGCATCAATGCTCGCTGAAGCATTAAAGCTGAGTACAGTATTGCCACAGCTTGAAAGCAGAGTCGAGTTTAAGTTGTTAAATTGATGCCATTCATCGACCATATTGAGAACGTTTTTCTAGAGCCCTTGTAAATAGGGCCTTACAGCGCAAAACAAATAGAGAAAGTTATGGAATTTATCGTTACTTGCATGCCGGGCTTGGCCCCTTTGTTAACAAAAGAGCTTACCCATTTAGGGTTGGCCGCCACAGAACAAGGTGGTGCTGCTGTAACTGTTACCGGAAGTGCCGACACGGCGCTTCGTATTTGCATGTGGTCGCGCATTGCTGAGCGGGTGTTGTTACCAATCAACACAGTGAAGGGGGATCCTTTTGATGTGTTGCCAACCCTCTTAGAAGATATGGATTGGGCTTATTGGGGCGAGCGTGGGTTGCCCGTGCACTGGGTGGTGGAACATGGCCGTTTTGTAAAGGGCGATCATCGTATTAGCCGCCAGCGCTTGATGAACATGCAGCCGAGCCATTTGGGTGTGCAGCGAACGCCGCAGGATGCGCTGTGTTTGCGTGTGGTGCTGAATAAAGACAGCGCCGCTTTATATGTGGATTTAAGCGGCGACACATTGCAGCGCCGTGGCTATCGTTTAGCGAGCGGTGCGGCACCTATTCGTGAAACATTGGCGGCAGCCATGCTGTGGGCATTGGAATGGCCGTTAGCTTTAGAACAAGCCCCTGTGTTGGTGGATCCTTTTTGCGGCAGCGGCACCTTACTCATTGAAGCAGCAGGCATGGCGTTGCACCATGCGCCGGGGTTGCTGCGTGAGCACCATGGCTTTCAAGCGTGGCCGGCGGTGAGCGAAGCAGATTGGCAGGCATTAGTGAGCGAAGCCGAGCAACAACGTTTGTCTTCGCGCCCTGGGCTTTCCATTCAAGGGTTTGATAGCGAGCACAGTGCAATTCAAGCTGCGCAAGAAAACGCGCACCGTGCAGGGGTAGGGGATGCCATTTCGTTTGCACGTCGCCAATTAGCAGACCTCAACCGCGATGATTTTGTGGCTGAACAAGGTTTCGTGGTTACTAACCCGCCATGGGGCGAGCGGCTAGAGGAGCAGGAGCAAGCTGGCTGGCTATATTATGCGCTCGGCCGCACCTTGGCTCGTTATGCTAGCCAATGGCAGGTGCTGATGGTGGCTAGCCAAGCTGAAGTGCTAGACCGCGTGGGCATGCAAATGGAAGACAGCTGGCGCGTTAAAAACGGGCCCTTCCAAGTGTATTTGCGCCGTTTAACACCGCTCACACGCCCACTTGCAATGCCCTTGCAAGCAATGGGTGAGTTGGCGTTTGAGGTGCCGCCCGAAGCCCAGCCAATGGTGAACCGGTTACGTAAAAACAGCCGTCAATTGCGCCGCTGGTTAGAGCAAAGTGGCACCCAAGCTTACCGTTTGTACGACCGCGATTTGCCTGAATTCAACATCACTGTGGATGTGTATGGCGATGCGGTATTAGTGAATGAATTTGCACCGCCGAAAACCATTTCAGAAGCCGTGGCCAAACAACGGCGCTCTTGGGCACTGATGGCGGTGCGGGCAGCGCTAGGGGTGCACCGAGAGCAAGTGTTTATTCGTACTCGGCGCCAACAAAAAGGCACAGAACAATACGAGAAAGTGAGCCAAGCGGGTGAGTTTCGTGTGGTGGAAGAAGGCCGCGCACGGGTGCTAGTAAACTTGAAAGACTACCTTGATACAGGGTTGTTTTTAGACCATCGCCCCATACGCTTGTTTTTCTCTGAGGGGATTGTGCGGGGTAAACGTTTTCTGAATTTATTTGGCTACACGGGGGTTGCCACCTTGCAAGCGGCGTTAGGTGGAGCACGGCGTAGCATTACTGTGGATACATCGAAAAAATATTTAGATTGGGCTAGCAATAATTTAGCGGCGAACGGCATTGCGTTGGCGCAGCATCAAATGGTGCGTGCAGATGTAATTAGCTGGTTATATGAGTGCAGAGATGAATTTGATGTGATTTTCTGCGACCCTCCCACTTTTTCTAACAGCACTGGCCGCAAGGATTTCTCGGTTCAAAACGACCACGTGGCACTCATTGAGAAATGCATGCAGCATTTGCACAGTGATGGCGTGTTGTATTTTTCATGCAACTTCCGCCGTTTCCAACTAGACGACAGCATTGCCGAGCATTTTGAGGTGGAAGATATTACGCGCTGGAGCATTCCACCTGATTTCGCCCGCAACAACAAAATTCATTATTGTTTTGCCATTCGTCATAAGAGCTAATTAGGAGGCAGGATGAGCACAGAGGCCCAAACCGTATTGTTGTACACCACATTAGGGTGCCATTTATGCGATGAGGCAGAGGCCTTGTTAGCGCAAGTAATGCCTCGTGGTTGGACGATTGAAGCGATAGATATTGCTGAAGATGATGCTCTTATAGAGCAGTACGGCGAGATTATTCCTGTGGTGAAAATTAAGCAAACAGAGCTAAAGTGGCCGTTCAGCTTGCTAGATTTGCACCAAGCGTTTCGCTAACGGCCATATCAGCTTTTAAGCACTGGGTAGGGCAAATAAGGTGCGGCTGTTGGCCAGCAATTGGGTGAGCACTTGCTCTTCACTTTCAGGGCGTAGTGCCGCCACTTGTTGTGCTATCCAGGGTAGCAAACTGGGTTCGTTGCGGCGTTTAACAGGCGGTGCGTTGGGCAAGTTGCGTGGAATAAGGTAGGGCGCATCGGTTTCCACCACTAGGCGGTTAAGTGGAATATGCGGCACTAAGGCTTGCAAGGGCTTGCCGCGACGTTCATCGCACACCCAACCGCTAATGCCAATGTAGCAATCTAAATCTAAGTAGGCGTACAACGCCGCTTTGCTGCCTGTAAAGCAATGCACAAGGGCGGCGGGCAAGTGGTCACGAAACTCTTTTAAAATGGGTTCAAAACGCTCAAAGGCATCGCGTTCGTGTAAGTAAACAGGCTTTTTAACGCTGCTAGCGGCCCACGCTAACTGGGCTGTAAAAGCACTTTCCTGTTGCGGACGCGGCGAGTAGTCACGGCAGAAATCTAGCCCCATCTCACCACAAGCCACCACTTTAGGGTGGCGCGCCATGGCTATTAGTTCACTCTCTTGTTCGCTTGAGTAATGCTTGCTGTCGTGGGGGTGTACGCCCACTGTGGCAAACAAATCTTCTTCTTGTTCAGCATAAGCGATAGCCTGTTCGCTGCTGCTTAAACAGCTGCCAATAATAATTTGTTGGCATACGCCCGCTTCGCGGGCACGTTCTAGCACTTGCGGCCGATCTTGATCAAATTGCTCGTCGGCTAAGTTAACGCCGATATCGATATACTGCTGCATGTAAACCCTCAGCTAATATCACGAATTAAGCCGATGAAAGTGCCTTCAATAACGAGTTCATCGGCAGGTACGATGAGCGGTTGGTAATCTTCGTTGGCCGGAATAAGTGCCGCTTTATCATGCATTAACTTCAGCGTTTTAACGGTTACTTCATCACCAATGCGCGCCACAACAATATCGCCAGAGTTAGCTACGCGTGTGCTGCGCACGGCGATGAGATCGCCCTCTAAAATACCCAAATCTTTCATACTATCGCCGCGTACTTTTAGTAAGTAAGTGGGGCGACGCTTAAACAAACCTTCGGGCACTGGCACCGTGCGTTCAACATTCTCTATGGCTTCAATGGGCACCCCCGCGGCCACTTGGCCGATAACGGGCAGCTCGTAGGTGTCCTCTTCCTCCACCAACACTTGGATGCCTCGTGAGCGGTCGGAGTGCAAGTGTATATAGCCTTTTCTAGCTAAGGCGCGCAGATGGTCTGAGGCTGCATTTTTGGAGCTGTAGCCCATTTTTAGTGCAATTTCAGCTCGGGTGGGAGCCATACCATTGTCTTCTTGGAATTCGCAAATGAAATCTAATATTTGCTGCTGCTTGAATGTCAGTGGTTCACGCATGAGAATGCCCTCTTTAAACGTAAGCGATTAGCTAGAAATGAGTGTAGCAAGGCACTGTCATAAAGAACAGTGTTGTTTTGAACAGTGCTTGCTAGGTGAGCGCTACGAAGGAAAGAGGGCGTGAAGGCCCCTAGTGTTAGGGGCGAAAAAATTATTTGTTACCAACTTTTACTGCTAGCACGTCGCATTTTGAACCTGGTAATACACCGCGAGCGGTACTGCCAAGCAGCATGCCCCAACCGCCACGCATGTGGCTGCCCATCACCACCACATCGGCGTTGAGTTCTTCCACCTTAACGTGAATGGTTTTTTCGATGGCGCCAAGCTCCACATATACTTGCTCGGCAGGAATGGGTAGCTCTGCAATCATCTTGTTGATTCTATCTCTGGCTTGATCAATAAGATTGTTTTGCAAATCAGTAACATCGATAGGCACATCGGCACCGTATGCGAGGGCTAAAGGTTCGATAACATGCAATACATGTAGACGCTCTCCCTGGCCATGTGCCACGCTTAAAGCGCGTTGAAGGACTAAGGCGGAATCATCGCTGCCATCAATGGCTACAAGCAGTGTTTGGTAAGTGTCTGTCATCTTGAAACTCCTTAAGGTGGTTAGTTACGGTGTAGCACAATATGAGGGTACGCGCAAAAACATTGCTTGAGCTTTTCTTAGAAAGTGCTGAAATAAGCAGCAAAATAGGGCCTGGAAAAATGAAAAGCTTGACCTTTGCACCATTTGCTTGCGTAAATAGGCCGCTTTTGCTTAGTGTGATATAGCTTTTTAACGACAACAACACACCTAAACACAGTTTTGAGAATAAATAACCGATGGCTAAATCTTTAGTGATAGTGGAATCTCCAGCTAAAGCGCGCACTATTAATCGCTTTCTTGGGGATGATTTTATTGTGAAGTCCAGTGTGGGACACGTACGTGATCTGCCCACTGGGGGTGGTAGCCGTACCACGCCTGCAGAGCGGGCAAAGGAAGCGGCGAAAACCCGTGCCATGGCGCCCGAGGAACGAGCAAAATATCGTGAAGAGCGAGCGCAGCGCCAACTTATTCGCCGTATTGGGGTAGACCCTGAAAACGGTTGGGAAGCCACGTACGAAATCCTGCCCGGCCGTGAAAAAGTAATTAGCGAGCTAAAAAGCTTGGCGGCAAAAGCCGATCGCATTTACCTCGCCACGGACTTGGATAGAGAAGGTGAGGCCATTGCGTGGCACTTAAAAGAGGTGATTGGCGGCGATCCTGCTCGTTACGATCGCGTGGTGTTTAACGAAATCACGAAGAAGGCCATTGCGGAAGCGTTTGAAAAGCCTGTGAGCTTGGATATGAACCAAGTGCAAGCTCAGCAAGCGCGCCGTTTCTTAGACCGTGTAGTGGGCTTTATGTTGTCGCCCTTGTTGTGGAGCAAAATTGCTCGTGGTTTATCCGCGGGCCGAGTGCAATCCGTAGCAGTAGAACTAGTGGTTGAACGTGAGCGCGAAATTCGTGCTTTTATTCCCGAAGAATATTGGGAAATGCACACCGATACGAAAGCGCCCACAGAGGAAGAAGTACGCCTGCAGGTAGAAAAACACGCAGGGGAAAAATACCGTCCAGATAATGAGAAAGACGCCAAGGCCCACGAAAAGGCGCTAGCGGCTTTCGGCGCGATGACAGTGGTGGAGCGTAAAGATAGGCCCACCACTTCCAGAGCTCCTGCACCTTTTATTACTTCTACGTTGCAGCAAACAGCCAGTAACCGTTTAGGTTTTGGCGTGAAGAAAACCATGATGCTAGCGCAGCGTTTATATGAAGCGGGGCATATCACTTATATGCGTACCGACTCTACCAACTTAAGTGCGGACGCTATTACCTCATGCCGTAAATGGATTGAAGCAGAACTTGGCAGCCAGTATTTGCCTGACAAGCCCAATTACTACTCTAGCCGTGAAGGGGCGCAAGAGGCGCACGAAGCTATTCGTCCTTCGCAAGTGAACATTAGCCCTGAGCTGCTCGGCGACATGGAGCCCGATGCTAAGCGTTTATACGAACTTATCCGTAACCGTTTTATTGCGTGTCAGCTACCGCCGGCGCGTTACTTAGCCAGCACCATTACAGCGCAAGCGGGCGATTACGAGCTTAAAGCCAACGGCCGTATCATGCAGTTTGATGGGTGGACGCGCGTGATGCCTCAAGGCGGCAAAGATACCGTGCTGCCAGATTTACAAAAAGGCGACGTGCTTAATATTGTGAAAATCGACAATACGCAGCACTTTACCAAGCCGCCTGCACGTTACAACGAAGCCAGCCTAGTGCGCGAGCTTGAAAAACGCGGTATTGGTAGGCCTTCTACCTATGCCTCTATTATTTCTACTATCCAAGATAGAGGCTATGTGCGCACAGAAGGGCGCCGTTTCTTCGCTGAAAAAATGGGTGACATTGTTACCGAACGGTTGATGGAATCTTTCTCTGATTTAATGGATTACGATTTCACGGCCCGCATGGAAGAAACCCTGGATAAAATTGGCGCCGGAGAAGTGCATTGGCGCGATGCTCTCGATGATTTCTACCGTGATTTCAAAGAGCAACTAGAAAAAGCGAAAGCAGATGCTGAAGAAGGGGGCATGCGTAGCAACACGCCCACAGAAACAGATATCGAGTGCCCCACCTGTAGCCGCCCGATGCAAATTCGTACAGCGTCCACGGGGGTGTTTTTAGGTTGTTCGGGCTACAGCTTGCCGCCTAAAGAACGTTGCACACAAACCATGAACCTCACCTCTGGTGATGAAGCCATTGATGTGGATGATGAAGATGCGGTGGCGTTGCAACATCGCCAGCGTCGTCGTTGCCCCAAATGTAATGTGGCCATGGATAGCTATTTGCTTGATGAAAAACGCAAGCTGCACGTGTGTGGTAACAACCCAGACTGTGCTGGTTTTGAAGTGGAAGAGGGCACGTTCCGCATTAAGGGGTACGAGGGTGAAACCTTAGAGTGCGATAAATGCAGCAGTGAAATGCAATTGCGCGATGGCCGCTTTGGTAAGTACTTCAAGTGCACCAATGAGGAATGCACCAACACGCGTAAATTATTGCGCAGTGGTAAACCTGCACCTCCCAAGGTGGATCCTATCCCCATGCCACACCTAAAGTGTGAAACCGTGGATGACCACTATTTGCTACGCGATGGTGCGGCAGGAATATTCTTGGCAGCAAGTCAGTTTCCTAAAAACCGTGAAACCAGAGCGCCCTTGGTAGAAGAAATTCTAACTGTTAAAGAACAACTTGATCCAAAGTTTGCCTTCTTAGCTGAAGCCCCTGTGGAAGATGATAAGGGCAACAAAACTGTGGTTCGTTTCCGCCGTAAAACCGGTGAGCATTATGTGCGCACTGAAGTGGATGGAAAACCCACAGGTTGGACGGCCGAATACAATGATGGCAAGTGGGCCGTGGCCACTAAGGCGAAAGCCAAACGCAAGGCTGCGCCAAAGAAAAAGGCGGCTGCCAAGAAGAAGGCACCGGCGAAGAAAAAAGCCCCTGCTAAAAAATAACAGCAACATTGGCGCTCTAATAGGGCGCCATATTTTTATGTGTGAAAACAAGCATGGATGTAAAAAGAACCCGAGAATCATGGCGTGTATTGCGCATTCAATCTGAACTGGTAGATGGCATAGAAAAATTGGTGGACTTAGGGCCCGCCGTTACCTTATACGGCAGTGCGCGGTTGCCAGAGAGTTCCCCTTACTACCAAGCCGCTCACGATTTAGCAGAAAGGTTATCGCGAGCCGGCATTAACGTATTAACAGGCGGCGGCCCCGGCATTATGGAAGCGGGTAACCGTGGCGCTTATGGCAAGGGCGCATCCTCTATTGGCCTAAATATTAAATTGCCGCGTGAAGAAAACGCCAACGCTTTCCAAGATATCAGTATTAATTTCCGCTATTTCTTTTTGCGCAAGCTTATGTTTGTTAAATACGCCTGCGGCTTTGTGTTGTTTCCAGGCGGTTTTGGCACCCTCGATGAAATGTTCGAAGCACTCACTTTGGTGCAAACAAAAAAAATTAAACGCTTTCCCATTGTGCTTTACGGCACCGAGTATTGGCGCGGTTTAGTAGACTGGCTGGAAAATACCTTGGTGGAAGGCGGCTACATTAGCCCAGAAGACACCGCTTTGTTTCATTTAACCGATGATGTGGATGAAGCTTTCCGACTGTTGAGCCGCACCCACTCGGAGCTAGTGCCTTCCTTAGAAGAAAAGCATAAGTTCGTGGAAAACCTCTAGTTTTTCTACAACACAAAAACCTTTAATACAGCTGTGATAGCATTTGTGCCCATCATGGCTGTATTTTTTTGTGAAGGAACATGTTTTGTATGAGCCCTCGTTTTCGTTTTATACACACCTCTGATTGGCACCTAGGCCAGCATTTTATGGGCAAAAGCCGCGCCGCGGAACATGAAGCTTTTTTTGCTTGGCTACTCGCCAAGGTGAAAGAAGAAAAAGTGGATGCGGTGATTGTGGCAGGGGATATTTTTGATACTGGTACACCGCCTAGTTACGCCCGCCGGCTATACCACGATGTGGTGGAACGTATGGCCGATGTGGGCTGCCAACTCATTGTGTTGGGCGGCAACCATGATTCAGTGGCCATGCTATCGGAAAGCCAAAACCTGTTTAAACGTTTTGGGGTGCATGTGGTGCCAGCCATCAGCGAAAACCCTGCTGACCTTGTTTTGCCCCTTACCAATGCTGAGGGCGAGGTAGCCGCGCTATTGTGTGCGTTGCCCTTTATTCGTCCTCGCGATGTGGTGAGCATACGAGCAGGCATGCAAAGCGCTGACATCGAAATGGCGTTGCAGCAGCAAATACAGCAATACTATGGTGCCGTGTATGCCGCTGCAGAAGCACGAGCACAAACCATGGGCAAGCCTTTACCCATTATTGGAACAGGGCATCTCACTACTTTTGGCGCTTCAGTATCAGAATCTGTGCGCGATATTTATGTGGGAACGCTAAAAACTTTCCCCAGTGATGCATTTCCAGCGTTTGATTACTTAGCACTTGGCCATATTCACCGCCCGCAAAAGGTGGGCAGCAACCCTTGTTTTCGTTACAGCGGCTCGCCCATTCCATTGAGTTTTGATGAAGTGAACACACAAAAAGAAGTGACTTTGGTGGAATGTGGTGGCGGTGAAGCACTGAGTTTTACATCGGTACCGATCCCTTTGCATCAACCCATGCAAGTGTTGAAAGGCAATTTACATCACATCGAAGCGCAATTAGAACAAGTTCAGGCACCCGAACATGTGCCTACCGTTTGGTTAGAGCTTCAGGTAACCGAGGACGGTTACCTCACGGATTTACAGCAACGCTTAGAACGCGTGTTAGAAGATAAACCAGTGGAAGTGCTGCGCATTATGCGTGTGCAGGAAGCAGCGCAAGCTCAGTTGCAAAGTGAAGCTCAAGAAACGCTGGCGGAATTAAGCCCAGAAGAAGTGTTTGCACGGCGTTTAGCTTTAGAAGAGTTGGCAGAAGGAGAAGCAGAACAGCTCACACGATTACACGATGAAGTGGTGGCCAGCGTGAGAGCGGGGGCAGCAGAATGAAGATTTTATCGTTACGTTTTGAGAACCTTAACTCGCTAAAAGGTGAATGGAACATCGATTTTCGTGAGGCGCCATTTACGGATACCAATTTGTTTGCCATTACTGGCCCCACAGGGGCGGGTAAATCCACTTTGCTCGATGCCATTTGTTTAGCGCTATACCATCGCACGCCTCGCTTAGGTGCTGTAACAGCCGGCAACAACGAAATTATGACGCGCCAAACCGCAAGCTGTTTCGCGGAGGTGGAGTTTGTCGCTGCGGGCAAACAATACCGCGCGCACTGGAGCCAGCGCCGTGCGCGTAATAATCCCGAGGGCAATTTGCAGCAGCCTAGTGCTTATTTAAAAGAGCTACATGGCACTTACCAAGTGGATAAACTGAGCGAAAAAGTGGCGGCGGTGGAAGCCATCACAGGGTTGGACTTTGATCGTTTTACCCGTTCTATGCTCTTGGCCCAAGGCAGTTTTGCGGCGTTTTTAGAAGCCAATGAAAGTGAGCGTGCAGAGTTGCTCGAACGTATGACGGGCACAGGTATTTACGCTGATATTTCTAAGCAGGTGTACCAACGCTTTAAAGAAGAAGAACAGCAACTAGCACTCAAGCGCGCTGAATTATCAGGGGTACAATTACTCAGTGATGAAGAAATTCAGCAACTCAAAACCAAGCAACAGCAATTAGAAACAGCTCGTAATCAGTTACAGACAACTCAAAAAAACCTGCGCGAACAGCATCAATGGCGGGTGAAGGTGGATGAGTTAGCACAAGCCGTGCACCGTGCCACCGCCAACAAAACAAAAGTAGAGCAAGATATCGAAGCGGCTAAAGCTTCCTTAGCAGCACTGCAGCAACATGGCTTGGCGCAGCAAATAGAACCGCTGTGGAAAACAGTGGCGCAGCACCAAACTCACCATCAAACGTTGCTGGCTGAGCAGCAAAGCCGTATGGCAGAGCAACAGCAAGCCCAAACTGAATGGCAACAGTTGCAGTGGCAGCAATGGCAGGTGGCCGCACAAGCCCTTGCTTCAGCAACCCAGAAAACCGAGCAGTGTGCCGCCGCCATTCAGCACTGTGAAGAGGAAAGGCAGGCGCATGCTTACCGCGCTAAGTTAGGTGAATACCTGCGTTTGTGGCGTGATAAGTTTAGCCAACTAGAACAACATGGGCAGGCCATTGAAACCTTGAAACATCGTTTGGCCACTTCACAGGATTACAACCGGCAGCAAGTGGATAGGATTCGCCATCAAGAAAAGAAACTAGCGGCGTTACAGGAAGAAGCTAACACGGCTAAAGAACAAGAAGCAGCAGCTGAGCAAGCCTGGCAAGGGCTGTTGAGTGCCGGCGACGAAGAACATTGGTTAAACCAACATAACCACGCCAATAGCACCGTACTGGCGGTGGAGGCGGCTGCACAAGTGTGGCAGCGGTGGCAACATGAAACAAAGCAGCAGCAACAACGCCAAGAGCAACTGCGTGTGGCGAAAGCAGCGCTTGAGCAGTTGTTGCTGAAGGTGGAAGCCACTGAAAAAGCACAACAGCAAGCTGAAGAGATGGTGGCGCAACAAGAGCACATTGTTGCCTTAGAGCGCGACATTCAAGCTCTTAGTGCGTATCGCGACAAGTTAGCCCCCGACACACCATGCCCACTGTGTGGCGCCACAGAGCACCCAAGTGTGCAGCATTATAAAGCACGCACGCCGCAAGCATCAGAGCAAAAATTGGCCGAACTACAGAAGCAATGGCGCGTGCAGAGCGAAGCCTTGCAGCAACAGCGTGCTGAGCAATCACGCTTGGAAGAGCGTATTACGAACGCACAAGCAGATATTAGCCAGGGCAACACCCAGCTAGCGCAGCAAGAAAAAGAACTCAGCAGTTGGTTGGCGCAGTTCGTTCATGTTGAATTAACGGCCCTCAACGCCACCCGTTTCACAGAGTGGCAACAAGAATGGCAAGCAGAACAGCAGCAAGCTCAAGCTGCACTGGCAGCCTTACGCCAACAACGCATAAAGCTTGAAGCGCTGCGCAAAGCCACGCAACAAGCTGAAGAAGTATTGCAACATCAGCAAGCCAAAGTGGAGCGAGCACAAGAGGAAAACCGCCACCGCTCTGAGCGCGTTACAGAACTGCAGCGCGAGCAAAAAGATGAAGAGGTGGCGCTGTATTTAGCTGAACAGGCCCTGAAGAAAGATTTACAAGCCCTTGGTTATAGTTGGCCCAGTGAACCGCAACAATGGTTTGCCGAACAAGAGCAAGCATGGGCCGCTTGGCAGCAACAAGAGCAATGGCTGCAGGCAGAACGGCAAACGTTGCACACCTTAGAGGGCAACGCTAGAGCCTGGCAAGAGCGGTGCACCGATGCCGAGCAAGCTTGGCTGGCTTTAAACGTGGCCGCCGCTAATGATTGGGTGCCACCAAGCGTAGAACAGCCTAAGCACACCTACCAACAGCTCGCACAGCACATTCAGCAGGTGCGGGGTGAGGTGCATACTTTGCAAGGGCAGTTAGATAGCTTGGCGAAACAGCAACACACCACCGCTGAGGCCATGCAAGCAGCCGGTGCGCAGTGGCGACAAGCGTTAGCCAACAGCGCTTTTGCTAACGAAGAGGCCTACCAACAGGCCTTGTTGAGTACGGATGAGGCCGCTCGTTTGCAACAGTTAGATGAGCAGTTAAAACAGGCACAGCAGGAGGCCGTATCACGGTTTACGCATGCCCAACAGCTATACGACACAGAGAGTGCCAAGGCACTTACTGAGGAAAACGCAGCAACGCTCACTCAACAACTGGCAGAGCAAGAGCAATTGCTTAGCGAACGCCTTGAAGAACTAGGCGGCGTAACCACCACGTTGCAGCACAATGAACAACTACATAGCGCCAAAGCGGAGCTTGCCGCCGCTATTGTCGCGCAAGAAGAGGCTAATAAAGCATGGCAGAAGCTCAATAGCTTTATTGGTTCAGCCAATGGGAATGTGTACCGCCGCTTTGCCCAAGGGCTAACGCTAGATCACCTCATTCACGTGGCTAATAGGCACCTGAAAAACTTCCATGGGCGTTATCAGCTGCAACGCCAGCCGGCAGAACAAAACAAATCGGTATTGGGGTTATTAGTGGTGGATACTTGGCAAGCTAACGCAGTGCGGGATACAGCAACACTATCTGGTGGTGAAAGCTTTTTAGTGAGCTTGTCCCTTGCTGTGGCCTTGTCTGATATTGTGAGCCACCAACATCGTATCGAATCGTTATTTTTAGACGAGGGTTTTGGCACCTTAGATGCAGAGACTTTAGATGTGGCCCTCAATGCCCTCGATAACTTAAACGCCTCAGGCAAAATGATAGGCGTTATTAGCCATGTTGAGGCGATGAAAGAGCGCATTCCAGTGCAAATAAAAGTGCATAAAGGCGCGGGCCTTGGTTTTAGCCGCCTCGACGATGAATTTAAAGTGTAGCCAATGCTTTTGTTAGCTTGACAGAAAAGCGTTTAAAACATACGTTTGAAAACTTGTTAACAAGGAGGGGCTATGGAGTCGCAACACGATACAGCGAAAAAACTGTTGAATGCCGCAGAAAGATTGTTCGCGCAAAAGGGGTTTGCCGAAACCAGTTTACGCACGATTACCAACGAAGCAGGGGTGAATTTGGCGGCGGTTAATTACCATTTCGGCTCTAAAGAAGCGTTAATCCAAGCGGTGTTTCAGCGTTTTTTAGACCCCTTTACCGAGGCGTTAAATAAACAGCTTGATCAGCTTGGTGAGCACACAGATGCAGTGTCTATTGAATGGTTGTTGGGTGTATTGGGCGCCTTAGCGGTGGGTAACACCGAAGAAGAACAGCAGCGTGCGCAGTTGTTCTTCCGTTTAGCCGGTTTGGCTTACACACAGTCGCAAGACCACCTTAGCGCTTTTTTTAAACAACGCTACTTAGGGTTATGGCTGCGCTTCCAAGGGTTGCTCTCCATTGCCGAGCCAGATCTTCCTCCCATGGAATTGTTTTGGCGCACCCACTTTGCGTTGGGTTCGATGATATTTACGCTGCAAGGGCTGCCCTCCATGCAGCAAATATGCGCGGAAGACTATAACGAACAAGTTTCACTCTCAGAAGTGGTGCAACGTATTTTGCCCTTTATTGTGGCTGGTATACGAGCGCCATATTCGGCATCCTAGTAAGCATGTATATTACGATATCTATTGCACGCCAAGAGCTTGAATTTATAGATGCTGAGCAGCAACGCCACGTGTTTTCCGTCTCCACTGCTTTAAATGGCCCACACCAAGAAGAAGGCAGTGGTGGTACGCCCTTGGGCGAACACCGTGTGCGCGCAAAAATTGGGGCAGGTATGCCCAGTGGTGCCGTGTTTGTTGGGCGCCGCTTTACCGGTGAGGTGTATAGCCCAGCATTGGCTGCACAATACCCTCAACGAGATTGGATCCTTACACGAATTTTGTGGCTAGCGGGAAACGAACCAGGTTATAACCAAGGTGGTAACGTAGATACCATGCGCCGTTACATTTATATACACGGCACACCGGATACGGAACCCATGGGGAAACCTTATTCTCACGGCTGTATACGCATGCGCAACGAAGATGTGATGTGGTTGTTTGATCACGTTGCGCCGTACTGCCCAGTGAAGATCGTGTTATAACATTACAAGATCATAATAATTACTGTATTCACAAACAGAGGTACCACATGTCATTTCCCATCTCACCGGTGGTTATGCTTGATATTGAAGGCACTCAATTAACACAAGAAGATAAAACTCTGCTGCAACACCCGGCTGTGGGTGGATTAATTTTTTTCTCCCGTAATTATGAAAATAGAGCGCAGTTACAACAATTAGTGCAGGCTATTCGTGCCGAGCGCAGCGATATTTTATTAGCAGTGGATCACGAAGGCGGGCGCGTACAGCGTTTCCGCGATGGGTTTACTGAATTGCCGCCCATGGCAGCGTTAGGTAAGCAATACGAAGAAAACCCCGAGCGCGCATTAGATGGTGCCACCTTGTTAGGCCAGCTTATGGCCTCGGAGTTGTTGGATGTAGACATTGATATTAGCTTTGCGCCTGTGCTCGATATCGATGAAGACACCAGCACCATTATTGGCAACCGTAGTTTTCATCATAAAGCAGCAGCGGTAACAGCGCTGGCCGGTGCCTTCATTGATGGCATGCGATTAGCAGGCATGGCAGCCACGGGCAAGCATTTCCCGGGGCACGGCTCAGTGGTGGCCGATTCTCACCTTGAACTGCCTGTGGATCCGCGCCCGCTGGTGGACATCATGAAGCACGATATTATTCCCTTTGCAGAACTAGCGCACCGCATGCAGGGCATTATGCCTGCGCATATTGTGTACCCTGAAGTGGATGCACAACCTGCTGGGTTTTCCAGCGTGTGGTTGCAAGATATTCTGCGCGAGCAATTTGGCTACCGCGGCGTGATTTTTAGCGATGACCTCGGCATGGCGGGTGCAGCCATGGCAGGCTCTTTCGCACAGCGCGCCGAAGCTGCCTTGCACGCTGGTTGCGACATGGTGTTAGTGTGCAACGACAGAGCAGGCGCTAAAGAAGTGCTTAAATGGCTAGAAACACATCCTGTTGCCATCACACAAGAGGCCGCGAGCCTACGCCGTCGCTACCAAGCAGTGACGATGTCGCAGCGCCGCCGTGAGTTGGCGTTTGTTTACCTTGAAGAGTTGGCGCCTTATATTCAACGCGTCACCCAATAGCGGCACCGCATGATAGCCACAGTTGTTATTACTGTTCTCCTCTTTGCTGTTGTAATGGGCGTGCTAGTGATCACGCCCGTGCTTTTTCAGCGCCAAAATATGTCTGGCAGCTTATTCGATCCGTATTACGAACAGCAATGCATCGACTACATTCACAGCTGGTGGCTGTTACTTATCGCAGAACAAGACGAGTATATGGGGCGGCGAGAGGAGCCAGTGTATTTGGCTGGTTTGTTGTCTTTAACCAGCGTGTTAGTGGCCATGGCTCTAGAGCGCGGCCACCAAGCAGAACTTAAAACCTGGTTTGCTGATTGGATGAAGCAAACCCCGCCAGAAAAGGTGCAACTACACATTATGCTAGTGGGTTGGCAGCACCTTACCCAGAATAAACCCGCGTTGCGTGATGCTTTGCTGGTACAAATATTGCAACAATGGAATGCTTGGCAGCCATCTCATGGCAAGCTGTGAAGAAATAGCGAGAGTAAATGAAAACTGAAACCGTTGATGTGGTGGTGCTCGGTGGTGGCGCAGCAGGCCTCATGTGTGCGGCCACCGCTGGCTACCGCGGCCGCAAGGTGCTGGTGCTTGAGAAAGCGAACAGGCCGGGCAAAAAGATCCTCATGTCGGGGGGTGGCCGTTGTAATTTCACCCATTTAAACACGCGCGAAGAACATTATTTATCCGCCAACCCTGCCTTTTGTATATCTGCTTTGAAGCGCTACACACCCCATGATTTTTTGGAGTTGGTTGAGCGCCACGGCGTGGAATGGGTGGAAAAAGCCCCAAGCCAACTTTTTTGTGATTATTCCAGTAAACCAATTTTAGATTTGCTGCTCACAGAATGTGAATGGGCAGGCGTTACCTTGCGCACCCATCAAGACACCACTAGCGTGGAAGCCACCGCAAGCGGCTTTCGCCTTGAAGTAAACGGGCGCCCCATAGTTTGTGAGTCTTTGGTGGTGGCCACAGGTGGCTTATCTATTCCCACGTTGGGCGGCAGCCCTTTCGGGTATCAGTTGGCGGAGCAATTTGGGCATACTATTTTACCCACTCGAGCAGGGCTAGTGCCTGTTACCTTGCAACCAGAGGTGCTAAAAACCTTGGCTGATATGTCGGGTGTGAGCGCTGATGCGCAAGTGATAACAGCATTAAAAGCATTTAAAGAACCAGTACTAATTACCCACAGAGGCCTCAGTGGGCCAGGCATCTTGCAGGCTTCTAGCTACTGGCAGCCAGGCGAAACTTTATGGATAGATTGGACCCACCAGCAACATGAGCAATGGTTGCAAGCCTTGCAACAGCGCAAGAAAGAACGCCCACAAAGCCACCTAGAAGCCTTTTTACAGCAGCATTTACCGCGCCGGTTAGCGCATTGGTTGGTGGAGCAAAAACAGTGGCATGAGCCTTTACAGCATTGGTCCCAACGAGCGCTGGCAGACGCCGTAGGCGTATTAAGCCGCTGGCCTTTCAAACCTAGCGGCACAGAAGGCTATCGCACGGCTGAAGTAACGCTAGGTGGCGTTAACACAGAGGAAGTGTCATCACGCACCTTTGCCAGCCAGTTAGTGCCGCAGCTTTACTTTATTGGTGAAGTGCTTGATGTAACAGGCCATTTGGGTGGGCATAACTTCCAGTGGGCGTGGTCTTCAGGTTATTGCGCTGGCTTGGCTGTGTAGCACCTATGGCGAATGAAATAATTTTCACACCATGCTGTGTGCCCAGCAAAAAGCCGTTAGGCTAGGGTATGCGCTTTTCCAAAACATACAACGACAACAAATAAGTAGGAGAAACACATGAAAGCAGTAGTGGTTGCCGCCCCAGGCGGCCTTGATAAAGTAAGCCTCATTGATATAGCCGATCCAGGCAAACCTAAGGCAGGCGAAATACGCGTGGCCATTAAAGCCGGTTCGCTTAATTTCCACGATTTATTAGTGGCTAACGGCGGTATTCCCACAGAAGATAACCGTATTTTATTATCTGACGGTGCCGGCGTGGTGGAAGAAGTGGGCGAAGGTGTGACGGAATTTAAACCCGGTGATCATGTGGTGTCCACTTTCTTTCCCGTTTGGCCGGCAGGCCCTGCCTTTGCGGATGTAGGGCATTTCCGCAATGTGCCAGGTGATGGCTTGCAGGGAATGGCTTCTGAATATGTGGTGCGCTCTGTAAATGCTTTCACCCATGCACCGCAGGGTTGGAGCCATGCGCAAGCCGCTACTATCACTACTTCAGGCCTCACCGCTTGGCGTGCTTTGGTGGTGAACGGGCAGCTGAAAGCGGGCGATACGGTGTTGGTGCAAGGTACCGGCGGCGTTTCCATCACAGCCCTGCAAATCGCCAAGGCCATGGGTGCCATCGTAGTGGTCACGTCGTCTTCAGATGAAAAGCTCGACGCAGCCAAGAAGCTCGGCGCTGATTACACCATTAACTACAACACAGAACCTAAGTGGGGCAGAAAAGCAGCTGAGCTAACAGGGGGTGTTGACCACGTTATTGAAGTGGGTGGGCCGGCCACTATTGGGCAATCTTTAAATGCCCTGAAAGTGGGAGGGCATATTGCTCAAATAGGTATTTTGTCGGGCACTACGGCGGAACTGCCGGTGATGCAACTGCTTGCCAAGCAGGCGCGCTTACAAGGTTTGATAGTTGCTAACCGCCAAGATCAGCAGAATTTTGTAAAAGCCCTAGAGGTGATTGATGCACAGCCTGTGATTGATACCACTTATGAATACGCAGAACTGGCTGAAGCTTTTGCCTACCAACAAAGTGGACAGCATTTCGGTAAAATATGCGTGCAATGGTAAATAACCACAAGGCAGTGGTGTGAGCCACTGCCTTGTTAGGCTTTAGTACAATTGGGAGGTGCTGGCGAGGAAGCCAACGGAAACAAAGGATAGAAGTGTCAGCACTACCTGTAGCAACATGATAACGCCGAAAATAATGAAGTACGTTTTCAGCTTGCTTAGGGCTGTTTCTAGCGCTACTTCGTCGCCTGTGTTGAAGGCTTGCTCAAGAGCGGTGGCCGTTTGTAACAGTAACACCCCAGTCCAAATGGGTAGCCACGCCACCAGTAGCCCCACAATACTTAGCGCCACTAAGCAACCCATGATGATAGACATGATACCTAAAAACTTTATCCAACCCTTAGAGTTGTAGAGAGGTGAACTTAAACGTTTAATTAGATCGTGTTGATTATCCATTTTCTTTCCCTGATGGTTTTTGTTTTTGTTTGCATATAGAAGCCAAGCAAAATTCACTATATTAAAAATAATTCTCTAAGTAAAAAAATAAAGCTAGACAAGCCCATATAAAGCCTATACTCTGTTCATCAGCTAGAAAGAAGTACCTGATTTATCCTACATGTTCGTTGTATTATTCGTAATCCCCGTCCTGCAGTAAATAATTTCAAGTCCGATTTTCATGCTATTCAAGCCTTATAAAGGCAAACTATATTTATATTCAGGATATTATTATGTCTAATACAGCAACTGGTACAGTTAAATGGTTCAACGACGCTAAAGGTTTTGGCTTTATTGAGCAAGAGTCTGGCCCCGATGTTTTCGCACACTTTAGCGCTATTGTTGGTGATGGTTTTAAAACCTTACCAGAAGGCCAGCGTGTAGAGTTTGTTATTGCTAATGGTCCAAAAGGTCCACAAGCAGAGAATATTGTTCTTATCTAATTAATTAGATAGCACTATTCGAAAGGGTAAGCCTTAGGGCTTGCCCTTTTTTTATGCCTATTATTTGCTGCCAATCATTATTGTTGCGGTGTAAATAGATAAACACTGCAGCAGCCTATACAAGCTAGCCGCCACTGGTTAGCATTCCTAAATAGCCGATAATTATGTGCGCTTTCATTTAGGTAAATACCATGTTTCGAACTTTAATTGTGTTATTGCTGCTAGGGGTAATGGCGGTTTCTTTTGTTTATTACCGTTCCACGCAGGGTGTGCCTGTAAACGCATACGCTGTAAAAGCTTTACCACTAGAACAATGGGTGGTGGCTAGCGGGCAAGTGCGCTCTGCATCCTTAGCGCGCATTGGCAGTGAAGTGACAGGACGAGTGGCAGAGCGTTTAGTGCACGAGGGCGATAGGGTGGCTGCAGGGCAGCTGTTACTGCTGTTGCATAAGGAAGAGCTGCAAGCCCAGTACGACCAAGCGAACACGGCATTGCAGCAGCTGCGTAATTTGCGTTATCCGCAAGCAATGGAAACCTTGCAAGAAGCGCGGCGCATGTATGCTCAAACAGAGCGCGAGGCCAAAAGAAGGGCCGAGTTAGCAGCACGAGGAGTGTTGCCAAAAGAGCAAAGCGAACAAGCTCAGCGCCAATTAAATAGCCAGCGCAGTGCATTACGCCAAGCGGAATTGCAAGTGCAAGCCTTGGCACCGCAAGGTGATGAAGAACGTTTGCTGCTACAACGCTTAGAGACGGCGCGTGCTAGTTTAGAGAAAACAGAAATTCGTGCGCCTTTTGCAGGCCGCGTGCAAACACGTGATGTGGAAGTGGGAGATTTAGTACAGCCTAATAAAGTGTTGTTAAGCCTTGCGCGCACTGAAGGGTTGGAAGTGGTAGCAGCCGTGGATGAAAAATATATTGCGCCATTAGCTTTAGGCCAAACTGCGGTGGTTATTGCCGATGCGTGGCCACAGCAAGAACTACAAGGTGAAGTGAGTTTTATTGCTCCCACAGTAGATAGCAATAGCGGCACGGTGGATGTGCATATTCAGTTATTAGAAGGAATTGAGTTGCTGCGCTTAGGCATGACAGTGTCGGCTAACATTTTAACCGCGCGGCAAGAGCAGGCATTGGTGATTCCCAATGATTATGTGCAGCAACAGGGCAGCGACGCTTTTGTGTTTAAAGCCGTGGAAGATGTTGCGGAGCGTGTGGCTGTGACACTGGGCTTGCGCAGTGTCATGCAGGTGGCGGTGGAAGAGGGCCTTGCGGCCGGCGATGTTGTATTGCTGCCCACGGATATTAGCCACGAGCAGCAAAAAGTACGGCCTCAACTTGAAGGAGGGCGCTAATGGCTCAGCGCCCGCAAGGCAACTTTTTGGCACGTTTATGGATTGAACAGCGCCTCGCCTCACGCTTTCTAGCAGAAAACCCTTTGCAAACACTGCTCATCAGTGTGGCTATTGCTGTGGGGATCACGGTTATTATTTTCATCACCACTATTATTAATGGCTTGCAGCAAAACATGATAGACCGTGTGCTAGGTAGCCAAGCCCATGTGAAACTTGAAGCCACGCGTTTGTTTAATCGCACGCCGAGCCTAACGGAAGAGATGCACCGTTTAGTGCTCGAAACACAGCGCGCTCAACCTTTGCAGCGCATTGAAAATTGGCAAGAAGTATTAGTCACCCTCGAAGAAATGGGGCGGTTTACTGCGGTATCACCCATTGTAACGGGGGCAATGCTGGTGCAGCAGGGCCGTGCGGTGGCGTCTGTGGTGCTTAATGGTATTGATGAGCCGCGTTATCGTGCGATTGTTAATTTAGAAGAAAAGCTTGTGGCGGGGCGTCATTTAATTAGCAGCCAAGATGTGATGGTGGGCAGTGAGCTCGCCAAAGAATTAGGGATTAACGCAGGCGATAAGATCCGCCTGCAAGGAACGGATAACCGCAGCGCTTTAGTGCGAGTGGCCGGTATTTTTGAGCTGGGCGTACAAGAGGCCGATAGCCGTTTTGTGTACATAGATATTAAACGTGCGCAAACCTTGTTGAACCTGCCAGGTGGCATTACTGGGTTAGAAATGAAAGTGGAGGATGTGTTTCAAGCGCGGGCGTGGGGGCAACGGCTCGAACGTTTAACTGGGTTACACATGAAAAACTGGATGGATAACAATAGCCAGTTGTTAAATGCGCTAGATTCGCAACGTATGACCACGCAGCTGATTCGTTTTTTTGTGGCAGTGTCGGTGGCTTTTGGTATTGCCAGTGTGCTCGCCGTAACAGTGGTGCAACGCACACGTGAAGTGGGCATTTTGCGTGCCATGGGTAGCACGCGCGCGCAGGTGATGCGGGTGTTTCTCATGCAAGGTGTGATTATCGGTGTGCTTGGCGCAAGCTTAGGTTTGTTAGGAGCCACCGCGCTAGTGGCGGTATTTAATCACGCGGCATCAAGTTTGTTTACGGTGCAGTTAGAAAGCAGCGTGGCGCTTTCTTCTTTTGCGTTGGCGGTGTTCACAGGTTTATTAGCCGCTGTGTTACCGGCCCGCCGTGCGGCCATGTACGACCCAGTAGAGGCTATTCGTTATGTGTAGCGACAAAGTGGTGTTGCAGCTTGAAAACATTAATAAAGTTTTTGAGGCAGGCACGCCACGTGCTAACCAAGTGTTGCACGAGGTGAATGAGCAGCTGGTGCAGGGCGAATTGGTGGCGATGATGGGGCCTTCTGGCTCGGGTAAAAGTACCTTATTAAACATCATGGGCTTACTTGATACCCCCAGCAGTGGCGAGCTGTTTATTAAAGGGCAAGCCACCACACAGCTTGATGATGCAGGGCGTACCGCTTTGCGTTCGCAACACTTAGGGTTTGTATTTCAGTTCCACCACTTAATTGGCGCTTTTAATGTGCTCGATAATGTTTTAATGCCCTTAATGTTGCGTTTGGGCAAGCCTAGCAAAGAACAGGTGGAATACGCCGCTTATTTGTTATCAAGGGTAGGTTTAGCTGATTTGCAACAACGCTCTGCGAAAGCACTGTCGGGCGGGCAGCAACAGCGAGTGGCTATTGCGCGTGCCTTGGTTACCAAACCGGCGTTATTACTGGCTGATGAGCCAACGGGCAACCTGGATACCAAAACAGCGGATGAGGTGTTTCAACTGTTTGAACAATTTAATGCTGAAACCGGTTGCGCCACGTTGATTGTTACCCACGATGCCCGCTTAAGCGCACGCTGCGAGCGAGTGATTCATTTATTAGATGGGCGCGTGGTATAGAGCTTTGGCGAGCACATAAAAAAACCTCTAAGGGCAGCACCCTTAGAGGTTTCGCGATAACAGTGTTAACGCGTTTACTCAGCAGCTTCTTCAGCTTGCTGAATGGCTTCGATGGCAATATTAATAGTAACTTCGTCGCTCACATAAGGGGCGTACTTATCCACATCAAAATCGCTACGTAGTATCTGTACGCTGGCGTTGGCGCCAAAAGCCGGTACTTCTAGCATGGGGTGCTTATCCATGTAGACGAAGTGGCTCAAAGTGAGGGTGACAGGCTTAGTAATGCCTTTAATGGTGAGCAAACCATCCACAGAAACAGGCTCGTCGCCTTTAACTTTTACCGTTTCGCTCACGAAAGTGGCGGTGGGGTGTTCTGCAGTGTGGAAGAAATCTTCGTTTTGGATGTGCTCATTAAACACGTCGTAGCCGGTTTCAATAGACGTCATATCAATAGTGACATCGACTTTGGCTGTTTTGGCTTCTCTATCCACCGTGACGGTGCCCGTTACGTTGTTAAATTGGTGCTGCTGTTGGCTGAGGCCAAAGTGGCTGTAGGTGTAACTGGGGAAGGTGTGAGTGCTATCAATGGTGTAAACCTCTTCAGCTGCCATAAGCGGTGCGCTAAAGAGGGAAGCGCCGAGTAGGGTGGCTCCTAGCCAGATTGATTTCTTCATGCTGTTATCCTTTTAGTGATGAATTGTTGCTCGAAAATAATGATAATGATTTGCCTAGCTATTGGCTAGGGAGGTGCTCTTCATGCCCTTTGGGGCCTTAGAGCAAAGCTGTGGGTTCAATAACGTGTACACGAAATTGCGCCCATCTTTCTGCTGCTTGATGCAAAATATCAAGGAAGCTTTTCCATTCATCTTGGTTAATGTTTTTAACCGCTTGCTTGTCTATTGTTAGCACTACGGTATCAGTGTGCTCACCTAAATACTCGTCGAGTGCATCCCATAAGGCATCCCAGTTGTGGCCAAAATGAGAAGGAAAATGGAAGGTGTTTTCCATGGCGCTGAGTAAAAGCTCTTTGTTCACATCGGCAGGTAAAGTAATGGTGTGCCTCATGGTGTTACCTCAAGTGTGATGAAGGACTGGTAGTGGTCTTCCGTATAATAATACACCGCGGGCGGGTTACCACCTGTCACCACGCGCCGCGCTCCACGATGGTTTAAGCCGGGCGTATCCACGGTGTATTCGTGGTAGTAGCCTCTTGGCTTATCTGGCAGCAAGCCTTCTCTATTTTGAAATACGGTGCCGTCTTGGCGGTAGGGGAAAGGGCCGCCTTGTTGAATGAGGGCTAAGGTTTTGCTGAGTTCTGGGTTCGCCGGCTGCGCAGAAGTGGTGGTGCTCTGCACACTAGTGTCGGTGCCAAGCACCTGTTCTACATAGGGTTGGAAATGGTTTAGGCCAAGTAAACCCAGCACGCCTACGATGACTATGGACGCTATTTTTTTACGCAGGCCTTTGTTGTTCCAGAGTTTAGTGGTTTTTGGTTGCATCGTGCTTTTTCTCCAGGTGGACGGTTTATTCCTCATCAACGGCTAGGTGTGCCAAGAGTTTTTCCACTATTTCAAATCGTTCTTTGCCTTCTGCTTGTTCGGTTTTGAAGCGAAGTGTGTTAGCGCCTTGTAATTGATAGCGATAACTTTGACGCTGCACTAATAACACCAGTTTTAATGGGTCCACGTCTGTGCGTTCGCTAAATTCTAAATAGCCGTATTCTTTGCCTACATCTATACGCTTCACGCCTAACGCTTTGGCCTGCCAACGCAGCTCTGTGATGCGGAACAGGTTGTTAACAGGTTCTGGCAATAAACCAAAGCGGTCGATCATTTCCACTTTCAGTTCGTTAGCTTGCTCGATGGTGTTGCAGCTGGCAATACGTTTGTAGAGCATTAAGCGCATGTAAACATCAGGCAAGTAATCATCTGGAATTAATGCAGGCAAGCCAAGGTTTATTTCCGGACCACTGGATAAAGGTTTATCCATGTCGGGCTGTTCACCTTGTTTGAGTGCTGCCACCGCTTGTTCAAGCATATCCATATAGAGCGTGAAACCAATGGTTTCAATGTGCCCATGTTGCTCGTCGCCAAGCAATTCACCGGCGCCACGTATTTCTAAATCGTGGCTAGCGAGCATGAAACCGGCGCCTAGCTCTGAGGCTTGTTCGATGGCTTCGAGGCGTTTTACTGCATCTTTGGTCATGGCTTTTGCGGGCGGCGTTAGTAAGAACGCATAAGCTTGATGGTGTGAACGGCCCACACGGCCGCGTAATTGGTGTAGCTGTGCCAACCCAAATTTATCTGCGCGTTCAATAATAATGGTGTTAGCTGAGGGGATGTCGATGCCCGTTTCAATGATGGTGGTGCACAGTAAAACGTTGAATTGGCGGTGATAGAACTGTGACATAATCTGCTCTAGCTCGCGTTCACGCATTTGCCCATGAGCGATTCCCACGCGCGCGTCGGGCACCAGATTATGAATTTCCTCTTGCAGGCGCTCCATGCGCTTAATGTCGTTGTTCAAATAATACACTTGCCCGCCACGTAACAGTTCACGTTGAATGGCTTCGTGAATCACGCTTTTATTACGTTCGGTGACAAAAGTGCGCACAGGTAAGCGGCGCTCTGGAGGCGTGGCAATAATAGAAATATCACGCATGCCCGACATGGCCATGTTCAGCGTGCGCGGAATGGGCGTGGCAGTGAGTGTAAGAATATCGGCTTCCGCACGCATTTCTTTTAGTTTTTCTTTGTGGCGCACACCGAAGCGGTGCTCTTCATCCACAATCACTAGGCCTAAGTCTTTAAACTTAATGTTGCCTTGAATGAGTTGATGCGTGCCCACCACAATATCAATCTTGCCTTCTTCTAGGCGTTGCATGATATCGGTTCTTTCTTTTTGGGTGCGAAAACGGCTCAGAACCTCTATTCGTACAGGCCATTTTGCGAAACGGTCTACAAAGGAATCGTAATGCTGTTGGGCCAGTAAAGTGGTGGGCACCAGTACCGCCACTTGGGTGTTGTTTTGTATGGCTACGAAGGCTGCACGCATGGCCACTTCTGTTTTACCAAAGCCCACATCGCCACACACTAACCGATCCATGGGCTTGTTAGCCATGAGGTCGCTCAGCACGCTGGTAATGGCGCTGGCTTGGTCTGGTGTTTCGGCATAGGGGAAATCTGCTGTAAAGCTGTCATAAGCTTCTTGTGGCAGCATAAAAGCACGGCCCTCACGGGCTTCGCGGCGGGCGTAGGTATTGAGTAATTCGGCGGCCACATCATGAACTTTTTCAGCGGCTTTTTGCCGTGCTTTGCTCCACTGTTCAGAGCCTAAGCGTGTAAGCGGGGCATGGTCACTATCAGCTCCGCCGTAACGGCTAATAAGGTGCAAGGAAGACACGGGAAGATAAATTTTATCGTTGCCGGCATATTCCAGTAATAAAAACTCATGCTCTTGGCCATCTACTGTCATGCGGGTGAGGCCTTGGTAGCGGCCAACACCATGATCAATATGCACCACGGGTGCACCGATGGTGAGTTCGCCCAGAGAGCGGAAAACGTTTTCCGCTGTTATGCCACCGTGGCTGGCACGTTGGCGTTCTTGCAGCACTCGTTGGCCGTATAGTTGTGGCTCAGCAACCACTAGTGCTTGGCTATCGCTGTGCCAAAACCCCTTGTGCAAGCGCCCAACAGTGAGTCCCCAATCTACTTTGTTAGGTGCTTGGGCGAAGGTATCCCAGCTGTCGATGAGTTGTGGTTGTATGCCACGTTTCTGTAGTAATTCAAGCAGTGCCTGTTGGCGCCCTTCAGATTCAGCCACGAGCAACACAGGAAGCCCTGGTTGTGCCGCTTTTAATTCGAGCAGTGGCGTGAGCGGGTGTTGGCGGTCCTGGCTGGTTAACGTGGGCATGGGCTGGAAGGGGAAAGCAATGCCTTCTTCGCCGAGCCGAGCGCGGCCATGGTCACGCAGCGCTTGTTGCACTTCGTGGGGAGATAAAAAGAGTTTTTGCGGTGGCAATAGTGGGCGGCTGCCATCATGGCGGCGGCTTTCATAGCGCTGCTCGATGTTTGTCCAAATATCTTCAGCAGCACTGTTGAGATGAGGTAGCTCAACAATGTTTGCGTTACTTGGCAGGTAATCAAACAGGGTGGCCATGTTGGGGTAAAAGAGCGGTAAATAATACTCTAGCCCTGGGCTCGGTATGCCATTGCTCACATCTAAATAAAGTTGGTTTTTGCGGTGGTCCACGTCGAACACATCGCGGAACGATTCGCGGAACTGCGCGATGCCCGCTTCGCTTAAAGGGTATTCCGCTGCGGGCAGTAGGGTAATGTGCTCCACGGTGCCGGTGGAGCGTTGCGTCTCTGGATCAAACAAACGCAAGGATTCGATTTCGTCGTCAAACAGCTCTATGCGAAAAGGCTGCTCAGCGCCCATGGGAAAAATATCCATAATGGCGCCACGCACTGCAAACTCAGCACGGCTATAAACGGTATTGGTGGCGCGATAGCCCGATTCTGTGAGGCGTTGGCGTGTTTGTTCAAGGTCGAAAATGTCGCCCACGGCAAGAGCAAAACTGTTTCCGCTAACGTGCTCTTTCGGGGGTAGGCGCTGCAATAGCGTATTCACCGGAGCCAGCACCACCCCTTTTTGCAGCTGGGGTAAATCGTGCAAAACCTGAACACGTTCGTTGATAATATCCTGTTGAGGTGAAAATAAATCGTAGGGTAAAGTTTCCCAATCGGGGAAAAGTTGTATAGGAATGGGGTTTTTTGCTGTATAAAAACCAATAGCGGCAGCCAATTCACGGGCTTGTTGTGTGTTGGCAGTCAGAATTAATAAAGGGCCATCAGCTTGTTGGCTAATAGTTGCTAGCACAGGGGCTAGGCTGCCTAAGTCTAGCTGGCTCCAATCACGGTAGTGCTCAACGCCACGTGGGAATAAAGATGTATCAGGTAATAGCTGCATAAGAATTAATATAGTTGCCTGTATGAAAAGTTCGTCATTGTACAAGAAGCGCTAAAAGTTGGCTCGTGAAGCAAAGTTATTTTGTTGCGGCGAAAGAATAGGCCTGAATCTATTGAGTTTTGCGGGTACTATAACGCCATCTTTTATTTAGATGCGAATAAGTGAGAGTTACATGAAGCAAGCAGTACAGGGTCTGGTTGGCTTAATGGAATTGGAACAGCTCGAGGTGGATTTGTTCCGTGGGCAAAGCCAAGACGTGGGGCAGGGCAGTCTCTTTGGTGGTTTGGTGGCAGGGCAAGCGCTTCGTGCTGCAACCCTAACAGTGCCAGAAGAGCGTTTGGCGCATTCATTGCACGCCTACTTTTTGCGCCCTGGCGATGTTAAGCGCCCCATCGTGTATGAAGTAGATCGCATTCGCGATGGTCGTGGTTTTACCACACGCCGCGTGCGTGCTGTGCAAAATGGTAGAGCTATTTTTAGTTTGTCTGCTTCATTTCAGATACTAGAAGAGGGGCCAGATCATCAAAGTACAATGCCAGATGTGCCGCACCCAGAAACACTGGAGAGCGACGAGCCTTTAAGATTAGCGCTAGCTGAACATTTACCTCCTGAGATGCGACATTTTATGACAAGCGCGCGTCCGGTGGAAATTAGGCCTGTAGATCCTAGGCATCCACTAAGCACAGAGGCAAGAGAACCCGCGCAGCAGATGTGGTTTAGGTTGGCGGATACCATTGATGCCGACCCAGGCGTACATCAAGCCTTGTTAGCGTTCTGCTCTGATTATTCCTTTATGGGCACCTCTATGTTGCCTCATGGTTTGAGCTTTTGGCACCCAGGAGTGCAAGCGGCGAGCATTGATCATGCAATGTGGTTTTTACGTCCTTGCCGTGTGGATGAGTGGTTGTTATACAGCATGGATAGCCCATCGGCTTATGGCGCGCGAGGGTTTAGCCGCGGTGAGATTTACCGTGAGGATGGGACTTTAGTCGCAACCACTGCACAAGAAGGCCTCATTAGGGTAAAAAAAGAACAATAAAACCTGTTGGTTGAGCCACTTAACAGTGTTTGGGGGGTTGGCCATATTATATTGGGTAGCGGTTTTAACTGTAATCAGCTAAAATTTGCGCCCGCAGAACAACTACTATGTGTTGGGCTCTCTTTATAGGCCCAACCTTAAGTGTCACCCGTCACTGAGCCAAAGAGGGCATAATCTGTGAGTAAACTGGAAGACCACTTCGGTCGCTGGAAAAACCGAGAAGAAATTGCCGAAGCGATGATCCCGATGATCGGTAAATTGCATCGCGAACGTAACCTTACGGCAGCCGTTTATAGTCGTCCCCTTGTCAACGAATCCGTTATTCAAATTTTGAAAGCGCATCGTTTTGTGAAGCAAATTGAAACTGCTGAACTATCCGTTGTTGATACTTACCCCGTTCTACAAGAGTTGATGAAACTTGACGTTTCTCAGTGTCAGGTGGATATCGGTAAGATCGCTGTGGCTTACAAAAAAGATAACCGTGGCCAATCTATTGCTGAATTTGTGCAGCAAGAGTTAGCAGAAGCCAGTGCTTCACAGCAGCCAGCTCGTGAAGAAGCCACCGATGTGGTGCTTTATGGTTTTGGCCGTATCGGGCGTTTATTAGCACGCTTATTAATTGAAAAAGCGGGTGGTGGCAAGGGCTTACGCCTGAAAGCTATTGTAGTACGTAAGGGTGGCGATGATGATTTGCAGAAGCGTGCTAGCTTGCTGCGTCGCGATTCCGTACATGGTCCTTTCGCTGGCACCATTTCAGTTGATGAAGAAGATAACGCCATTATCGCAAACGGTAATTTTATTCGCGTTATTTACTCCAACGATCCAAGCAGTGTTGATTACACCCAGTACGGCATTAACAATGCGGTGTTAATCGACAACACCGGTATTTGGAGAGATGAAGCAGGGCTTCAGCAGCACTTGCAGTGCCCAGGCATTGATCGTGTGATTCTTACCGCACCAGGTAAGGGCGACATGAAGAACATTGTTCATGGTGTGAATAATGACATCATCGAAGATGCAGATAAGATTATTTCTGCGGCTAGCTGCACCACGAACGCCATTGTACCTCCTCTAAAAGCGCTCGAAGATAAGTTTGGTATTGTAGTGGGGCACGTGGAAACCGTTCACGCCTACACCAACGACCAAAACTTACTCGACAACTACCACAAAGGTCCACGCCGTGGCCGTGCTGCCCCCTTAAACATGGTGATCACCGAGACGGGTGCTGCTACTGCAGCAGCGAAGGCATTGCCTTCTTTAGCGGGCAAACTCACTGGTAACTCCATTCGCGTGCCAACCCCGAACGTTTCCATGGCTATTTTAAACCTAACTCTAGGCCGTGAAACTAACTCGAAAGAACTTAACGAGTACCTACGTTGGGTGTCATTGCACTCTCCGTTACGTCGTCAAATCGACTACATCAGTTCTCCTGATGCTGTATCTACGGACTTCGTTGGCTCACGTCATGCTTCTGTAATTGACGCCGAAGCCACTATCGTAAATGGCAGCCACTGTGTTCTGTATGTGTGGTATGACAACGAATTCGGATACAGCTGCCAGGTAATGCGCATTTTGCAGCAGATCTCTGGTGTTGAATTTCCGGTATACCCAAACACTTACTAATAGCTGTTTAGGGTTGTAATAAGCAAAAAAAGTATTTGCTGTGTTGAGCTCAAGATTAAGCGTTTCGGCGCTTAATCTTGAGCCATTTTCAAGCAAAGTGTTTTGTAGAGTCTTTACTGAGAGTTCTCAGTAAACTTCGTTGGCAGGCTACACTCGTAAACGTTTGCTACGGAGTATCACAAGTGGGCGAGAGACTATGATCAAAATTAAACGGGGGCTCGATCTACCTATCTCTGGTGCACCACGCCAAGAGATTGACGGAGCTCCAGCAGTTAAGAAGGTGGCCATATTGGGTGGTGAATACCACGGCATGAGGCCAACGATGGAAGTAGCAGAGGGCGATAGGGTTATTAAAGGCCAGTTGCTATTTACAGATAAAAAAACAGAAGGCGTAAAGTACACCGCGCCGGGCACTGGGACGGTGGTAGCTATTAACCGCGGTCAGCGTCGTGCCTTGCAATCAGTGGTGATTGAGCTAGATGCACAGAGCGATGAGGCTGTTAGCTTCACAGCTTATAAAGCAGAAGAGCTCGCGTCTTTAGACCGTGACACCATTGTGCAACAGTTGGTGGATTCTGGGCAGTGGACAACCTTGCGCACACGCCCATATGGCAAAGTGCCTGCGCTAGATAGCCAACCTAATTCCATTTTTGTTACCGCCATGGATACTAATCCTTTGGCGGCGAACCCTGATGTTATTATTGGCAAAGCCGAGCAAGCTTTCCGTAACGGTTTAGCTATTTTGTCACGTTTAACCACAGGCCCTGTTTGGGTATGTCGTTCACCTAAATCTGCGTTGCCTTCTTTTGCTGGCGGCCAGGTGCGTGAAGAAACCTTTGCTGGCCCACACCCTGCCGGTAACCCTGGCACCCACATTCACTATCTAGATCCAGTGGGTATGGCCAAAACCGTGTGGAGCGTAGGCTACCAAGACGTTATTGCTATTGGTGAGCTGTTTACTACGGGTGAGCTATACGTTGACCGCGTAGTGGCTTTAGCCGGCCCACAAGTGGAAAACCCACGCTTAGTACGCACTCGCGTAGGGGCTGACATGGCTAGCTTAACAGCCGGTGAGCTGAAAGCTGGTGAAAACCGTATCGTGTCTGGCTCTGTGTTCAACGGCCATAATGCACGCGGGCCGCTAGCCTATTTAGGCCGCACCGCCACACAGGTGACGGTGTTACTTGAAGGCCGTGAGCGTGTCATGTTTGGCTATTTGTCTCCTGGTTTAAAACGTCATTCTGTGATGGGTATTTATCTATCCAAGCTGATGCCTGGCCGTAAGCTCGATATGACAGCTACCACAAACGGTAGTGAGCGTGCCATGGTACCGCTCGGTAACTATGAAGCAGTGATGCCGCTAGACGTTCTAGCCACGCAGCTGTTACGTGCAGTAGTGGTGAAAGATACCGATACCGCTCAAGATTTAGGTGCACTAGAGCTTATCGAAGAAGATTTAGCCTTGTGTACTTATGCGTGTGTTGGGAAATATGAATACGGCCCGCTACTAAGGGATGTTCTCACCACTATTGAGCTGGAGGGTTAAAGAATGGGTTTGCGTGCATTTATTGACCGTAAAATTGAACCTCATTTCCATGAGGGCGGACGGTTAAAAGATTACTACGTTTTTTATGAAATGTTCGACACCATGTTGTACAGCCCTGCAGAAACAACGCGTTCTGCATCGCATGTGCGTGATGGTATCGATTTAAAGCGCGTAATGATGACAGTGTGGTTTGCAGCGTTACCTGCCTTGTTCTTTGGTATGTACAACGCGGGTTACCAAGCAAACTTCCAAATTGCTGAAGGGTTCAGCGCTATTCCTGGCTGGCGTACAGATTTAGTACAAATGCTAGCATCGTTCGACCCAAGCAGCTTCTGGGCTAACATACTGCATGGTGCTGTATATTATCTCCCTATTATGGCCACGGTTTATATCGGTGGTTTTATTTGGGAAGGCCTTTTTGCGTGGAAGCGTGGCCATGAGGTGAACGAAGGCTTCTTCGTAACAGGTATTCTGTTTACCTTGATTGTGCCGCCCGCTATTCCTTTATGGCAGGTGTTCTTAGGTATTTCTTTCGGTGTCGTCGTCGGTAAAGAAATATTTGGCGGAACAGGTAAAAACTTCCTTAACCCTGCGTTAGTGGGCCGTGCTTTCTTGTTCTTCGCTTATCCTGCGCAAATTTCTGGTGATGCCGTGTGGACCGCGGTGGATAACTTCAGTGGCGCCACTCCTTTGTCGTTAGCGGCAGACGGTGCGATTGATTTCTCCGTAGGCTTAACAGCAGCTGCTACAGAAACAGGCATTTCTTGGATGCAAACCTTCTTGGGTGGCATTCAGGGTTCCATCGGTGAAACTTCAACCTTAGCTATTATGATTGGTGCAGCGGTGCTGCTTATCACTCGTATCGCTTCTTGGCGCATTATGGCTGCTGTGTTGATTGGCGCCGTACTCACAAGCTTTATGTTTAATGCCATTGGTAGTGATACCAACCACTTGTTTGCAATGCCTTTCTACTGGCACTTAACCGTGGGTGGTTTGGCCTTTGGTTTGGTGTTCATGGCCACTGACCCTGTGTCGGCTTCCATGACTAACACCGGTAAGTGGGTATTTGGTTTGCTGATTGGTTTCATGGTGATTGTGATTCGTGTGGCCAACCCAGCGTTCCCCGAAGGCATGATGTTGGCCATCTTGTTCGGTAACTTGTGTGCGCCCCTGATCGACTACTTCGTGATTCAAGCGAATATCCGTCGCCGTCAGCGCCGTACCGCAGTTGGAGGTGAAGCATAATGGCTTTTAATAAAGACAGTGTGAGCGGCACCTTAATTGCTGCCTTTGTCATTTGTTTGGTGTGCGGCATTGTAG
>DATGUF010000045.1:0-10333 GCA_035301485.1 Alcanivoracaceae bacterium
CGGTGAAGCCTACAGCTGGGTTAGCTTAAGCTAACTCGGCTTTTTTATGCCTAGCCTAAATGCTCAAACAAAATCCGCCTTATTTCCTCGCGGTATTGCGCCTCTTCGTTCGCTAATTGGTGGCGCGCACCGCGCAGCATATACACTTCTGGCTGTTTAAATTTATCTTTAATCACCTCAAGGTTGTGGCGCCAGTCCACTGTGCCATCTTTATCGCCTTGGATAACAATGGGGGTGATGGCTACCTTCTCGCCCTGCTCAAACTGTGGCACCCATTGCTTAAGAGCCCCCACCCAACGCGCAGATAATTGGCGGGGTTGCAGCGGATCTAAATGCTGCAAAAAGTGTAGAAAACTAGGGTCATTTGAATTGGGGGTAAAAGCGCGACGAATAGTCTGCCGAAAAGGGCTAATGGCCGTGTGCAGCATTTTGGCCGCACGCCACCCTTTCGGCCGCACCAAGGGGGCTAACAAAATTATTTTATCGAAGGGCTGCGCCGCACCCAAACGCTGCACATACTCCATAATGATGGCGCCACCTGTGCTTTGCGAAATGGTGTGCCAAGGCTTAGGAAAGCCGTTTGTTTTCTTTTCTAAGCACTGCTCAAGCACTTGCTGGTAAACATAGAAATCATCAATGGCCGCTCGAGGCCCCGAGGACAAGCCATGCCCCGGCAGATCATACGCCAACACGGCGTAATTCAGCTGCAACAGGTAGTCAATAATGTGGCGATACAACCCCACATGATCAAAATAACCATGGGCTATTAGCACCGTACCTTTGGCATTATCGGGCAACCAAGCATGCACCGCGATAATATGCCCTGCCGCATCAAAATAACCAAAACTATGCAATAGGCCTTCCCGCTGCTGGCCAAAATCGATGCCGTAATACTCTGCATAACGCAGCGCCTCACCACTAATTTCTTCTGGAGTGCGCCACTGCAAGGGGCGCCAGCTTTGTTGAATCAGGGGAATATTGAAAGGCATGATGGGTGCTATGTAGTAATGGAAATCATGATTATACGGATTGTTTAAGCAGGCACAAAAAAAGCGCCCCCGCTAGCAGCAAGGGCGCTTTTCACAACACAAGCAAATTACTGTACGCGTGGGTCTAGCTCACCGCTTTCGTAACGCTTAAACATGGTTTCTAAGGAAATAGGTTTGATTTTGCTGGCTTGGCCTGCTGCACCAAACGCTTCGTAACGCGCAATACAAATTTCCTTCATCGCCTGAGTGGAGGCTGCAAGGTATTTACGCGGGTCAAACTCTGCCTTGTTATGGGCCAAGAAGCGACGAATGGCACCGGTGCTTGCTAAGCGCAAGTCAGTATCAATATTCACTTTACGAACGCCGTACTTGATGCCTTCTTGAATTTCAGACACTGGTACACCGTACGTTTCAGGAATTTCACCGCCGTATTCATTAATCACTTTTAACCACTCTTGTGGCACGGAAGAGGAGCCGTGCATCACAAGGTGCGTATCAGGAATACGCTTGTGGATTTCTTTAATACGGTCGATGGCTAAAATATCACCTGTAGGTGGACGAGTGAATTTGTACGCACCGTGGCTAGTACCAATAGCAATAGCGAGCGCATCTACTTTGGTTTGTTTAACGAAGTCTGCCGCTTCTTCAGGGTCTGTGAGCATTTGCTCCATGGACAGGGTGCCCTCTGCACCAATGCCGTCTTCTTCGCCCGCTTGGCCGGTTTCTAAAGAACCTAAGCAACCGAGCTCACCTTCCACCGACACACCACATGCGTGCGCCATTTCCGCTACTTTCTTAGTCACAGCCACGTTGTATTCGTAATCCGTTGGGGTTTTACCGTCTTCACCCAAGGAGCCGTCCATCATCACCGAGGAGAAACCAAGCTGGATAGAGCGCTGGCACACAGCAGGGCTAGTACCGTGGTCTTGGTGCATTACCACAGGAATATGTGGAAACTCTTCGATGGCAGCCAAAATAAGATGGCGCAGGAAAGGAGCACCCGCGTAAGCACGTGCACCGGCAGAGGCCTGCACAATCACTGGCGAATCTGTTTCGTTCGCCGCTTCCATGATGGCTCGCATTTGTTCTAAGTTGTTCACGTTATATGCCGGAATGCCGTACTCAAACTCAGCGGCATGATCCAGCATTTGTCGCAAGCTAATTAGCGCCATAACTGTATCCTCTTCAAGTTAAAAAGGGCTGAATCCTCAGCCCATTTGTTGTTTATTTGTTTGTGCGTTCGCTTAGCATAGCCACTGCCGGTAAGGTTTTGCCTTCCAAAAACTCAAGGAAAGCACCGCCACCCGTGGAGATATAGGAAACGTCTTGGGCAATATTATACTTATCCACCGCTGCTAAGGTATCACCCCCACCAGCAATTGAAAAACCGTTACTCGCCGCAATGGCTTCAGATAGCACACGCGTGCCCTCGCCAAACTGGTCGAACTCAAACACACCGAGTGGGCCATTCCAAACAATAGTGCCTGCTTCTTTCATTAAGCCAGCCAAGCGTGCTGCACTTTCTGGGCCCACGTCTAAGATTAAATCGTCGGCTTCCACATCTTCCACAGCTTTTACCGTTGCTTCCGCATCGGCCGAAAACGCCTTAGCCACCACCACATCCGTGGGTAAAGGGATATCCACTTTTGCTGCAATGCGCTTAGCAGCCGGAATGAGGTCGTGCTCACATAAAGATTGCCCCACAGGGAAACCTGCCGCTGCTAAGAAAGTATTGGCGATACCACCACCTACTACCAGCTGATCTACTTTATCAGCTAAGGCTTCTAACACTTCTAATTTAGTGGATACTTTCGCACCACCAACAATTGCCACTAGCGGCTTAGCCGGTTCGTGCAACGCCTTACCTAAAGCATCCAACTCCGCTGCCAACAAAGGGCCCGCGCAGGCAACAGGGGCAAAACGGCCCACGCCGTGGGTAGAAGCTTGTGCACGATGCGCAGTACCAAAAGCATCCATCACGTACACATCACATAGGGCGGCCATTTTTTGCGACAGCTCTTCGCAATTGGCTTTTTCGCCTTTATTAAAACGCACGTTTTCACATAGCACCACATCGCCGGGCGCCACGTCCACGCCATCAAGCCAATCTTTCACCAAAGGCACTTCACGGCCTAATAGCTCACTTAAGCGCTTTGCCACAGGTGCCAATGACGCTGCTTCGTCATAAACGCCCTCTTCTGGGCGCCCAAGGTGCGACATAAGCATCACGCGTGCGCCTGCTTTTAATGCTGCTTCAATGGTGGGAATCGACGCACGAATACGTGCATCACTGGTGACCACCCCCTCTTTTACCGGCACGTTTAAATCCTCACGAATTAATACGCGCTTCCCTTGTAAATCTATATCCGTCATACGCAAGATGGTCATCTAGCTTCCTCTTTACATTACAATGAAGTGTTAGGCTGTTCTGCCAGCCAAGCAACTAAATCTAATAAACGGTTGGCATAACCCCATTCGTTGTCATACCACGCCACCACTCGCACCATGTCGCCCTGCACCAGTGTTTGGGTAGCATCAAGCCAGGTGGATTCAGGCCTGTGATTAAAATCGGTGCTTACTAGCGGTTGGTCATTATAACCAAGGATACGAGGCCTGCGCTGCGCTTCTTCTGCAAACATTTTATTGATGGCGTCTGCAGTAGGGGTATGCGTTAAACGCAGGGTTAAATCCACCATGGCTACATTAAGCGTGGGCACGCGGATAGAGCCGCCGCTAATACGCCCTTCTAGAAAAGGCAGCACCTTTTGGATGGCACTAATGGCACTAGAAGTGGTGGGCACAATATTCTGCCCCGCTGCACGCCCACGCCGTGGGTCGCGGTGTGCCTTATCTAGCAAACCTTGATCAGAGGTAACGGCGTGCACTTCTGTCATCACCACTTGCTCCACCCCGTACGCTTGCTGCAAGCTTTGCAGCAAAGGTGCAATAGCATGGGTGGTGCATGACGCCGCAGAGATGATTTTATCCTGTGCAGTGATGGTGTCGTGGTTTACGCCGTAAACGGCAAAGCGATCTGCTTTATCGAAGGGCACGGCACCAATTAATACACGTTTGGCACCGGCTGCAAGGTGTTTTGTAGCGTCTTCATAACCACGAAATACGCCGCTACATTCCAATACAAGGTCAACCTTTTCTTCCTGCCAAGGCAGCTTTGAAGGGGCGGTTTGCTGAATAATTTTCGGGCGCTGCTGGCCAATGTGTAGCTGCCCATTACTCAACGCCACGGGCCCTGCAAAAGGCCCGTGGGTGCTATCGTATTGAGAAAGGTACAGCATGTCTTTGGCATCCATCACATCATTAATGGCCACCAAAGAAAACGGAGCCACCCAACCTGTGGCTTCTCGCTGCGCTAGGGCGCGCACAAAACAACGCCCCACACGCCCATAACCATTTAATGCAATACGCATAAAGTGTTTGCTATACCTCTTGTGCTGTTAGCTAAACAAAGATTCTGTCGCTTCCACCACTGCTTCTGTGGTGATGCCAAAGTGTTGGTAAAGGTCGTTAATCGGAGCCGAGGCACCAAAGCCGCGCATACCAATTACCTTGCCGTCTAAGCCAACAAACTGTTTCCAGTAATCAGCCCAGCTTGCTTCCACCGCCACACGGCGGCGCACAGCGTGCGGTAGCACATCCTCTTGGTACTCAGCATCCTGCGCCAAGAACACATCAACAGCAGGCAAAGATACCACACGTACGTTGCGTCCTTGTTCGCCAAGCTGTTGCGCAGCGGCCACAGCTAACTGAACCTCTGAACCCGTGGCTAATAAAATCGCCTCAGGCTCACCTTCACCAGTTTGCATTAACACGTAACCACCGCGGGCAATATTACCTAATTGCTCGTCTGTTCTATCCATGCAAGGCAAGCCTTGGCGGCTAAAAATCAACGCGCTTGGGCCGTCTTGGCGTAAAATAGCTTGTTGCCACGCCACTGCCGTTTCCACGGTGTCGCAAGGGCGCCAAGTGCTTAAGTTTGGTGTGGTGCGTAAGCTAGCAAGCTGCTCAATAGGCTGGTGTGTGGGGCCATCTTCACCCAAACCAATGGAGTCGTGGGTATACACTAAAATAGTCGGCTGCTTCATCAGCGCCGCCATACGCACAGCGTTACGTGCATATTCCATGAACACTAAGAAGGTGCCCGCGTAGGGGCGCACACCACCATATAAAGACATGCCGTTCATCATGGCTGTCATGGCAAACTCGCGCACACCGTAGTGCACGTAGTTACCGCTCATGTCGCTAGCTGTTACGGCTTTGCTGCCTTTCCATACGGTGTTGTTAGAACCCCCTAAATCCGCCGAGCCACCCACTAGCTCAGGCAATAAAGGACCATAAGCATTCAGGGCGTTTTCACTCGCTTTTCGCGTGGCTACGTTTTCTTTATCTGCTTGGCACTGAGCAATGTAAGCGTTACTTTTCTCAAGGAAATCGGCCGGCAACTCGCCCGCTAAACGACGCTTTAGTTCAGCTGCTAATTCAGGGAACGCCGCCTCGTAAGAATTCATCTTAATTTGCCACTCCGCTTCAGCACGAGCACCGGCTTGCTTGGCATCCCAAGCTTCATAAATATCAGCTGGTACTTCGAACGGGCCATGCTCCCAATTAAGCGCTGCTTTAGTTTTAACGATTTCATCATCACCTAAAGGGGCACCATGGCTATCTGCTGTACCGGCTTTGGCTGGCGAACCAAAACCAATAGTGGTGCGGCAGCAAATTAATGTAGGCTTACCTGTTTCTTCCTGAGCATTTTCAATAGCCGCACGAATTTCATCTGCATTGTGGCCATCCACGTTAGGAATAACATGCCAACCATAAGCGCGGAAACGTTCCACTGTATTATCGGTAAACCAACCTTCCACATTACCATCAATGGAAATACCGTTGTCGTCCCAAAACACAATGAGCTTATCGAGGCCTAAGGTGCCAGCTAAGGAGCAAGCCTCGTGGGAAATACCTTCCATCAAGCAGCCATCACCTAAAAATGTGTAGGTGTAGTGGTCTACTACTTCGTAGCCGTCGCGGTTAAATTGCTGCGCTAGCATTTTTTCTGTTAGCGCCATTCCTACTGCGTTAGCAATGCCCTGCCCAAGCGGGCCAGTGGTGGTTTCTACACCTGGGCAATCCATGTATTCGGGGTGCCCTGCAGTGGGGCTGTGCAACTGGCGAAAGTTTTTAATGTCTTCAAGGCTTACATCGTACCCTGTGAGGTGTAACAGGCTGTACAACAGCATGGAGCCGTGGCCGTTGGATAGCACAAAGCGATCGCGGTTAGGCCATTGAGGGTTATTAGGGTTATGGCTTAAAAAACCACGCCATAACACTTCGGCGATATCTGCCATACCCATAGGCGCACCTGGATGGCCGGAATTTGCTTTTTGCACAGCATCCATGCTGAGGGCGCGAATGGCATTAGCTAAATGGCGCGAACCGAGGGAAGTTGAAGACATGTGGATGGGCTCCTTCACTGTGGCTAAGGGCCGGCAAATGCAAAACAAACAAGCCGGCAGCAATTTTTGAGGTGCCTATTGTCGCTTAACCGCACACGCTCGGCAAATTTAGTGCGTAAATAATAACGTGCTGAATTCTTGCCCCTCGTTTTATTAGAAAGTTGTGTTACAATCCGCGCGGAATGCAACCGCCCTTTAGGGCGCCATCCATCAACCACTACCCATATTATGTTAACCATCCCGTTGGGCATTGCCCCACACCTACAACCCCATCTCTTCGAGCGCAGCTGGCACAGCGACCTGTAGCACCCCCCTTGTGTACGCAAAAAATATTTTCTTTTCTGCATTGCAAGGAGTTCATTGTGTATCACTGGTTTATGCTGTTGATTGCCATTATTACAGAAGTAATCAGCACCTTAAGCATGAAATTATCTGCCACTAGCCACCCTGCGCTTGGCTACCTCATCATGACTGTCATGATTTCCATTTCTTATTTAGCCCTAGCACGCGCCACACTACGGCTACCCTTAGCACTTACTTATGCCGTTTGGGAAGGCATGGGAGTTGTGCTGGTCACACTCGGTGGCTATTGGTTTTTCAAAGAACATTTAAATGCTGTCCATATTACTGCCATAGGCCTCATGCTCTTTGGCCTTGTGCTAATGACCATTGATGGCGAAACCGAACACAAACCAAAGGAGGATGACGCATGTTAATCCCCATTAGTTTGTTAGCCGGCTCAGCTGCGCTAGACGTATACGCCAACTATTGTGTAAAACGTTCGGTGGGATTTAGCCGCTGGGGCTGGGGTTTTCTAGCTTTGGCCAGCATTATCGTGGCTTTTGTGGTGCTGAGCTTTGCTGTGCGCTATTTGCCCCTAGGAGTGGCTTATGCCGTATGGGGCAGCCTCGGCATGGTGGGCACTGCGTTATTGGATATTTTTATTTTCCGCTCGCCGCTGGGTAAAAAAGGTTGGGTAGGCATTTTCTTTATCGTTGCCGGCATGTTGCTACTGAACATGGCCTGAATAAAAACGCCCGCGCTACCATGTGGCAGGCGGGCGTTTGTGCTGCTGTGCAAACGCTAACGTTTACGAAGCTTTCAATTTTTTCTTAGCAACCAACTCTTCTGCCGTGGCCAAATAACGCTCCATGGAATCATCAAGCTCATCCAACCACTTGGTATGATGCTCCGCCGCTTTGGTGCCTGTCATCACAGAAGTATAAGTCTTATCGCGATAACGCAGGATATCCTCTTCTTTATCACGCAACCAAGACTTAAACAGCTCCCCTACTTTTTCAATATCAAAGTTTGGGTAGTCTGTGCTATCCACCAATTCGCGGATATACGCCGTTTGAAAATCCACATCATCATTAGGCGTTTCAATGGCATCTTGCTTCGCTAGCCACTTAGCAATGTCTTTGTCGCGCTCTGCTTTTTCAGGCAGTTCAATGGTGCCCATCATCACATCTCGGGCAAACCAAGCTTGTGCATCAAACATATTGAAGGTGTAATACTGGTCTTGCATGCCCAAGAAAATAAGACGCGGCTGCTCATTAAAGATCACCCCTTTATACAATTTGTCAGGGTATAAGCAGTTGTTGTTCTCTAAGCGAAACTCATCGGGCAAGAACGGGAAGTTGTGCTGATAACCCGTGCAAAACACCACATCATCAAAACGTTGGCTAGTGCCATCACTAAAATGTGCCACATCACCTTCAAAGTGAGTCACCAAAGGCTTCTCTTGCATGCCTTCAGGCCAATCAAAACCAATGGGGTTGCTACGGTAGCTTAAGGTCACTGATTTAGCGCCGTGCTTGTGGCACTGCACGCCAATATCCTCAGCCGAATAGCTGCTACCGATCAGTAAAAGATCACGGTCAATGTGAGGCTCCGCACCGCGGAAGTCATGCGCATGCATAATCATCCCGGGGAACGTTTCGATACCCTCAAAGTGCGGCATGTTCGGCACAGAGAAATGCCCCGAGGCCACCACTAAGTAATCAAATTCTTCTGTATAGGTTTTATCGTTGGCGAGATCGTCTAGCACCACGGTGAATTTTTGTGTGTTGTCATCGAAGCTCACCCAGCGCGCTGAGGTATTAAAACGGATAAACTCACGCGCATTGCTCTTTTCAATCCGGCCCTGAATGTAATCGAACAACACTTCACGGGGCGGGTAAGAGGAAATAGGACGACCAAAATGCTCATCAAAGGTGTAATCCGACAGCTCCAGACACTCTTTCGGGCCATTGGACCACAAGTAACGGTACATACTGCCATGCACCGGCTCACCGAACTGATCTAAACCTGTGCGCCATGTGTAATTCCACATGCCACCCCAGTTTGATTGCTTTTCAAAACAAACAATCTCAGGGATTTCTACGCCAGCACGCTGAAAAGACTCAAAGGCACGCAATTGTGCCAAGCCACTCGGGCCTGCACCGATAATTCCAATTCTCATATTTTCCTACTTTTTCTGACGCTAAACCTATTAAGGTTTGCAACAAGGCGCACAACAAAAAACACTGTGCAATAGCGCGGCCTCTGCCGCGGAAAGTGCGCCACTCCACTTACGCTGTCGCGTTTACGGGTGCTCAACAAGGACATGCTCTTAACATGTAAAGGCACGCAACCTTACGGCTGCAGATAGGTTCGGGTTAACGAACGGGGCGTAAGTATAACACAAATAAAACAAAATATTTTCTTGCCGCCTCTGTAAACCGCTTCGCCGACACGCAAACACCTGCTTACCTCACCAACACACAGGCATAATTTAGGCTTTATGGTTAACGCCAAGGCTATTTCAAATTATTTTGATATAGCCTTGTAGTTCCGTTAGAATACCGCCCATGTCATCACAGCAACCCCAACAACAGCCAGCTATTGCATCACTTGCCACCTTACTTAAAGCAGCAAGCGATCCGTTACGGCTGCAGATTTTGCAAGTGCTCGGCAGCAACAGCTTTGCCGCCTCAGAATTGAGTGCCTTGCTGGGCTTGGCGCAATCACGCCTAAGCCACCATTTAAAGGTGTTGGCGCAGGCAGAATGGGTTGAGGCAAAACGTGAAGGCAACACTTTGTTTTACCGCCGCCGCTTGCCCAATTGGCACGGCAGCAAAGAAGTAGCAGCCCTGCAGCAGGCCGTTTTTGCTGCGGTGAACCATGCAGAGCGCCAACCTGCTGTGGAGGAGGCCCTGCTAAAAATAGAGCAGCAACGCAGCGCGCAAAGCCAAGCTTATTTCGCAGAACAAGGCGACATCAGCAACGATCCTGTTTTGGCTTACAGCGACGACTACCAAGATTTAGCTGCAAAAATGCTGCGCCGGGCCCTCCCCGAGAAAGCCACAAGCGCCTTAGAAATCGGCCCAGGCGAAGGCCATTTTCTCACGCGCATCGCGCCTTGGTTCCAACATTTAGTGGGCATTGATCGCAGCACAAGCATGCTCGATCGTGCGCAAGAGCACTTTGCAACGCACGCCATGCCACCCACTGAATTAGTGCAAGGCAACTGGCCTCACAATGCGCCAGCACAGCAATTCGACGCCGTAATTTTAAACATGGTGCTACACCACTTGGCCCATCCGGCAGACAGTTTTATCGCCGCGGCACGTCGCTTAAAACCAAAAGGCGTACTGCTTATTACAGAGCTATGCGAGCACCAACAGCATTGGACAAAAGAAAAATGCGGGCATGTGTGGCTTGGCTTTGCAGCGGAAGATTTACAGCGTTGGGCCGCCGAAGCGGGCCTCGTGCCACAAGAGGTTCAATTCCTCGCCCTGCGCAATGGTTTTCAAATTCAAGTACGAAGTTTTGTGGCTTAATCGCAGCCGCTACCACACAACGGTGCCTTGGCATCGTTTAAGAACGGAGACA
>DATGUF010000046.1:0-22089 GCA_035301485.1 Alcanivoracaceae bacterium
CCACTTTTTTGCCTTCGCGCATAATACGGCCCTTACCAATGGGTAAGGCAGTGAAGGTTTTTTCGATGTTGGCGCCTGGACCTTTGCCACGCGGGTAGCGCACCGCGGAGGGGCCTTCATGTAACCATGCGCTGTAGAGCAGCTGGCGGCATTCGTTTTCATCCGCAGGGGCCGCAATCACCATGTTGGGCACGCAGCGTAAATAGCCGATATCGAAGAAGCCGCCATGGGTGGCACCGTCTTCGCCCACTACGCCGGCTCTGTCTAACGCGAAGGTCACGTCTAGGTCTTGTAAGGCCACGTCGTGCACTAATTGGTCGTAGCCGCGCTGCAAGAAAGTAGAATAAATAGCCACAACGGGTTTTTGCTGTTCACAGGCAAGGCCCGCTGCAAGTGTTACGGCATGTTGTTCGCAAATGGCCACATCATGGTAGCGTTTCGGAAAGCGTTGGCTAAATTCGATCATGCCGGAACCTTCGCACATGGCTGGGGTAATGCCCACCACACGTTGGTCTTGCGCGGCGATATCACACAAAAACTCACCAAACACTTCTTGGTAGCGCGGGCCACTGGGGGCAGCCGGTGCTGTGTTTTTGGGCTCTATTTTGCTAATGGCGTGGTAACCCACGGGGTCGGCCTCTGCGGGCAAAAAGCCTTTGCCTTTGGTGGTGTAAATATGCAGAAGCTGGGGCCCTTCGAGGTCTTTTAAGTTGCCTAGGGTTTCAAGCAGTTCGTCCATGTCGTGCCCATTAATGGGGCCAATGTAATTAAAGCCAATGGCTTCAAAGAGCGCATCTGGGCTCACCATGTTTTTCATGCTTTCTTCTGCTCGGCGCATAAAATTCCACGCCGCTGGCATGGAGGAAAGCACACGCTTGCCGCCTTCACGTAGGGCGATATAGTTTTTCGACGCCCAAATGCGCGCAAAGTAATTCGCCAACCCGCCCACGTTTTGGGAAATAGACATGGTGTTGTCGTTCAAAATCACCAAAAGGTTAGATTTGGTGTGTGCCGCATGGTTAAGGGCCTCAAAAGCCTGGCCGGCTGTCATGGCGCCATCGCCAATAATCGCCACGGATTTGCGTTTTTTGCCCGCCATTTCAGCGCCTAAGGCCATGCCTAACGCGGCACTAATAGAAGTGGAGGAGTGGCCCACACCAAAGGTGTCGTATTCAGATTCGCTGCGCTTAGGAAAACCAGATAAGCCATGCTGTTGGCGAATAGTGAGCAGCTCTTCGCGGCGGCCCGTGAGCACTTTGTGGGGGTAGGTTTGATGGCCCACATCCCAAACGAGGCGGTCCTCAGGGGTGTTATAGAGGTAATGCAAGATTACGCTAAGCTCCACCACGCCTAAGCCGGCGCCAAAATGCCCGCCTACTTGGCCGGCGGCATAGAGTAAATAAGCGCGCAATTCGTTGGCCACATCACGCAGTGCCGTAGCGGGCAGAGCGCGTAAATCTGCGGGTGCATTAATGCTGTCCAATAAAGGCGTGTGGGGGCGCTTTAAAGGAATTTCGGTAAATGTTTTTGCCATGTGCCACTCTGTTTAGAAAACGTAAACCTTGGGAATGAAAGGTTTAAGATTAATGGGTTCGGGCAATAATGTAGTTTGCCAGCTGTCGTAAAGTATCGGCGTTATCGCCAAATGGGCTGAGCGCCTCTTGGGCCTCTTCACAGAGCTGTTGTGCTCTTTTTTCACTGGCTTCCAGGCCGATAAGCCCCGGAAAGGTGTTCTTGTTGTGGCGTGCGTCTGAGCCCTTGGTTTTGCCAAGTTCTTCAGTGGCGCCAATCACATCTAGTATGTCATCTCGTACTTGAAACGCTAATCCAATTTTATCGCCGTAGGTGGTTAGTGCCCGCATCTGTGCTTCGTTAGCCTTCGCTGCGTGGGCGCCAAGAAGAAGGGCGGCAGTAATCAAGCGGCCTGTTTTCAAATAGTGCATGTTTTCAAGCCACTGCAAATCTGCAGTAAAGTTCTCGCCTTCAATATCTAGCATTTGGCCAGCTGCCATGCCGTTGATGCCGGCGGCTTTGCTAAGCGTGCTAATCATGGCAATACGTTGCTCGGCGCTATAGTGGCCCGCACAAGTAAGCAGTTCAAAAGCCAAGGTATGCAAAGTGTCGCCCGCTAAAATAGCGGTGGCTTCATCATATTGAATGTGGCAAGTGGGTTTGCCGCGCCTTAAGTCGTCGTTATCCATGGCCGGTAAATCGTCGTGAATAAGAGAGTAAGTGTGCACTAACTCTATGGCAACGGCTGGCACGTCGGCGATGTCTTTATCTGCACCGCAAAATTCAGCACCTGCGTATACCAATACAGGGCGAATGCGCTTGCCGCCGGCTAAAGCTGCGTAGCGCATAGCTTCAGTGAGGCGTTCGGCGGGGGTGTCGGTGGCAGCAGGCAACCATTGTTCGATTAAAGACGAACTGCGGCTTTGTATCTGCGTAAGGTACGCATCCAAAGCAGAAAAGTTCGTAGCGGGCATGGCAACATCTCGTGTAAGCAGTGAATAAAAAACAGTACCTAGCGCAGGCAGTGATGGCCGCTTGCTAAATTAGAGGGGTGAGCAAGCAGCGAGGGTGCAAGGATAAACGAAAAACAGTTTTTTCGCATCTACTTCTAGGCGCACTCGAAGGGGCTTAAAATAAGGTGTCGGCATCCAGCACTTCTTGGCTAGGAGCGCCTTCCTGTGATTCGGCGAGTAAACGCTGCACTTTTTCTTCGGCCGCTTTGAGGGCTTTTTGGCTTTCGCTAGTGAGTTTGATGCCTTTTTCAAACGCAGCGAGAGAATCCTCAAGGGAAAGTTCCCCAGATTCCATCTGCTCCACCAGTTTTTCGAGTTCGGCCAGGGTGGCTTCAACGGAGGTTTTTTTGTTCGCGCTCATGGTTTACTCCCAATCATAAAAGAGCTGAGGGGTAGATTGTACACGTTTTAAAAGCCAACGTATTGGTTCGCAGGCCTGCCTTACAGTTCGTTTTTTCTGCGTATAAGTATTAATATCGCCGCAGCAGCCCCCATACTTCTTCATCGCCTTCTTACGGTCACCAACATGCAAAAAGTTTCTAGCTCTCATTCCGCTGGTACAGCACCTCTTTATGAAGGAGGAAAAGCACTAGTGCTAGCGCCCATGGAAGGGGTGGCAGACTATTGGTTGCGGCAAATTCTTACTCAAGTGGGCGGCTATGATTGGTGTGTGACGGAGTTTGTACGGGTGAGCGGGCGTTTGTTGCCGCCTTCCGTGTTTTACCGCTGGTGCCCAGAGTTAAAGCAACAAGCCAAAACCGTATCGGGCACGCCTGTGCATGTGCAATTGTTGGGTTCTGATGCTTCGTGCATGGCAGACAACGCCGCGCGGGCAGTGGAGCTAGGCGCCCCAGCAATAGATTTAAACTTTGGTTGCCCCGCTAAAACGGTGAACCGGCATAGCGGTGGAGCGGTGATCCTCGATGAGCCAGAATTGTTGCATGCCATAGTAGCGGCGGTGCGGAAAGCCGTGCCGGCGCATATTCCTGTGTCGGCAAAAATGCGGCTTGGCAATGCTGATAAAGGTAAAGCCTTGGACAATGCCTTGGCGGCGGCTGAGGCTAACGCGAGTTGGCTAACCGTGCATGCGCGCACTAAAACCGAGGGTTACCGGCCGCCGGCGTATTGGTCGTTACTGGCACCACTGGCAGAACGTATTGATATACCGCTTATTGCCAATGGTGAAGTGTGGGCGCCTAGTGATGCCACCCGATGCGCAGCAGAAAGTAACACCCCTCATTTAATGGTGGGGCGCGGCGCAGTAACCAACCCGTTTTTGGCACAAGAAATACGTGGCGCCAACGCCACACACTGGGAGGCTGTGTTTCCACTGTTGCTGCAGTATTGTGAAACTTTGCTTGGCACAGGTTTACCTCGCCAAGAAGCAGGGCGCATTAAACAATGGCTGAATTATTTGCGCCGTCAATGGCCCGTGGCTGAAAATATTTATCATGAGCTGAAGCGTGAACGTGAATCGGCCACGATGTTGGCATGGCTGCACGCGTTTAAAGAAACTGCGGTGCAAGCATGACGAGCGTTTTGTGCTTTTGTTGTGAGTAAGAGTGCCTTGGTAGGGGGTAAAATAATTAATATTGATAGCGCCAGAAAAAAGGCGATGAGCGCTACTTCTGTTACAATGCGCTGCATTAAGCACTGAGGTGCTTTCAACGGTGAAAATTTCCCATTAGTAAAAGTTATCTATTACACTTTCGGCACGTGAAAAATGAACCCTGTTAGAACGCCTCGTAGGGCTACCTGGTGAGTAAGGCGTGGGTGCTTCATGTTACGCGCTACATGTTATCAATAAGGTAAAACGATTATGGCCACAGCTCCTGCCACCGCTGGGAATTCCCCACGGCGTGTTTTGATCGCCAGCCTGTCTGGCACCACGATCGAGTTCTTCGATTTCTATATTTATGCCAACGCCGCAGTGCTGGTGTTTCCTGCGTTGTTTTTCCCACAAAGTGAAGGCGTTACAGCAATATTGCAATCGCTAGCAACGTTTGCATTGGCGTTTTTCGCGCGCCCCTTCGGCGCAGCCTTGTTTGGCCACTTCGGCGATAAAGTAGGGCGTAAAAACACCTTGGTGGCAGCTTTACTCACCATGGGAATTTCCACCGTTGTGATTGGCTTGCTGCCCACTTACGCGCAAATTGGCATCTGGGCGCCGTTAATGCTGGCCTTATGCCGTTTGGGGCAAGGTTTAGGGTTAGGCGGAGAGTGGGGTGGCGCCGTGTTGTTGGCCACCGAGAACGCACCGCCAGGTAAACGTGCTTGGTACGGCATGTTCCCACAGCTTGGCGCACCGCTTGGGTTTGTGTTAGCAGGTGGTTCTTTTTTACTGTTGGCACACTTCCTTAACGACGACCAGTTCTTTGCTTGGGGCTGGCGCATTCCATTCTTAGCCAGCGCAGTGCTAGTGATTATTGGTTTATATGTGCGTTTAAAAATTGAAGAAACCCCCGTGTTCCAAGAAACTTTAGACAAACAGCAACAAGAACGCGTGCCCATGGTGGCGGTTACCAAACAATATCCACGTATGCTGGTGCTAGGCACCTTAATGGCCACAGCCACTTTTGTGCTGTTTTACCTTACCACTGTATTTAGCCTCACATGGGGCACCACCGAGCTTGGTTTTAGCCGCGAAAGCTTTTTAGGTATGCAGTTATTAGGTGTACTGATGTTTGCGCTGTTTATACCCATTAGTGCCTTGTTTGCGGATAAACACGGACGGCGCGTTACCATGGTGGGCATTTCGCTGGCCATTGCAGTGTTTGGTTTTGCCCTCGAGCCACTGCTTAACGGTGGTGTCTATACCAGCATGTTGTTTTTGGCTATTGGCTTCGCCTTGATGGGGTATACCTATGGCCCGCTGGGCACGGCACTAGCTGAATTATTCCCCGCTAATATGCGCTACACCGGCGCTTCACTAACATTTAATTTTGCTGGTATTTTAGGGGCTTCTTTAGCGCCATATTTAGCCATGTGGTTGGCCACTGAATACGGATTAGCGGCTGTGGGCGGCTATTTAAGCTTCGCAGGAATAATGAGCGCCTTGGCCATGTGGGGCATAGCTGAAACAAAAGACGGGCGCTTTTAAGTGCCCCTCACTGGCTTTGAAGATAAGAAAAATAAGAGCTGTGATATGAACGAAAATTGTTTTAATGTAAAGGATGAGTGTGCAAAAAACACACGAATATTGTGGCATGGAGTGCGCATGAAGAAAACGTTGCAACAAGGGGTAACGCTGATTGAGCTGATGGTAGCTGTTGTTGTGCTCGCCATTATCGTGAGTATGGCGCTGCCTTCCTATCAGCAGCTAGTGGCTAAATCAGGTGTTCGCAGCACTGGGCAGTCGCTGTTGGCAGCCCTGAACGAAGCTCGTGTGCAGGCCATTAGCCAGCAACGCGCCATAACACTACAAACCAGTAACGCCACCGATAATAAAAAATGTTCTGGAAAAACAGGTTGGGATAACGGCTGGCACATTGAAGGCAGTTTGAACGACGAGCATCGCTGGCAGTTAAGCAATTGCCGCGTAGCGTTAACTTCCACGGATGCTGTGAGCAGTGTTACTTTTTTGAAAAACGGCTTTGTAATAGATGAAACGTCAGGCGATGCACATGACGATATAAGGTTTTGCATTGAAGATGATAGGGTAGAGCGTTTTTTTCAAGTGATAACGCTGCGGCCCAACGGTTTGGTTTCATTGCGCGAAAGCACGGAGTGCTCGGTGGAAGAAGAGGGTGAAAATGCGTAGCCAACTAGAGCTAAAACATACACAAACAGGGGCCGGCTTGATCGAGGTGCTGGTAGCGCTGCTCATTATGGGTATTGGTGTGCTAGGTTTTATGGCCATGCAACTACAGGCGCTGCGCAGCAGTGATGAGTCGTTTTATAGAACCCAAGCCACCGTTATTGCAGCAGAAGTGGCTGCGCACATGACACTGAATAGCCGTAAACCGGTGTTTATTAATACTGCTGAAAGTGAAGACACAAAAAAAAAGGGCTCTGACATAAGAGCGGAGGTGTTTAAAATATATATAAAAGAATGGGAGGTTTTGGAAAACGCTCCTAGCTCAAAAGACCATATAAATCCTGAAAATACGTGCTCAAAAGGTTACGAGGATTGCCAAGTTGGATTAGCAGAATGGGATTTAAACAACAGTAAGTGGAATGCACAAACCTTGTTGCCTAACGGCAAAGTTCAGGTGAACGAGCAAGGTAACGATGGCTTTGCCATTGTTGTGGCTTGGAACGACACAGAAATAAACGAATGTGATTTATCTAAAAGTGACAAGAGCGATTGCATTAAGCTCGAGGTGGTGCCATGAACACTAAAAACAACAAAGGGTTCAGCTTAATAGAGCTAATGATAGCTGTTGCTTTAGGCACCTTAGTGGTAATGGCAGTGGTAACGCTCTTCATAACAAACCAAAGAACCTATAACCTGCAAAAAAACACCAGAATAATACAACAGCAAGGTGTGTTCGTGTTAGAGCACATGGTGCAAGACATCCGTAAAGCAGGTTATCGGCATATTAGTGCCGTGAATGATGTTGGTATTATAGCCAACGAAGTTAACAGCATTAGTGGCAGCAAGGATGATGTAGGAGAAAATAAGTCAGATCGCCTTACTGTTGCCTTTGATGTGGTGGTTGAGGGTGCAAGCGATCGGAATAACCACACAGCGCCAAGAGACTGTGAAGGTAAGAAAATCACCAGTACCACAAAAGTAGTGCAAACTTACTGGCTCAACGAAGAAGAATTAAGGTGTAAAAGTAGCTATTCATCATCAGAAAATGGGCTGCTTCTGCTTGAAGGAGTGGAGAATTTTCAAGTGTTATACGGCATCGACGCCATTAAAGACGGCTTGGCTACGGTGTCTCATTATGTTACCGCCGATAAGCTCACAGCAGATAATGTAGGCGCGGTGGTAGCCATTCGTATTGGTTACATTGTGGCCAATAATAGTGGTGATGGCATGACTAGCACAGAGCAAACGTTTTACCTCTTAGATAAAGACATTAAGTTGGGCGGTTCAGATAAAAAAGTAAGGCGCCAGTTTATGCGTACTATTCCGTTGCGTAATTTTGATGAGAATAAGATATGAGATACAGCAAACCCCATAAACAAACAGGTGCAGCGCTATTTGTCGCACTGATAGTATTGGTTATTATCGCGTTTCTTGGCATCAATGCGCTTCAATCTAGCAGCTCAGATGCGCGGGTAGTAACGTCTGTGCAAGCTGCCAACATCAGTTTTAACGCAGCAGAAAGCGCCATTAATAAAGTTATTCATACCATGGAACAAAAAGAAGAAGATAGCGATGAATACGGCTATATCATCAAAGATATCATGCTGGCGCCAGAACAAGTGCTAACGTACTGCATTAAAAACAAAGGGAACCTGCTTGAAAGTACGGGCGCATGTGGCCAAACAGATTGGTTCGATGAACGTAAGGTAGTAAAAGCCGAAAGCAAAATAAAAATGAGCGATAGTTTTAGCCCTTCGCCTGGCTGGTCTTTAAATGGTGATGTGCTATTTGGAATGCGCAACACCATTGTAGTGGGATACGGCGAAGTGCCTGCGGTAAATGTTAAAAAAGTGAATGTTCAAAATTTAGGTGTTTTTGGGCCAATGCCAGCGGGCGATCTGAAATTAAGGGATTAGTCTAAACAGCGCATGCGCTTTTAGGAGATTAAGATGAAAAAATACAGTGTAAATAAAATAATAAGCAAAGCATTAATGCTGGCTGTTTTTTTGCTGCCAAGTATGGCTTCTGCTGAAGATATTGAGATTTATTTTCAGCAACAAAAACCAAAGGTTAATTTAATGTTTGTGTTGGATAGCTCTTATTCAATGGGGCGCTGCCAAGGGGGCAGCCTTATTTGTGGTCGCAGTAAAACACGCATGGATATATTAAAAGACTCCATGGAGCATGTAATTAAAAACCTCCAAGCTCAAGAAGATCAAAATATAAATGTAGGCCTTGCTTCTTTGACAGGCTCGCGCAGCGACTATTTAGAAAGAGAAGATGGCTTAACAGTGGGAGGGGGGTCGTGGATCAATACAGGGGCGGCTGGTGGTTATATTCTTTACCCTGTAAGAAATGTAAACGCAGCCATCGAAAATAAGCAGGACAAGGTGAATGGTAAAGTTGAGGTAGCAACAGCGGATAATTATATTGCTTCGCAAAGCTACAGTAGTGGATATAGTAAGCGTGGGAGCGAAGCAGACTTCTTTATACCCTATAACGATGATAATAAAAGCAGTAACAATGAGCTTAGCGCGATGGTTTTTAAAGGGGTAAATATACCTCATGGAGCCACTATTAAGAGTGCTAAAATAATTTTGGAGAGAAAATCACAAATTTCTCGTCCTGGAAGTATTGGCGATAGAAACTTAAATTTAAATCTTTATTATTCTATTCAAGCAAACTCAAAGCCATTTAATTTTATAGCAGTAGATCAAGATATTAAAAGTAGAGAATGGAAGCCAAGCGAACCTTTTCAAACTGGACAAAAATATAAAGTTGCAGGCACAACAAGAGTTGGCCCTACGAACCCCCATGTATTAAATGTAAATAACTTGGTCAAAGCTGCTATTAATGACACAGATTGGTGCGGCGGCTCAGATTTAACCATAGGCATGCATTTAGTGGATCCTAGTAAGAATGATTACTGGAAAATCCAAACCAGAACGAGTGATACTGACCGATTACCCACTCTAGAAGTAGAGTGGGAATTTGACCCAGAAAAAGCGAGTAAAGATAAAGAGCATAGAACTTGTGCAAACCTGAATCGAGAAATACTTGACAGCAAAAGCAATGCTGTTGTTGAGGGTGAAAATATTACCTATGGAAAAGATGCACTTTTAAGCGCTAACCAAACAACGTTATTGCGTTTCTCTTCTTTCGGGTTCAAAGATGATGATAGAATCAATGAGGTGATACTTCGATTACCCGTTATAAAATCTGGAAAAAGCGATGATCTAAATAATTACGATGATAAAACTTTTACCGTAGACACAAAAATTAAAAACCCAGCCTTTTTCGATGTTGAAAAAAATACAAGCTCTTTATGGAATGATGCCGATGGTGATGCTGTTGAGGTCAGAGCAACTTTCGTAAAAGATAGTTCGCATGCTAAAAGAGGGCATTTTAGATGGCTAGAGCTAGATGTTACTGATTTGATACGTAATAATTTTTGTGATCAAGGTGTGCATTGCTCATCAAATAGTTACGATGTGTTGCTGCAAAACTGGAGGGGCGAAAATCTTTCAACATTAAAGATAAATTATGTGGGGGAGGATGATGTTAATGAACCTGATGAGATGCCCATTCCATACCCAGAGATTAAATTTAATATAAATACTCAAGATACCTCTATGTTTGCAGAAAATCATGGCGATAAAATGATCGATGTAACCCATGGTTTATCGAGAACTCTGTTCAGCGCGGAAAAGCCAGTTCATAAGGCCTATGTTGAAGTGGCACGCTATATGCTGGGTGGCAATGTGTATTTTGGCAACGGCAAACATGACTTAAACGGCTGTGGCCTGATAAGGCAAAGAGCTTTAAGCCATCCTGATTCCTATGCAGAAGGGGGGTTGGAGCCTCTTAAAAAAAAGTGTTGGCTGGGGCTAGGGGACAGGGTGAACAATCTAGATACACCTTATATGTCACCGCTTAGCGAAGGCTTCGATGATGAAGGTTTAGAAACTTGTGAAAAGAATGCGATTATATTGGTTACGGATGGCCGCTTTAAAACCACAGCGGGTGATAAAACTCCAACGCTATTAAGCGAACAGCCCTTTAATATAGAGATAGGTAAAGATGCGAAAAATGACTTCAGCTGTGGTACAGATGGATTCTTCAAAACGTTAGGCGATATCTTTACGCCTTTAAATAACTTTGGTAGCTCCCTCTCTGAAAGGGCGCCATACCAGTGCTCTGCTTTACTTGCAGATTTCCTCAATAAAAGAAAAGTGAAGAAAGACGGCAGTGAAGTAGCTAGGCCAATCACCACCCATATGATTGGTTTTATGTTAGATGCAAATGAAAATAGACAGGAAACAAGTCCTTATGCAGCACGTACTTTAGAAGCTATGCGGTCAGTGACTAATGCTGGCGGCGGATTAACAAAATTAGCTAACTCCCCTGAGGAATTAACACAAGCGATGACAGCTATTGTCAATTCTGTAGCATTTGATAATGCAAGCATGGCTTCACCCGGTATTGCTGTAGATGCAGATACACGGTTAGAGCATCTTAATGAGTTGTTTTACGGCTTGTTTAAACCGCGTGCCACCACTGTTTGGCCGGGGAATTTAAAGAAATATCAATTGGGTGGCACAGTGGCTAACCCTGATGTGCATGATGCATTAGGAAAGGCCGCTATAGATGAAACAACAGGGCTGTTTAAGCCAGCTGCCCGTAGCTTTTGGAATCAGCGGGAAGACGATTCATACATCATGGATGGTAATGATGTGGAAGCAGGGGGTGCAGTAAGGCATTTGCAAGAGAAGCAAGCCCAAGGGCAGCGAAGAAACTTATTTGTCACGAAGAGCTCATCACCGAATAAATTAGTGTTGGTGAGTGATGAAGTGGGGCTGACACGCCAAGAGCTTGGTATTGAAGAAGATGGGTTAAGTGAAGAGCAAATCAACGATAAAATTCAGCGGATTAAAGCGTGGTTAAACAGCTCTTGGGGGGACCTCTTGCATAGCGAGCCAAGAATGGTGAGTTATGGCGCTAGCAAACAAAAAGAAAATGTTATTTATGTTAGTGGCAATAACGGTTTTTTACACGCTGTGCATGCAAAAACGGGTGAAGAATTGTTTGCCTTTAGCCCTAAAGAAGAGTTAAAGAAAGCATCTAGAAGGCTTAATTCTGATGAGTTCTTTGATCCGCTTATTGGGCAGGTAAAAGAGGCGGATGATATCGGCTCTTTAAATAGCTTGCGAGACAGGAAGGATTTTAGTTACTACGGCTTAGATAGCACTTGGACTATCTGGCAATCTCGTGATGCAAACGGAAAGTTAGAGCATGTGTACGGCTATGCTGGGCAAAGAAGGGGCGGAAACAATTATTACGCGCTAGATTTAAGCCAGCCGGGCTTGAATGGAGAGCCAGCTCCAGAGATGTTGTGGCAATTATCTTCAGGCACTACAGGGTTTGATAGGCTAGGCCAAACTTGGTCTGAACCGCAGCTCGGCAAGGTCCGTATGGATGGCAAAGATGTTCCCGTAGTGGTGTTTGCCGGTGGGTATGATCGCCATTATGACAAAGGCGTTACCTACGGAAGTACAGATAAGGGTAATGCGCTCTACATTGTTAATGCGGAAAATGGGGAGTTGATTTGGAGTGCTTCGAGTTCAGGTGTGAACACCGATAAGCATACGGTACACAAAGACATGCAATACAGCATCCCAGCCACTCCTGCTGTGGTAGATGTTAATGGCGATGGATATTTCGACTACATTTACGTCGGTGATATGCAAGGCCAAGTGTTCAGAGCGGATGTAAATAATTCCTACGCCTCAACCGTTGATAGCACGGCTAAAGGGTTGGTTGAAAGAGTTAACCTGCTAGCCAAGTTAGGCAAAACGCCACAAAAAGATAACCGCCGTTTTTACTCAACGCCAGCGGTGGCCATTGGCACTGATGGAAATCAATCTGTGGTAACGGTTGTGGTGGGCTCTGGTAACCGTGCTAACCCTCTATCGGATACCACCGAAACTAAAGAGGCTGTGTATGCGTTATTTGACCGCTGGGCCATCAATCGCAGTGCAGTGCCAAGCCCAATCGGTGTGGTTGCGCAAGGTGCTGATGGCGAAATTGAGGCGGTGAACTTAATTGATGCGCTTGCAGATAATGTAGGCCAGGCAAAGGTGGATACTGTTGGCAAAGGTGGCTGGAAGCTTGAGCTAGATAGTAGCGCAGGAGTTTGGGAAAAATCGCTGTCACAAGCTGTGATTGCAGATCACACTGTTTTCTTCACTACTTTCACATCGGAAGAGAATCCATTATCTGATGCGTGTAATCGCGTGATAGGTAAAGGGCGTTTATATGCTGTGGATCTCACTTCGGGTGGCATTCCAGAAGAGGGTGTGCCAGGAGCAGGGAGTAAAGATCAAAGATTTGTGGAGCTAAACACAGTGGGGATTCCTCCACGGCCGCAAATTTTGCTTAATACGCTTGAGGCTTCGAATAATAACTTAGAAAATGCATGTAATAGAACCCTTTCAGGGATTGTAGGTACCCATGCATTTAATATTGAAAGCGGCAACCTCTGTGGCTTGCAGCGCACGGGCTGGTTTGAAGCCTCTGAAGAAAAAGCTGATGAGTTGCTAGGTATTAAACAAACCAGTGGTGAAGGGGGCGCAGAATGACAGTAAGAACAAGTTGTAATGCAGTGGGGCCCTCTCGTGTACGCGGGGTAACCCTCATCGAGCTGATGATCGCAGTGGCGATCATCGGCATCCTAGCGGCTATTGCTTACCCTTCTTATCAAGAGTATGTGAAGAAGAGCCATCGTGCTGAAATAAAAGGCGAGATGATGAACTTGGCGCAGGCGCTTGAAAGGCATCGTTCGAAAACGTTTAGTTATATGAATCCCTTTGGGGGGGGAGGCTCAAGTTTTACAGATTCCGAAGGGTCCAAAGCCAACGCTCAGGCACCTGAAGAGTTTCGTACCAAACATTACGATCTTAGGTTCATAGTAGAACCCAATGCATTCGAAATTACAGCCACACCTAAAAGCTCATTAATGAATGGCGACAAAACCTTTGTGCTAGATCACAAAGGCAACACCTGTAGCGCAACAGGTTCTGTGTGCAAACCTGCGAACAACACTTCTTGGGACGATTAGCTCCCACAAAAAAGCGGCCAATGAACTGGCCGCTTTTTCATATCTACACCACACGCTCACGCGCTGTGGCACGCCACATTAATCTTCTAGTGCATAAGAACCATCTTCACGGTGCACTTCTTTGCCTGTAATAGGCGGGTTAAAAGAGCATGCAAGAATCATATCTTCTGTGCCGCCGCGTAGGTAGTGCTCATCGTTTTCATTCAAAATGTACACGGTGCCAGGGCGAATTTGGTAAACCTTGCCGTCTTTTACGGTTTCAATTTCGCCGTTACCGGAAATGCAGTAAACGGTTTCAAAGTGGTTTTTGTAATGAATATGGGTTTCTGTGCCAGCATAAATAGTGGTGATGTGGAAAGAAAAGCCCATGCCGTCGTCTTTTAAAGAAAGACGCACAGAACGCCAGTTGCCGTTTTCAGCTTTAACGTCGCGGTCGGTGCCTACGCATTCATCATAAGTTCTAACAATCATGTTGCATCCTTTATGTTTGCAAAAAATAAAAAGAGGGGTGCCGTGAAGCACCCCTGCAGAGAGATTACTGGCTTGCTGCCACAGCTTTATCAGCCGCCGCGGCAACGATGCTGAGGCCTTTGCGTAAGTCCTCTTCGCTAATGGTGAGAGGGCAAAGGGTTTTTACTACTTGGTCGTCAGCACCGGAGGTTTCAATCACAAGCTTTTGCTTGAAAGCCTCGGTAACAATTTTGCCGGCTAAATCGCCATCGCGGCACACTAGGCCACGCATCATGCCGCGGCCTGTGGTGGTAAACCACTCAGCGCCATGCTTATCAGCAATTTTCTGAAATTCTTCAGCGATAATGTCGCCTTTCTTTTTCACTTCTTTTTCGAAGCTGTCGTCGCGCCAGTATTTATCAAGCGCTGCTGTAGCAGTAACGAAAGCAGGGTTGTGGCCACGGAAAGTACCGTTGTGCTCACCTGGCTTCCACTGGTCTAGTTCTGGCTTCATTAGCACTACCGCAAAGGGCAGGCCGTAGCCACTTAAAGATTTCGACAAGGTAATAATGTCGGGCTTAATACCGGCATCGTCGAAGCTAAAGAAAGTACCGGTACGGCCACAACCCGCTTGGATGTCGTCAACAATCAAGAGGATTTCGTACTTGCGGCACATTTTTTCTAAGCGTTGTAACCACTCAAAGCTTGCAGCGTTAATGCCACCCTCACCTTGTACGGTTTCAACAATAACAGCGGCTGGCAGGTCTATACCGCTCGAGGAGTCTGTGATTTGCTTCTCGATGTAATCAACAGTATCTACCCCTTCGCCCATGTAGCCATCGTATGGCATAACGGTGGCGCCTGGCAGGTCAATACCTGCAGCATCACGGTGGTGGCTGTTACCGGTAACGGCTAGCGCGCCTAAGGTAACACCGTGGAAGCCGTTGGTGAACGAAACGATGTTGCTGCGGCCAGTAATATTACGCGCAATTTTAAGCGCTGCTTCCACAGCGTTGGTGCCGGTGGGGCCGGTAAACTGCATCATGTATTGCATGTCGCGAGGCTTCAAAATCACATCTTCAAACATGTTTAAGAAGTCGCGCTTGGCCACGGTGTGCATGTCTAGGCCGTGCACAATGTAGTCATCTTGCAAGTAGCTCAGTAGCTTTTCTTTTAGATCTGGGTTGTTGTGGCCATAGTTTAAGGTGCCTGCGCCGGCTAAAAAATCTAGGTAAGCATTGCCATCGTCGTCGTACAGGTAGCTGCCCTTGGCTCTGTTAAAAAGCACGGGGAAGTTACGTGCATAGCTTTGAACTTCTGATTCAACGCGGTCAAATACTTGTTCTTCCATCTGTGTGGTCTGCGTAGTCATGATGTTTCCTCGGTTTCAATAATGAAAAATGTTGCAAGGCCGCTGTGCAGCCTTGGCTTGTTTGTTGGAGCGTTTTACGCTTGGTCTAAATTAAACGGCCCAATGCGTAGTAGGTGCTCGCTGTCTTGTTCGCCGCAAAAATGAATTTGGCTGTCGAATAAAATAAATTCTTCTGTGGGAATGTTGCGGCTGGCAGCAAAGCTGGTGAACATGCCCCAAGAAGCTTTGTTATCTGGCGTAATGGTGGTTTCGATGTACTGCACATCGGCGCACTCTTCGCGATCTACAATGTCAGACAACATGCGTTTAGCTAACCCCTGGCCACGTGCTTTCTCATGCACAGCCACCTGCCAAATAAATAAAACGTTTTGCTGCTTGGGTGGAATGTAGCCGGAAATAAAGCCCACGAGCTCACCCTCTTCGTTTTCAGCGGCCACACAAGTGTCTGCAAAGTGTGTGCACTGGAGTAAGTTGCAGTATGTGGAGTTTTCATCCAAAGGTTTGCACTCACTGATTAGTTTATGTACGCGAGCGCCATCTTTGCTTTCAGGCTTACGCAGCGTAATGGTGGGTGAGGTGTTGGCCTTTGAAGAAGACATGTGTCCTTCCTTATAAATAGTTTAGAGTTAAAAGTAATTTTCGTGTTGCTAAGTTATACCGAATCTTCATCTTCATCTTCATCTTCGGCTTTGTGCGCTCTGTCTACTACGCCCAAATCCAATACTGGTGAAGCATCGATATCTTCCGCTTTCATCATGGCGGCAACGCGCTGTAAGCTGCTAAGAATTTGTGTTTGCTCCCAGTTTTGAAGCTGGTTAAAACGCTCTGCAAATTCCACCTGTAACGGGGTGGGCGCTTTTTCTAGCAGCGCTTTGCCTTCAGCGGTAACGTGTGCATACACGCGTCGCTTATCCTCTTTGCCTCGGTAACGCTCCACAAGGCCTCGGTTTTCCAAGCGATCAAGGATAGAAGTAATGGTGGCCTGGCTAAGAGAGACGCTCTGGGCAATTTGGCCCATGGTCATTTCTTCCTGGCTTAAAATGGCTTGCATAACGAGGAGTTGCGGAGCTGTTAAGCCGGCTTCCTTGCTAAGGCGGCGGGAGTACCTGCCGGTGGCGCGCACAATGCGGCGAAGAGAAATGAGTACTTCATCATGTAATGACATGTGAGTATTTTGTGCCTCCAGTGGAGAGTTCGTTACACGTGAAAACCAAAGTTTTTACTTTGGCTTCACTGAATAACTGCGTTATTTTAGGGCGCGAATGTTTCGATGTCAAAGTAAATACAGTTATTTTACACAAGCTTAAAGGTTACAAAAATTGTACTGTTGCACTGATAGCGTAATTTGATTGGCTTAAAAACAGGCAGGCCTTATGTTAGAGGTGAGTTAGATTCCTAATACCCTTACAAAATACAGGTCTAATTGTGTAAGGAGTTCTGGTAGAATCCCCCACCTTGAATATTGATGGTTGCGACGCCATATACATTGCATACGTCAAGTAACGAATTCTCGTGAAAAAACCATCTCATTAATTGGAGAGTTTGATGAAACTCGCAGACTTTGCTCTTTCAAAGGACATGCCCGATGTGGCGGCGGTACAGCTGTCAGAGGAAGGTACTGAACTTGATTGGGTTGGTATGAGCGAAATCCATTTGCCCATCCAAGTTAAAGATACGTTAGCGGATAAAGCACAAAAAACAGATTGCTCTATCCAAGCTTATGTAAACTTGCTTAATACGGCTTCTCGCGGTATCCACATGTCGCGCCTTTATTTATTGCTGGGCGATATGTTTAAAACCGAAGCGTTAACAGTAAGTAATGTGCGTTCGCTCTTGGATAGCTTTTTGGAAACCCATGAAGGGTTAAGCTCTAAAGCTTTTTTAGAATTTAAATTTGGCTACTCCATCGAGCGTCCTGCACTTAAAAGTGAATACGCAGGTTGGAAGAGCTATCCCGTTGTGCTGCGCGCTACCCGCGATGAAGAAGGGTTGCAGCTAGAGCTGTCGGTGGATGTTACTTATTCCTCCACTTGCCCGTGCTCTGCAGCGCTAGCACGCCAGTTAATCAGCGATACGTTTAAAGAACGCTTTGGCAGCCAAGAAAGCGTAAGTGTTGAAGAGGCCATGGCGTGGTTGTCCACGGAGCAAGGTGTTTCTGCTACACCGCATAGCCAACGTTCTGTGGCTGAAGTGCGCGTGCGCTTAGATGAGAACAAGGTGGATGAGCTGCCCATTACTGAGCTCGCCAATTTGGTGGAAGAGGCGTTACAAACCCCTGTGCAAACAGCGGTGAAGCGTGAAGACGAGCAAGAGTTTGCGCGTTTAAATGCTGAAAACCTTATGTTCTGTGAAGATGCAGCGCGTAAAGTACAAAAAGCACTTAACGACGATGCGGCCTACAGCGACTTCTGGTTGCGTGTTAACCACTTAGAAAGCTTGCATGCACACAATGCGGTGGCCATTGTCACCAAGAACGTGCCAGGTGGTTATCAGCCTATTCCATAAGCGTTAAAGCGCTATGCACAAAAAAGCCTTTCAGCTAACACTGAAAGGCTTTTTTTATGGCTATTGCTAGCGTAATTAGAAGCGGCCGCCCACGCCAAGGGTGAGGTTGCTCACTTCGCTGCTGCTGCGGTCGCTTAGGCGTAGGTATTCCACATACAAATAGATGTTTGGGTCTAAATCCACATCGATACCAAAACCTAGGGAAAGGTCGTTGTAATCTTTGCTGCGGTTGCGGTCAGGATGCGTTTCGCGTGTTTCCACACGGCTGAGGCCTAACAAGCCATAAGGGCGAAAAGGCAATGTGTTAGGGAACTGGGCGCGTAAGTAACCACCGTAGTAGCGGTTCATTTTTAGTTTTGCTTTGCCGCCATCGTTTCTGGTGAAGTCATCACTGTTAAAACCGAGCGCAATGCGGCCTTCAGCGCCAAAAGTTTGCTGATGGTTAAACCAGCCGCCAAAAGCAAATTGCATGGCGCTAACTTTAGCTGTGTTGCGGCCAGATTTTGGTTCTATGCTGCTAAAGGCGTAGCCAAGCGAGGCATAACCGTTGTTGTTGGCATGGGTAGGGGTGGCGACCACCGCTGCAACGGCGAAAAGAGTAAGGGTTATAAAACGATGCATGAAGGCTCCATGAATTGGTGGAATTAAGTAATGGGGAGGATTGTAGCGGATTCGCTGTAGCAGGGCGATACGCAATTGGGGAAGGTGTTGGTGAGAAAGGCTAGGATTTATTGAAATGTTACGAGTGTTATTGTGATGAATCCTTATCGGGGTTTAGAAACTCATCTTCATCGCCGTCGAGGTCTAACGGTACACCGGGCACAGCATCAAAACCACCTTCGTGCCAAGGGTGGCACTTGCTGAGGCGCTTTGCTGCCAACCAAGAGCCTTTCGCGCTGCCATGATGAGTAATGGCAATTTTCGCGTATTCAGAACAGGTGGGGTAAAAACGGCATTGGTTGCCTAGCCAAGGGCTTAAGGCAAATTGATAAAAGCGAATAATCTGTAGTAGCAGTTTTTTGATCATAGCGTTGTGGTAGGGCGGCAGGGCAAAGTTATGGGGCGCCTCATACAGAGGTAAGCGCCACTATCATCAGGTTTTCAAGTTTATATAGCAACTATACCTAATATATGTGGCGCTTACGTGTGCGTTAACTATTAGCCTAAGTCGAAGCTATCGAGCTCAACCACCGTCCAAGGTAGGCCATATTTATTCATGTCTTCCATGAAGGGGTCGGGGTCGAACTGCTCAATGTTCCACACGCCTGGTTCAAGCCAGTTGCCTTCAAGAATGGCTTTAGCGCCAATCATGGCGGGCACGCCAGTGGTGTAGGAAATAGCTTGCGACTGCACCTCTTCATAGCACGCTTCATGGTCGCAGATGTTGTAAAGATACATGATCTTTTCTTTGCCATCTTTAATGCCTTTAACCACCACACCAATACAGGTTTTGCCTTTGGTGCGTGGGCCAAGGCTCGCAGGATCAGGAAGCAGCGCTGCTAAAAACTGAATAGGCACAATTTCACAGCCATTAAAGTTCACCGGCTCGATGCTTGTCATGCCCACATTACCTAACACTTCAAGGTGCTTGAGGTAATTATCGGAGAAGCTCATCCAAAACTGCGCACGCTTCAAAGTAGGGAAGTGCTTGTTAAGCGATTCCAACTCTTCGTGATACAAGCGATAAATGTTGTAAGTTCCTACGCCTTCAGGGCAAGTAAAGCTAGCTTTCTTCGACATGGGCGGCGTGGTAACCACTTCACCGTTTTCGTAATGGCGGCAATCTGCCGTCACTTCACGAATGTTGATTTCGGGGTTGAAGTTAGTGGCAAAAGGGTAGCCGTGGTCGCCGCCGTTCACGTCGATAATATCCAACTCGTGAATTTCATCGAAATAGTGCTTCGCTAAATAGGCGGTGAACACGTTTGTGGCGCCTGGGTCAAACCCACTGCCGAGCAAGGCGGTGAGGCCTGCTTGTTTAAATTTATCTTGGTATGCCCACTGCCACTTGTACTCGAACTTGGCGGTATCCAAGGGCTCATAGTTAGCCGTGTCCATATAATGCACGCCCGCTTCTAGGCAGGCATCCATAATGGTGAGGTCTTGATAAGGCAAGGCCACGTTAATTACGAGTTTGGGTTGCTCTTTTTTCAGGAAAGCAGCCAACTCAGGAACATTATCCGCATCTACTTGCGCGGTGCGCAGGGTTACCCCTGTTTTTTCTAGCACTTGCGCTGCAATAGCGTCACATTTAGACAAAGTGCGGCTCGCCAACACAATATCGGTAAAAACGTGAGGTAATTGTGCACATTTGTGGGCCACTACGCCGCCAACACCGCCGGCACCAATAATGATGACTTTAGACATCGTTTGCTCCTTAAGCCTATTCATCGTTGTGTTCAAAGTAAGTGTAGCCTTGCAGGCTTTCTCGGAAAGCCTTCAACATTTGCTGGCGATTCGCCACGGTAATGAGGCCGTCACGCACCGCTTCTTCTGCTTTGCGACGGAATTTTTCCATTACCACTTTCGGGTCGTATTCCACATAGCTCAATACGTCAGCAATACTATCGCCGTGAAACTCACGAACAAATTCAAACCCACCATCGGCTTTCACATGCACACTCACCACGTTGGCATCGCCAAAAAGGTTGTGTAAATCGCCGAGGGTTTCTTGGTAGGCACCCACTAAAAACACCGCTAAAATATAATCTTCGTCTTCTTTCAATGGGTGCAGTGGTAAGGTTTTGCGGTGGCCATCAGGCGTTGCAAAACGATCAATTTTGCCGTCGCAATCGCAGGTGATGTCTGCAATCACAGCTTCGCGCGTGGGCTCTTCATCAAGGCGATGAATAGGCATGATCGGGAAAATCTGATCAATGGCCCAAATATCTGGCAATGATTGGAACAAGCTAAAGTTGCCGTAGTAAATATCAGAAAATTGCTCTGGCAGATTTTCGAGCGCCGCCGGTACTTTTTCTAAGCGCGACAAAATATCAATAATCTGCGCCATTACCATAAGGTTAATGTTTTCTGCGAGGGCCCGCTCACGCATGGTGACTTGGCCACGGTGGAACAGGCCACGTACTTCATCGCGGTAAAACAGCGCATCGTTATAGCATTCCTGAATATTACGCTCGTTAATATCCTCAAGCACAGCCATAAGGTTATGAATGAGGTCGTGGCAATCTTCTGGTAGCTGTGCTGGCAATGGTTTTGGCGCATGGCTGCGCACATCCAAAATGTTGAACAGCAGCATGGATGAATAAGCAACGGTGGCGCGGCCGGATTCTGTGATGAGCACAGGGTGTGGCACCTCTAATGGATCTAACGTTTCCACGATAGATTCAATGATGTTCACGCAGTATTCATCGAGCTGGTAGTTCATACTGTGGGTGCTGTTAGTGCGCGCTCCTTCGTAGTCCACCGCTAAGCCGCCGCCTAAGTCCATATACCCCATCGGGGCGCCTTCCTTGATGAGGCCGGTGTAGTAACGGCATGCTTCGAGCACCCCCGCACGGATGTTGCGGATGTTGGGCACTTGCGAACCAATGTGGCAGTGAAGCAGTTGCAAGCAATGCAGCATGTCGGCTTCTTTTAGTTGCTCTACCACTTCAATCAGGGCAGCGGTGGATAAACCAAAAATAGAACGGTCGCCGCTGTCTGCGCTCCAGTGGCCATCCACAGCTACCGCAAGCTTTAAGCGCACGCCAATCAGCGGCTCAATGCCTAAAGCACGGCTGCGTTCGATAATAATGGGCAGCTCGGCTGGGGTTTCGAGCACAAAGAAACAGCGGATACCCATTTGCCGAGCGTATAAGCCTAGCTCAACAAATTCAGCATCTTTATACCCATTACACACAATGAGGCTGTCGCGATCTTTTAGGTGCGACAGGGCAATTAACAGCTCGGCTTTACTGCCCGCTTCAAAACCGTGGTGGTAGCGGCTGCCATAGTCAGCAATTTCCTCAATCACGTGGCATTGCTGGTTCACTTTAATAGGGAACACGCCGCGATAGTGGTTTTGGTAGCCCGCCTGTTCAATGGCACGGCCAAAGGCCTCGTTTAATCGCTTAATACGATCATCGAGCAGGTTTTCCACCCGTAGTACAGCAGGCATGGTGAGGCCTCGCTCTTTCATGCCGTTAGCGATATCAATGATGGGCACACGTACTACGTGGTCATCACCAAAGTTAACCGTGATAACGGCTTCGCCTTGTTCGGATACATCAAAATAGTCGGTTCCCCAATCCCTGATGCCATATAAATCAGCACTATTTTGTGCTGTCCAGTCAGTGGTGTTTGTTTGTTGCACTGATGAAAGTGTGACGTTTGCATCAGGGTGTTTTTCCATCAAGCTGTACCT
>DATGUF010000047.1:0-11394 GCA_035301485.1 Alcanivoracaceae bacterium
TTTTACTGCACAAATTAAATCATTTTCCGACAGCCCGCCGATCTCATGGGTAGTAAACAGCACTCTGCAGTGGCCATAACCCACGGTTAAATCAGGGTGATGATCTTCTTGGTTTGCCACCCAGGCCACTGCGTTCACAAAAGCCATGGTGTGGTAGAAATCTTTGAATTTAAAATCTCTCTGAATAGCTTTCCCATCTTCCACCAGCGTCCATTTTGGTGCGGCACGCTTTAGGCTTTGTTGTGCATGCGCTGCATTGAGAGGGGGAACTCCTCCGGCGCAGGGTTGGCAATGCTTTTTAGCCAGTTCTTCTTTGCTCGGCATAATGCGACTCCATAAAAGCGGGGCTGTATGTACTTTAAACCTAACACAAAAAGGCATCCCAACAACAGCTGCGGTGTGCAAAGTGGGGGCTGCCTTGAGGTGGTTCATTCTGTTTATTAAGCGCAAACATACACTTGTTGAGGTGATCGAGTGGGCAGTGGCGGTGTACGAGTGCACGGGAGTAGATACAGTATACACTGGCACTACATTGAGAATAAAAAGCGAGGCGGATCATGGCTAAACACTATCAAAACTTCCATTTACAACTACTAGCAGGCGAGTGGCGCGAGGGCAGTGGCGATACAATCAGCGCAATAAGCAACCCTTATTCTGGCGAAGAACTGCTGCGGTTACGCTCAGCCACCGTTGCAGATGTGGATGCCGCCTATGAAAAGGCCGCCGAAGCGCAAATAGCGTGGGCGAAGACAGCGCCCTCCGAGCGTTCCGCCTTGCTGCATCGAGTGGTGGCTATTTTCGATGAACGCAAAGAAGAAATTATCGATTGGCTCATTAAAGAATCTGGCAGCACACGGCTCAAAGCGAATATTGAGTGGGGCAGCGCCCGCGGGATTACCTTAGAAGCCGCAAGCATGCCGGCGCGGGCGCAAGGGTTTACAGCTAACAGTGATGTGCCCGGTAAAGAAAATGTCGTTTATCGTAAACCTTTGGGCGTGGTAAGCGTCATTAGTCCCTGGAATTTTCCGCTGCATTTATCGCAACGCTCGGTGGCGCCGGCGCTTGCCTTGGGCAATGCGGTGGTGATTAAACCTGCCAGTGATACGCCGGTAACCGGCGGTTTATTATTAGGCCGTATTTTTGCAGAGGCAGGCCTGCCCGCCGGCGTGCTGAGTGTGGTGGTGGGTGCTGGCGCTGAAATTGGTGATGCGTTTGTGGCGCACCCTGTGCCTTCCATGGTTTCTTTTACGGGCTCCACGCCCGTGGGCAAAAACATCGGCAATATTGCCACCAGCGGGCCGTCCCTCAAAAAAGTGGCGCTAGAATTGGGCGGCAACAGCCCTTTTGTGGTGCTTGATGATGCGAATGTGGAGCAAGCAGTAAAAGCCGCTGTGTTTGGCAAGTTTTTGCACCAAGGGCAAATTTGCATGGCCATCAACCGTATTATTGTTGACCAGAGCCGCTATGAAGAGTTTGTGACCGCCTTTGTGGCCCACGTGAAAACCCTAAAAGTGGGTAACCCTGATGTTATGGATACCGCCATTGGGCCGATAATTAATGCTTCGCAGCTGCAAAGTTTGCAGCAAAAAATTGCCACAGCGAAAGAGCAAGGTGCCACGGTATTGCTTGAGGGCAGCGTTAACGGCCAGATGGTGTCGCCCTATGTGTTTGGCGATGTGACGGCGGAGATGGAGTTGAGCCAGAATGAAATTTTCGGCCCGCTGGTGGGCCTGCAAAAAGCCCGCGATGAACAGCACGCCCTAGAGCTTGCCAATAGCACCGAGTTTGGTCTTTCCAGCGCAGTGTTCAGCGGTGATACAGCAAGAGGGCAAGCTTTTGCGCGCCAAATCAAAGCGGGCATGAGCCACGTTAACGATATGCCTGTGAATGATGAAGCGCACATGCCTTTTGGTGGTGAGAAAAACTCCGGCTTAGGGCGCTTTAACGGCGCTTGGGCGCTGGAAGAATTTTCCACCGTGCAGTGGGTGAGTGTGCAACGAGCGCCGAGGCAGTATCCGTTTTAGGCCTGTAGATAAAACGACATCGATAAAGAGGAAAAACGTATGGATATTAAAGCAGCAGTAACACATAGCCAGGGTGAGGCTTTTAGCATTGAGCCGGTGCAGCTTGCCGAGCCACAGTTTGACGAAATACGCGTTCGTGTGGTGGCCGCAGGGGTGTGTCATACCGATGTGGTAGCAAGAGATTTAGGCATTGCGCCTTTTCCAATTGTGCTAGGCCATGAGGGATCTGGCGTGGTAGATGCCGTGGGCGCCGGCGTTTCAGATTTGGAGGTAGGTGATCATGTGGTGTTATCGTTTGCCCACTGCGGCAATTGCAACCATTGCCTCACTGGGCACCCAACGGTGTGCGAGTCCTTTAACGACCTTAACTTTGGCGGCGCCATGGACGATGGCAGCCGTCGGCTCTCACAGAGCGACACCTCTTTAGCAACGTTTTTTGGCCAATCTTCCTTTGCCACTTACGCTATTGCTAAAGCCAGCAATGCAGTGAGCGTTGATAAGGAGGTTGACCTAGCATTACTTGGACCTTTGGGTTGCGGCATTCAGACTGGTGCGGGCACAGTACTGAACCGTTTACAGCCAGAATTTGGTTCTAGCATTGTTGTGTATGGTGCTGGCGCTGTGGGCCTCAGCGCAGTAATGGCTGCTAAAATTATCGGCTGCCAGCATATTATTGCTGTGGACGTGCACGATAGCCGCTTAGCCTTGGCCAGAGAGCTGGGCGCTACCCATGTACTCAACGGCAATAACGTGGACGTGGTAGCGAAGGTGAAAGAAATCACTGGTGGCGGCAGCCATTACGCCGTTGAAACCACTGGTGTGCCGCCCGTTGTTAAGCAATCATTAAACGCCTTGAGGCCGTTAGGCACCGTTGCCATTGTGGGCATTACCCCCGAAATGAGCATTGATGTGCACAACGATTTAATGGCCGAAGGGAAAAGCATGATAGGCGTCATCGAAGGTGATTCAATTCCTCGCGTGTTTATTCCACAGCTTATTGCCTATTACAAAGCAGGGCAGTTTCCCTTTGATAAACTAGTTAAATTCTACGAGTTTGAGCAGATCAATCAGGCTTTTGAGGATTCAGCCAAGGGCGGAACGATCAAGCCCGTGCTTAAAATAAGTTAAAGTGGTTAAAAGAATAGGTGCCTAGGTAGCCGTTACCCTATTAAAGGCTGCTTGGCACCGCAACAGGAAGCATTAATGGCTATTATTTATCTCCACGGCTTTGCATCATCAGTGAAAACTCACAGCAAAAAATACGACGCGTTAAGTGAGATCGCCAAGGTGCATCCTTGCGCGCGAGTCTAATGATCTGATTCACTGGGTAAAGTTTTTCCTGTCAGCGGTGGTTGAAACGGCTAGTAAGGGGAAAGAAACGTTCCAAAGTATTTTGCAGCTACGCCAAGAAATGGATGCGTTAGTGCTTAGCATGGGACGGCGCGCCGAAAATGCACAACAGTTGCTGAATCAGTTATATAAGCGTCCCTCTACCACGGTGCAAGATGTGTCTGAGTTGTTGGAAATAAGCCCTACAGCGGCAACAAACTTAATCAAGCAGTTTGAGAGTGATGGCATCCTGCGTGAGATAACAGGCTATCAGCGTAATCGAGTGTATTTGTTCGAGCGTTATATCACGCTATTCGATACATAAGCTTGGATATGATTTTCCATGCCCCACTTTAACTACCCTAAAGTTGGATATGGTTTTTCTTATGCCACTTTAACTGTCTCAAGGTTGGATGTGCTTATTTGTAGGTAAGGTAAAGATGGTTTTTCTTACTTAAGGCTTGCTGCATATTCTTATATTAACCAAAAAAGGAAAACTGAATGGCTATTATTTATCTCCACGGCTTTGCCTCATCAGTGAAAACCCACAGCAAAAAATACGACGCGTTAAGTGAGATCGCCAAGGTGCATCCTTGCGCGCCAGATTACACCAAAGGTTTTGAGCTGGTGATGGCGCATTGCCTGGCGTTTGCCAGCACGTTAGATAATGTGAGCGCCGTTGTGGGCACTTCCATGGGAGGCTACACCGCCTCGCATTTGGCCAGCCGCCTGAAGGTGCCTTTTGTTGCGATTAACCCATCGATTACGCCGAGTGAATCGTTACAGAAATACATCGGCACCCACCAAAGTTATAGCGGCGATACCTTTGTATTGCGCATGGAGGAGGTGGCTTCCTACCCAGCCTATAATGCATCTGCCTCTGGTTTAATTATTGTTAGCAATTTTGATGAAGTGGTGCCTCCGCAGATCACTAAAGACTTGGCTGAAAAACACCAACTGCCGTTAATTAGCTGCGATTATGGAGACCATCTTTTTGAGGATATCTCGGCGCTTATTAAGCCCATAGCAGAGCACCTAGCGAAGCAACGAGAGGCTTAGGCTGCAATGTGTGAAAGGAGAGGCGACACAATGGCAGTACAACCACTGGCAGGGATAGGGAAGCTAGCATGACACAGTTGCCACAAGATTGTGCGTTGGATATTGGCGCGTTTTCTCGTTTATTTAAAAACACCACAAACTCATATAAGTTTCTGTTTTTCTTCGCGTTACTAGAAGCTTTGCACCAACGTGCGACGAACAATGCGTTAGATGATTCAACCTATAGCCTTCGCGCCATGATTGTTGGCATGTTGCGTTTTTCTTGGTATCCGCATCGTTACTTCCAGCTTAGCTTTGGCGCGCAAGACCAAGTGGCAAAAACTCTTAGCCGCTTTCAATATCCGCTCAACGAAAACGCTATTACCCATCCAGACACAGCCGCCCGTTTGGCGGCTGCCATCGAAGCACAATTTGAAGCCATTGGCGCCGCTCGCTTAGGGAGATATGTGCCTTATCGCCTGCTATCCCCCTTTTTGGAACAGCAACTAAGAGGCCAACCTGATAATAGAAGAAACTGCCTTATCGTAGAGCTCGCCCGGGAAAGCTTTGCGGCTAATGAGTTTGCGCACGCTGATATTTTGCACGTGGCCGAAGAGAGGCCTGTTTATGGCAGTGCCAGTGCCGCTAGCCACCTGCCGGTTTTGTATTGTTTTACAGAAGACGAGCAAAGCATTGTGCTGCATGCCGAGTGGCAGCGTTATTTGCTTAAAAACTACAGCATCGTAAAGGGTTGGGCGTTGTATGAGTGGGCGCATTTTCTACAAAAACGAAACCCCAACTCTCCATCGATTCTGAATAAAATTGAACCGCCCATTACAAGGCAGCCGTTAACGTTGCCAACGGACTATTGGCGCGGGGTAATGGAGCATTCTCCTGTGTATTGCATTTACTCAGGAGCATTGTTGAACGACCAGCGTTTTGAGGTGGATCATTTCATTCCATGGTCGTTTATTTGCCACGATGAAATATGGAATTTAATCCCCGCTTCACCCGAAGCCAACAGCTCCAAAGGGCGAGGTTTGCCCACCGCACAACACGTGGATTTGTTTGTCGAATCGCACATCAACGCCTTAAGGATCCAAAAAAATCGCGCTAATAAAACACATTGGCGGCGCATAGCACGGCACTATATTGAAGGATTATCGTTGGAAGAAGAGGCTTTACTGGAACCAGAACTAGTGCGGCAGGCGTACCAAAACAAGTTAAATCCCTTGCTCTCATTGGCGAGGAATTTAGGTTTTTCGGTGATGTGAGTAACAAGGGTGTTGCCCAACATAATGGCGCTGATTTCCCTTTCTGTGGTGCCTGTGGTTTACACCTATGTTGCCGCCGACAAACACACCGCAGTAAAGGTGTTTACTTTATTCACGCTTGTTACTTTTCCCACCCCGTATCATGTTGTGGGCAGCCGGCCGCAGGTGTAGGCATAGGCGAGAGCCCGACGCTAAAAGGTGAGCTGCAGTGGTTTGCATGGGTAAATAGAGCTGTGGCACAAGAGTAGCTCTGCACATCGAAAGGGGAATCTTTATTGGCTTACATAAACACCTCTTCAATGGTTTTAGCATCAAGAATGTTTTCAGCCCAGCGTTCGATATCGCTGGTACTGGCGCGCAACAGTTTGGCTTCGTAGGTACGCACTGACTGTGCACCAAAGCGGCGCTTTAACTGCCTCAATAACAATTGGCGCTCGCCCTGCTCTTGGCCTTGAGCAAGACCTTGCTGCACGCCTTGCTCCATGCCCTGTTGGACACCTTCTTGCATGGCCTGCTGTATGCCTCGCTCAAATAACTGTTGTGTATAACTGGTCATGGCTTCACCTTCCTGTGGGTAGCGTTGTTTATAGTTGATGATATCTTGTTCGGTAAAGTTAGCATAATGGGTAATAAAGGGCGTGTATTTTTGTTGGCGCGCTGTATCGGGATCTGTGTACAGGGCACGCATGGCGTAGTTGGCCACGGTGAGTTTTTCGGCTTCATCGTATCGCATTAACGGCAGCGTGATGCGAGCAAGAATATTGTCGCTGTTACGCCAGTGGCGGTAATCGAGTTGTGCTAAATGGCAATGCAAAAAGCGGAAACGCAAGCTTCTCATCACTTTTGTGCCGAGCGTTAATCCCTGTTTAAATTTGCCCGGCTTTAAGAACACCACCACAGGTATCACCCGTTCGGTATTATGATCTTTGGCCAACCCCAGGCAATACCGTGCTAAGCGAATCACATCAAAACTATAAGGATTACTCTCGGGTTCTATGGTGAACACCACAGCGGCTTTTTCTTGGGTGTCGGGCCATTCCAATAATATGGGCACGTCGAGCTCGGTGTGGCTGTCATCCAGCTTGTGCTTGCTTTGCTCTTGGCGAAGAAACGTAATGTTGGGATTGCCTTCGATTTTAGGAAAGGCATCGCGAGCGAAAAACTCGATAGCTTCGATCGGGTAATCCACGATGAGGTTTTTGAAGTTTTGGTCGTGGCTAAATAAGTATTTATCATCCGCTGACATAAGGGCTCACAAGCTGCTGCGTGGATGAATACTGTGGCATGCCTCTTAAATAGGCGGGATCAGTGAGAGGCTAAAAAGCGTGTCGGCGAATAGCTCGTTGTAGTGCGCTGAGAGGCTTACAGCTAGCTAGCCATGCTGCGATTTGCTAGGCAAACGTAGAGTGATAGCTGTTTTCACGCAGAGCGTTGGATCTAATCTAGCAGGGAAATTCACCCAGCATCATTTGCAGTTTAAATGTCTTTTTTTCCGCCAAGCTTTATTTGCTTCGCAAATCCTCACGTTTAGCTTAGTATGCGCCACCTTAAATTTTCTCTGCGGTGTGTGCCATTATGTCTTCCAACGTGTTGTATACCGATCTTTCTGCGTACTACGATTTAATGTGTGCGGACATTGATTATCAAACGCAAAGCAACGGTGTGCGTCGCTTGCAGCAGATATTTGGTAATGGCGGCAATACCCATCTGGATTTAGCCTGTGGCACCGGCCCGCATGTGCGCCATTTTTTGGATTTTGGTTTTCAAAGCAGTGGTTTGGATATAAACCAGCCGATGCTGAACTTGGCACAACAGCGCTGCCCTGAAGCGGCCTTTTCTTTGCAGGATATGAGTGCTTTTAGCGTTGAGCAGCCTGTGGATTTAATCACCTGTTTTTTGTATTCCATCCATTACAGTGATGGTGTAGAAAAGCTAAAAGCCTGCATTGCCAGCGCCCATGCTGCCCTAACGCATGGCGGTGTTTTCTGCTTTAACGTGGTGGATAAAAACAAAATCGATAACACTGCCTCGGTAACGCATAGCGCTAAACAAGCCGGCGATGTGTTCACCTTTAGCTCTGGTTGGAATTACTGCGGCGAGGGCGAGAAACAGTTATTAAAACTGCGTATTGAAAAAGCCACAGCTAGTGGAACGCAAATATGGCACGACGAGCACCCCATGGTGGCCTTTAGCGTTGATGAATTGCTGGCGATTTTAAGGCCGTACTTTGACGTGCATGTTTTCGAGCACGATTATGAGAAAATTGTTCCTTTGAATGAAGCGTCGGGTAATGCGCTGTTTGTTTGTGTGAAGAGGTAAGCGCGGCGCGACGATTTGGCCGCTAGGCCACCTTTATAAAAGGTCCGCCTAGCCGCTCATCATGGTTGCTTGCTAAGGACAATTCGGCCGCGTTAAGCCTAAATGCTCACGCAAGGTGCTGCCTGCATACTCGGTGCGGAATAAACCGCGGCGCTGTAATTCAGGCACTACTTGCTCTACGAAATCCTCAATGCTGCCGGGGAGGGAAGGGGGCATGAGGTTAAAGCCATCGGCGCCTTCGTTGTGAAACCAGTGCTCCATCTGGTCGGCTATTTGCTCGGGCGTGCCTACCATGGTGCAGTGCCCGCCGCCTGCCGCTAAGCGGCCTAGTAGCTGGCGCACGGTGGGTTTCTCGGTTTCGATAATGCGCAAAATGGTGCTGTAGCGGCCTTGTGGGCCCTTGAACTCCGATAGGGGAGGCAGTTCTGGCACCGGTGCATCTAGTTCCCAATCCATGCAATCTTGCTCGATGAACACACCAAGCTCACGCAAAGAATCATCGGTAGGCAGTAACTCATCTAGCTCGCGCTGTTTGGCTTTCGCCTCTGCTTCGGTGGCGGCCACATACGTTACCAAGCCCGGCATAATGGGCACCGTGGCAGTGCGGCCTGCCGCTTTTACCCGCTTTTTAATATCGCGATAATAGCTTTGCGCTGCGGGTAAATCGTAGGCCACGGCGTAAATGGCTTCTGCACATTGCGCCGCCAAAGTGCGGCCTTGCTCTGAAGCGCCGGCTTGAAACAGCACGGGGTGCCCTTGCACTGGGCGCGGCACGTTGAGCGGGCCATCCACTAAGAAAAATTCACCCTCATGATGAATGGGGCGCACTTTGTCGGGGTTGGCGTAATGGCCTTGGCGATCAAACTCCAAGGCGTCGTCTTGCCAAGAATCCCACAGGGCTAGCACCGTTTGCACGAATTCTTCCGCACGGCGATAGCGGTCTGCATGGGCGGGCATGGCTGGGTGGCCATGGTTGCGTGCTTCCGCATCGAACATGGACGTTACCACGTTCCAGCCAATGCGGCCTTTGCTGATGTGGTCTAAAGAAGCCACCAAGCGCGCCGCATGAAAGGGCGTGTAAAAAGTGCTTGAAACGGTGCTGATGAAACCAATTTTTTCGGTGGCGCGGCTCATGGCGGCAATGGCGGTAAGGGGCTCTAAAAACCAATAACTGCCATCGGATACATCGCCCGCTGAAGCGCCATCAGCAAAGAACACGGCATCTAATTTGCCGCGTTCAGCTATTTGCGCCAAGCGTTCGTAGTAAGCGATATCGCCCAGTTGCTCCACCATGGAATGAGGATGGCGCCACGCTGCTTTGTGGTGGCCGCATCCCAAAATAAATAAATTAATGTGCATCATGCGTTGCTGTGGAGTGCTCATTAGTTTTTCACCAAGCCGCCGTCAACAATAAGGTTTTGCCCTGTTACCGAGCGGGCCCAAGGAGAGGCAAAAAATAAAATAGCATCGGCAAATTCAGCCGGTGTGGTTACACGGCGCAGCGGCGTGTTGTCGGCTATGTAATCAAACACCGCTTCAGGGGTGGCGGAGGAAGCATCTGTGGTGCGCAACAAACCGCCAGAAACCATGTTAACGGTAATGTTATCGGGGCCTAAATCTTGCGATAAAGTGCGGGTAAGCGATAGCAGCGCGGCTTTACCGGCGGTGTAGTCGTGGTAGGGCACCACTGGGTTTTGGAAGAGGTTGGTGCCGATATTTACAATGCGGCCGAAGCCTGCTTCGCGCATGCCGGCCAAGGCTGCTTGTGTGGTATTGAGTGCGCCACCCACCACGCCATCAAACTGTTGGTTTAAGTGCGCCAACGTTAGAGTTTCAACCCCTGGGCGCGCATCGCCGTTAAAAGAAAAGCTGGGTAAGGCGTTGTTAATAACGGTGGTAACAGGCATGCCGAAATGTTCTTGTGCTTGCGCGAACATGGCTTGCACCGCTGCGCTGTCGGTAATATCTGCTTGAACAGCCAACAGTTTTTCTGGCGCTTCACTGGCTAGCTTTTGCGCCGCTTCAGCGCTGTTGCAGTAGTTAATCACCACGCGGGCACCTTCACGTACAAAAGCGCGCACTAAATGTTCACCCAAACCGCGGGCACCGCCGGTTACTAACACGAGTTGTTGGTCAAGACGAGTAGAAGATTGCATTAGACACCTCAAAAGTGAGGCGAAGGTATGGATGCGCAAGCGGGAACCCACCTGCAACTGACATCCCTTCGCCAGTATGAACTGGATCAGGTTCAACGGGTATTCTCTCAGCCCTGCAAGCAGGACACCCCGTGCCGAAGGAAAACCATAACATAGATGTGGTGTGAAAGAGTAGGTGGGTGGTGTGAGGTTTTGACGGTGGGGGTTCTCATTAATAGAACAAACCCACCGCAGCGATGGGTTTGTGTTGCACTAGCTTAAAGAACAATGTTTTCTTGTTCGCCTTTTTCCCACTGAATAATGTTTTTGAAGGTAATTTCGGCCCTTCTTACCATAGCTTCCTCTGTGGCGTAGCCGATGTGCGGTAAGAGCACTACATTTGGTGCATCCAGAATGGGGTAGTCTGCAGGAACAGGCGGCTCCATATCCACCCTATCTAAACCCGCACCCGCAATGGTGCCATTGTGCAGCGCTTCAGCTAAGGCATCATTATCAACAATAGGGCCAACAGCAGTGTTAATAAGTAGCGCGCTAGGTTTCATTAGCGCTAGTTTTTCTTTATCAATTAAGTGCTGCGTTTCATCTGTAAGGGGCGTGTGAAGCGTAACAATATCGCTTTCTTTCAACACCTCATCTAAGGATTTATATTCAATGCCTTTATTGATGAGTGCTGGCTTTTCGCTTCTGTTATAAGCAACCACTTTACAGCCAAAAGCTAAGCCTATTTCAGCCACCGCACCACCTATTTCTCCCGTGCCGATAACACCTAAAGTTTTGCCTTTTAAATCTGTTTGCCTGTAGCCATCTTTGGTGCCGCCTTTTCTTACTACAGCCTCCAAAGGCACAATACTGCGCAACAATGAAATAATGAGGCCAAACGTAATTTCTGCCACAGAGTTCGTGCTGTAACCCGCGGCGTTTGACACTTTAATGCCTTTCTCTTTGCACTTTTCTAAATCGATGTGGTTGAAACCCGTAAAGGCCACTGAAATGTATTTTAAATTTTCTGCAGCATCGATCACTTCAGCGCTGAGCGGTGTATTGGCGATGGCTATAACATCGGCATCTTTCATCCTTGTTTTAAGGGTTTCATCATCGAGTTTGCCGTCGTTGTATAAAACTACATCATGGCCATTATCAGCTAAAGGCTTTGAAATTATATTGAACGCTTCATCACTAATGCCTAAGTCTTCTAAAATTACGATTTTCATTTTGTCTTTTATTTCTCCTTTGTTTTCTAAGGCTTACAAAGAG
>DATGUF010000048.1:0-28278 GCA_035301485.1 Alcanivoracaceae bacterium
TCTGGCTCTGGCTCATCAATTATCGGCTCTTCTTCTTGCTGCGCAACAGGCTCTGCATACAAAGTTACCTCGAAAGATGGCGGCTCTGATGGTGCCTCTGGCGCGCTTCGTTGCCACAAAAGAAACGCACCTACAACCACATGCAGCACCACAGCAAACAGCACTGCAAATAAAAACAGCATGCGTTTTTGCAGCCTCTTGGTGCTTAATTGCTGGCCAGCTAAAAGGCTCATGGTGTTGGCCCCGCCCCCACAGCTTCAAGGCCCACCAAAGCTACTTTTAAATAGCCCGCACTGCTCAAAGCATTAAGCACTTTCATCATATCGCCGTAAGCCACTTGCTTATCAGCTCGCAACAAAATGCGCTGTTCCTTATTCTCAGCGCGTGCGTCCAACACCGAGCCTAAAGCCGACAACTCCAATTGTGTATCTTCATCAAGTACTAAGGTGAGGTCTTTTTGCAGAGTAAGGTACAAAGGCTCAGCAGGAGCAGCCGTAGGCGCAGCAGTGGAGCTCGGCAAATCCACCGGCACACTCACGGTTGCCAGAGGTGCAGCCACCATAAATATGATGAGCAGCACAAGCATCACATCAATGAAAGGCACAACGTTTATATCGTGGTTTTCATCAAGCTCGTTATCATCAGGAGGAAGTTGAAGTGCCATACCGCCCTCACTGACCACTGTTTGAAGTGGGCTGCTGTTGGCGATCTAGATCGCGGCTTACCAGAATCAGTAGGCTAGCCACAATATCTGAAAGATCGCCACGGTAAGCTGCAATTGCTCGAGAAAAGTAGTTATAAAACACCACCGCAGGAATAGCAGCCACCAACCCCATCGCAGTGGCCAACAAAGCTTCAGCAATGCCAGGGGCCACCACCGCTAAGTTAGTAGTTTGGCTTTCGGCAATACCCACAAAACTATGCATAATGCCCCACACAGTTCCAAACAACCCAACAAAGGGTGCCACAGCTCCTGTGGTAGCTAACACACTAATGCCGCGGCGAATATCTTGTGAAGCTGAAGCGTGCACGCGCTCTAAACGCGCTGCCACTCGTTCCTTTATGCCTTCATCTGTAGCCGTGCCGCGTGCAGACAGCTCTACTTCTAACCGCGCAGCACTTAGCAAAGCACCCGCTGCTCCTTGGGCATCACCTTGGCTTTCATTAGCGGCCGCTAAACTCTCCGCTTGTACCAACTCTGTTAATACTAATTGCGTATTTTTTCTCACCACACGCAGTTGAATCGTTTTAAATATCCACACCGCCCAAGTTAAAAAAGAGGCCATGAGCAGCACAATCATTACCGATTTAACCACTTCATCTGCGCCACGATACATACCCATGGGGCTTAAATCTTGCGCCATCACGGCAGGCGTAACGGCTCCAGCAGCGGCTTTAGCCCCCTCTTCAACATTAGTTTCAGCGGTAGAAACCAATGTTTGCTCAACGGCTTGTACAGGGGCCTCGGTGTTATCGGCAAACGATGCAGGAGCACAGAACAACAGGAACAGCAACAACGAGAGAGAGGCGATGTGTTTCATAAGAGCAACCTTAATAGCGCTAGCTAACTGGGAAAGCAAAAAAGCCACCAATGCACGGCCCAAGGAAAGAAATTGTAGGTAGCTAGATAAAGCTGGGCGCCGCAACGGCGACAAGAATGGGGTCGAGAATAACACCAATGATAATGATTATCAATAAAAACCCCACCATGCATTACTTTTTTACATGATGGGGTTCAAGTCGGTGCACAAACTTACTTTTTATCTTTCATGTAATCCGACATTTCCTTCATGCGCTCCACTTTATCTAGCGCATCTTGCACTTCAGGCGGGGTATAGCTCTCGTCGTGCTTAGCAAGCACTTCATGTGCTCTAAATAGAATGTCGCCATCGGTTTCAACGAGCATGCCGTTGGCCACAATACCCTGCCCCTCACGGAATAAGTCGGGCAAAATACCTTCGTAAGCAATGGTGAATTCACCTGAGCCATCGGTAACGTCAAACATCACATCTAGGCTTTCCTTATTACGGCGCACACTGCCCTCCGTTACAATGCCACCCACACGAATGTTTTTGCCGATAGGCGCCTCACCCGCTACCACCTGCTCAGGGGAGTAGAACAAATTAATGTTTGAAGAAATAGCGTATAAGAGCAAGCCAATGGCCAAGGACAAACCGGCCAACGCTCCGACCACTAAGAGTAAACGACGTTTACGTACTGGATTCATTATGACTCCTGCATAGATTGACGGCGATATTGTTGCGCCAGGGTTTTTCTTACCTTTCGATAACGCCGTTGAGCGAGCCAAGTATTGGCCACCAACAGCACCACCGCACTACCAAAAGCACTCCACACATAAGGCCCATGACGGCCCATGGCTAGTAATTCAGCAAAAGAATCAAAGTACATTTTCAATCTCCTTGCGCACCCAACGGCTGCGGCGTTCACGCCAGAGAATTTCAGTTCGGGTTCGTATAAAAACCGTAACGGCAAATAAGAAATACATGCCGAACATACACAGCAGCAAAGGCCACAGCATGCTCGGATCAATTTCACTGCGCGCGGCGCCAAACATAGACATGGAACTGCCTTGATGCAGGCTGTGCCACCAATCCACTGAATAGCGCACAATAATCACATTAATCACACCTACCACGCTTAACAAGCTCGCCGCCCTACCTGCTTGACGTGGATCATCCATCGCGTTTTGAATGGCCATTACACCCAAGTATAAAAAGAACAAAATAAGCATGGAGGTGAGGCGTGCATCCCATACCCAGTAAGTGCCCCACGTGGGTTTGCCCCACACAGCACCACTAATGAGCGAAATAGCAGCCAACACAGCACCAAAAGGGGCAATGGCTTTAATCATTATTTCGGCCATTTTTAAACGCCAAATAAGTGCCACTGCTCCACAAACACCCATGGCCATATAGCCCATTAAAGCGCCACTAGCGGCTGGTACGTGCAGATAAATAATCCGATAACTGTTGCCTTGTTCGTAATGAGCCGGTGCAAACGCGAGCCCCCACACAACCCCTACGCTCAACAACACAGCAGCAATTAAAGTAAGCCAAGGTAACCACCACCCGCTAATGCGGAAAAAATGCTGTGGCGACCCCAATTGGTGGTACCACAACACTATTTTTTGCCAATACCAGGTTGGTTTTTTGATAGCTCCCAAATAAAAGAACCAAGCTATTACATAACCACCCACTAAAATTACTGTTTTATTGGTGGTGGGAACATCCCAAAAAAAGTACGTTATTAAAGCAGCAAACAAGCCCAGCACACTGCTAATTACAAAGTGGCGCGGCCACATTGGCTGCTGTTCCGTTTGTTTATTGTTAGCCATTCTTTTGCCTTAATCGCCTGTTGAGATTTTTAATCCTTGGATAATGGCCCATGGGCCCAAACTGACAGTGAGCGCTAAAATAGCACCTAATATTGCCAATGCGCTATGAATATCATGGCCAGCCATAGCGCGCTGAATAGCACCGGCACCAAATACGAGCACCGGCACATACAATGGCAGAATGAGCAAGGATAGCAAAACACCACCGCGCTGTAATGCCACGGTTAACCCTGCCCCAATAGCTCCGATTACAATTAAACTCGGCGTGCCAAGCGCAAGGGAATACATTACTACGGGAAGCAATTCGGGCGGCAATTGCAACATGTAACCCAACAAGGGCGAAACAAGCACTAAGGGCAGCCCAATCATCAGCCAATGTACAAGCAGCTTCGCTAATACCACCCATATCATTTCATGGGGCACCACTAACAACTGCTCTAGCACGCCCGAGCTTTCATCATCACGGAATAAGCTTTCAATGGACAACAGCACCGCCAACAAAGCGGCCACCCAAATAATGCCCGACGCCATAACTTGCAGCGTTTCAGGCTTCGGTGCAATGGCCAGTGGAAACAAGCTCACCACCACTATAAAAAAGAACCAAGCGTTCACTAACTCACTTGGGCGACGAATATTTACCATCCATTCACGGCGTATGCAGGCCCAAAACAAATTCATGATTGCTCCCCTGCTTTTTTGCCAAGCTGAATAATTTTGCAATCCTCATCTACTTTATGGTGCGACGTGTAAATCACTAATCCACCTTGCTGCGCAAATTCACGCAATCTGTTTTCCATCATGGTGACACCACCCGCATCAAGGGCAGTAAAAGGCTCATCGAGAATCCACACTTGTTTGCCCGGCAACCACAGGCGGGCAAGCGCCACACGGCGCTTTTGGCCGGCAGACATATCTGCCACAAATACATCTTCATAGCCACGCAAACCTACTTTAGCCAGGGCGGCGGCAATATCGCCCTGAGGCTGCTGATGTAAAGCCGCCAACCACTGCAGGTTTTCTTCTGCGGTGAGCTCTTCACGCAAACCGGCCCGATGGCCCAAGTACAGCAAGGGCTTAGCAATATCTTGTTCGGCGCCTAGCCATTTCACTTCGCCCTCAAAAAACTGAAATAAACCCGCTAAAATACGCAATAAAGTGGTTTTACCCGCCCCATTGGGGCCTACCACCTGCCAAATTTCACCACTCGTGGCGCTGAAAGAGAGCCCATCAAAAAGAACCCTTGCATCGCGCTCACAAAAAAGAGCGTTTGCTTGCACTGTGATCAATATGCTCTGCCTACTGTAAACCATGAATAAGTTGCGCAGTATAACACGCAAAATAACCGCTGACCGTTATTGCCCACCTGTGTAAAAAAGCGACAGCACCAGGCAAACATCATCCACAAGCCTTTAACTATACATCCCTGTGCTGCTGGCCACAGAGTACTAGACCTTAAAAGCCGGTGCGGTATGCTTACCTTTCTAATAATAAATAGCCACAGGTAGGTTGTATGTCTGCTACAACGCTTTCTCCACTTGCGCAGCAATTATTCCACGCGCAAGTTAATTATTTCGTGACCCGTGTCAGCACAGAACAATTCAGCCAAGTTGTTGAGGCTGAAGTGCAGGATTTTTACACCAAGGCAAGCACTCATACCGTGCGCGATTATTTGCCCGAAGATCACGTGCGATTTATGGCGCTGCATTACAACACTAGCATTCCTATTTCGCCGGATTTAGCGGACTCTCTCAGCAACATTGCCTTGCGCGTTTACCACCACCCTAAATTAGATGAACTACGATGGCGCGATCTTTTGGACAAGAAAGAGCTCACAGAATTTGTGGATCTAGTTTTATCGCTGAATGCTTTTCGCAAACTCATTCGTCGCTTCACACGTAACCGTCTCGTGGTCAACGCAGTGTCCGACCTCATTTATCGCGGCATCACAGGCTTTATGGAACAAGGCACCGCCAAAGCTGAACAAATGGCAAGCAGCATTCCTGGCGCAGGTTCTATGTTTAAACTAGGCCGTTCAGTGGTGGGCAAAGCCACCTCTGGTTTTGAAAAATCAGCAGAGGAAAACATCAAGCGCTATTTAAGCCACAACATTAGTGCCATTATCAAAGGCAGCGAAACTCGTTTGGAGCAAGCCATTGAAAGCGGCGCGCTACGTGATGCCATCATTAGCAATTGGGATAATATTAAGAACGAAAAAGTAGCTTCTTTGCGTGAATACGCGAGCGAGCAAGATATTAAAGAGGCCATTGCATCAGGCATCAACTTTTGGCAAGAATTCCGCGAAACCCCTTATGTGGAAGAAATCACCAACTTGGGCGTTACCCTCTTCTACGAGTATTGCGCAGAAATACCAGTAGCTGAATTACTGCAAGAGCTTAGCATTGATGAAACCTTTGCTACGCGCGAAATCAACTTAGCGATAGCTCCCCTGCTCGAGCACTGGCAACAACAAGGCTGGGTAAAAGATTTTTTTGAGCGCCAATTACTGCCTTTTTGGCAACAGGCAGATAACGAAGGTTGGTTGGCATCTTAAAGTGCTTGCGCACTGTCCATAATGACAGTATATTGATTTTGCTGGCGAGCATACGATGTCTCTCTTCACCGTATCTCCCAGGCCAAGGATGGCCTTGCTCCCAGCTTTATTCATTGCTATGCGGGCTGAAATAGCCCGCATCTTTGCTATTAGCGCACCACCAACAACGGCAACGCTGTGTTTTCCATCACTTTCATGGTGTTGCTGCCCATAAATACTTGGCGAATTTTAGAGCCACCAAAAGCCCCCATCACTAACATACCCACATCATTATTCTTCTGATACGCCATTAATGCTGTGAAAATATCACCTTCCAGCCACACGGGTATCACGTTAAAGCCACTGTCTTGTAAGCGCCGCTCCGCTGTTTTAAATTTTTCTTGCTGCTGCGGCCTAATGGTACGCACCGTTACTAAATGGCAATCCATTCCATTTAACAAGCTGCTTGAAATAATACGGTCGACGATGCTGTCGGTGGTTTTGCGCCCGTCATACGCCAACATAAAACTTTGCGGAGGCGTAAAATCTTTGTTGGCAATCAATAATGGGGTTTGCACTTGGCGCACTAAATGCTCAATTTGCGAGCCTAACGCGCTAAAGCTTTTATCGTAGGTTTCACCAGAACGGCCCACCACAAACAGGCTAGCTTCTGGTTCCAACGTATCTAAAACTTCCACCAATGCCCCTTCACGTACCGAACGAGAGACATTTTCGCACTGCTGTTCAGCGGCTTTTGCTTCAGCCTCCTTCAACATGTCGGTGGCTAGCTGCAACACCAACTTGTGGCGTTTCGCTTCAAGTTGGACCACCTCATTGAGCAATTCCTCTCTGTCTTTCATACCAGAGGCGCCAGCGTACTCGAGTGAATCAGCCCACTTTTCTTTTTGCACTGTATGTAAAAAAAGAAGCGGCGACGCCAACCGTTTTGCAGCCCAAATACCCGCATTACACACGTCGTCTGCAAACACAGAGCCATCGATACACGTAATTACTTTTCGCATGCTCATTCCTTATTATCTTTATTATGTAAATTTGCTAGCTATTCGTACTTACTATAACTGAATCACAGCTACACCGAAGTAAAAACTAAGGGGCGCACACTTTCATGTACCTTGAACAGTGCACCGTCAACACTTATACCTTTATTTACACTGGGGTTTCGGCACACTTCCCCTATAATCATTTTTTATCTTTAGGAAACGTATCATGAACTACGAACAACTGGGTGTTTTTTATCTTGGCCGCGAAGTAAACCCCACTTCCATGGATGATAAAGAAGATTTACTGCTTTACGACTCAAGCGACCTCACTACCCACGCAGTAATAGTAGGCATGACAGGCAGCGGCAAAACCGGCTTGGGTGTTGGCTTAATAGAAGAAGCGGCCATCGATGGCATTCCTGTGCTAGCCATTGACCCCAAAGGCGACTTAACAAATTTAGCCCTCACTTTCCCTCAGCTTCGTGGCAGCGATTTTGAACCTTGGGTGGACCCGCGTGAAGCTGAACAGAAAGGCATGAGTAAAGCAGAATACGGCCAACAGCAAGCGGACCAATGGCGCGAAGGGTTGGCCAGTTGGGGCCAATAGCCAGAGCGCATTCAGCGCTTTCGCGAGGCTGCTGAAGTTGTGGTGTACACCCCAGGCTCTAGCGCAGGGCCCCCTATTAGTGTTTTGCGTTCTTTTGCGGCGCCACCTCAAAACATTCTCGCAGATCGCGATTTATTCAACGAGCGTTTAGCCACCGCTGCTAGTAGCTTGCTCACCCTTGTTGGCATAGATGCAGACCCTCTCAGCCGAGAACAAATTTTACTGTCTGCCATTCTTGAACATGCGTGGCAGGAAAGCCGCGATGTTAACTTGGTGGACTTAGTACAAGCAGTACAACAACCACCGGTAAAACAGCTTGGTGTGATGGAGGTGGATACTATTTTTCCTGCAAAAGACCGCCTCAAGCTGGCCATGGCCATTAACGCCGTTATGGCTGCGCCCACTTTCGCCGCTTGGACAGAAGGTGAACCGTTAGATATTCAAAACCTACTGTATGCCCCAGATGGGCGTGCCCGCGTGGCAGTGGTCACCCTAGCGCACCTAAACGACAGTGAGCGTCATTTCTTTATGAGCCTATTGCTTAACGAAGTGGTGGCATGGACGAGCTCACAAACAGGCACCTCTAGCTTACGTGCCATGCTTTATATCGATGAACTATTTGGCTTTTTACCCCCAGTGGCAGAGCCACCCACCAAAAAACCGCTGCTTACTTTATTAAAACAAGCACGGGCTTTTGGTGTGGGCTTAACATTGTCCACACAAAACCCCATCGACATTGATTACAAAGCCTTATCTAACGCCGGCACTTGGTTTATTGGCCGCCTTCAAACCGAGCAAGATAAAAAGCGCCTCATCGATGGCCTCAACACCGCCACCTCTGGCTCAGCCGACGCCCCTCAACTCAACGACCTCATTAGCCGCTTAGGGAAACGAACGTTTCTTTTGCACAACGTTCATAGCAACGCGCCAACCCTCTTTCGTACCCGCTGGGCTTTATCCTATTTAGCCGGCCCAATGACGCGCGACCAAATTCGTCAGCTTAACCAAGAAACCCCAACGCATGGGGTACAGCCACCCATGCCACCAAAACCACAAAACAGCGCCCCCGCAAGTGCCACAACAAGCAACGCAGCGCCATTTATTTCAACAGACATCAAGCAGTTATTTGTTCCGGCCAACACTAACAGCCCTGCCGTTTCCTACTTTCCCCTACTGTTAGCAGCAGCGGATGTGCATTACAGCAACCAAACGTACAACGTCAATGAAGACCAACGTGTTATACGCCTCACAGAGTTAACAGAAGGGGTTGTTTCTAGCGATTGGCGTGCAGGCGAAAACTTATCCATAGCATTAGAGCAGCTCACCACCGAGCCTAACCCTGCCATTTCCTTCCAACCGTTGCCCGATGTTTCTTTCAACGCAAAAACGAGCAAAAGCTGGGGAGACTTATTCCAACGTTGGCTGCGCACCGATGGCGCCTTAATTCGCTATCGCTATACACCTTTAAAACTCATGTCACAGCCCAACGAAACAGAGCAAGCTTTCCGCCTACGCTGCACCCAAGCCATTCGCGAGCAGCGTGACGAAGAAAAAGAGAAATTACGCAAGAAATACGAAAGCAAACTGCAAACCTTGGAACGCCGACGCCTCTCGCGGGAACAAACCCTTGAAAGCCGTGAACAAAAAGCACAAAGCACCCAGTTAGATGCATTGCTTAGCGTGGGCAGCACCCTGTTCGGTGCATTCTTAAATAAACGAACGCCCAGCAGCAGCAAAATAAGCACAGCTGTACGCCGCGGCACGCGCGTTAACCAACATCGTGGTGATGTTGCCAGAGCGCGTGAAGCCTTAGAACAAACCAATGCAGAAATTGCAGCACTGGAAAACGAGCTAGAGAAAGAGCTGAACCAACTGGCAAATTATGCCACCCATGCTGAAACACTAGAGCTCAAAGAAGTGGCCATCAAACCCACTAGCCGCGATATTGCCATGCGTTTTGTGGGCATTGCATGGGTTCCCTACCAACAAAACAACAACGGCCACTGGGAGAAAGCGTTTTAAGCGCTTTTGTGTAGGCATAAAAAGACCCCAAAAAGTGTATCCAACTTTTTGGGGTCAGTTCATAAAGCGCCTTTTAGTTTTCGTTTGCAGGGGCCGTACGATTAATACGCAGGCGCTACACTCAAGGTGTTACCCGAACCAATTAAACGTACACGCTGGCCAGGGCTCCACTGACGGTCTGCTCGCTGTACTACCACGAGGTTGCGGCCATCATCGGTGCGCACTTCAATTTCTAGCGCCTGTACTTGGTTGGCTTTATCTTCAATTTTAGAACCCGCCACAGCACCTAGTACCGCACCAGCAGCGGTGGCGAGGTCGCGGCCTTTACCACCACCAATGCCACTACCGGCAATACCACCGATAACACCACCACCAACACCACCAATAACGCCGGAGCTTTCAGCTTGAATAGTAACAGGGCGTACAGAAACAATTTGCCCGTAAGTTACGCTTTGTGCTGTTTTAGCACTGCGGCCACTGTGCACATCGCCTGAATACATGCTCTTGTTGGCACACCCCGTTACACCAAAAGTGGTGGCCAACAGAGCTACCATTAAAATTTTCTTCGTTTTCATCGTCTTTTCCTTTCCCATGAAAATATCAATTATATTTGTAGCAGAATACGCACAAAAGTGTTGTAAAAGAACGTTTTTTATCGCTGTTGGCGCCTAATGTTCTTAACACCCACCCCAACAGCACTAAGAATCACCACTTATTGTGCATGCTTTATGAATATTTGTATGCAAGCTATTATCTAGCCTGTTTTTTACGATACGCTGCGCCATTCGTTAACGCGCGCACGCTACTTGCCGAGGATTCCATGAACGATTTATCTCAACGCGTAAAGGCTAGCATTATTGATGTGCCCCATTTTCCTAATGATGGGGTTATTTTTAGAGACATCACCCCCCTACTAAAAGACCCCACCCTCTTCAACGGCATTTTAGAATGGCTTGCACAAATCGCTGAAGAAGTGGGCGCCACCCTCATCGCTGGCGTTGAAAGCCGCGGCTTTTTATTTGCCACCCCACTGTGCCACAAATTGCAGCTGCCTTGCGTGATGATAAGAAAACCCGGCAAATTACCTCGGGCCGTGCACCAAATTCCCTATGCATTAGAATACGGTACAGATACGTTAGAGTTGCACCAAGAAGATTGCACAGCCGAGGATCGCGTACTGCTAGTGGACGATCTCTTAGCCACCGGCGGCACCGCAGCGGCAGCGGCCAAACTGATTGAAAAATCAGGCGCCACCGTAGCCGCCCTAGCTTTCATTGTTGAGCTACAAGATCTCGTGCAACGCGACCTGCTACCACAGCGCAAGCTTTATTCTTTAGCAAAATACTAACTGTTCGTATTCCACCTTAACCTAAAGGCAAATACATGCGCCCTTCTCTAACCTTAAATTGTGACCTAGGCGAAACCGACCACATTGTGCCCCAGGGCCCTGAGCACCTGGCCATGCCTTACATTCATATGGCCAACATTGCCTGCGGCTTTCATGCGGGCAACCGTCAAACCATGCTCGATACCATCGCTCTCGCACAACAACACCAAGTGCTGATCGGTGCGCACCCCTCGTACCCAGACCGCGAAAACTTCGGCCGCCAATCCATGCAACTTAGCCAAGCCGATGTGTGCGACCTCGTGTTTCAACAAATTGATACCCTTGATGCCCTGGCAGAAGTGCATGGCGCCCGCCTCTCCTACGTAAAACCCCACGGTGCCCTGTACCATGATCTGCTGCACGACGAAGCTACGCGCTTAGGGGTTTTCCAAGGCGTCGCTTCTTTAAGCACCGAACTGCCCGTATTAGTGCTCGCCGGCGCACACCGAGAGCAGCTACAAAAAAGTGCTGCCCAATTTGGCTTAACACTGTGGTTTGAAGCGTTTGCAGACCGCCGTTATCACGCTGACGGGCGCTTGCAACACCGCAGCGAAGGGGGCGCTGTACTTACCAACGCCGAGGAGATTATTGCCCAAGCCACAGCCATCGCTCATGGCGAGCCTATTACAAGCGTAGAAGGCGAACCCATTATTATTGCCGCCGATAGCCTCTGCGTACATGGCGACAATGCAGAAGCCGTGGCCACCATTAAAGCCATACGAGCTGCGCTAACGCCATGACCTTCCATGTGCAAGTGGTGAGCGAAACCGACCTCATGCTGTATTTGCATGGCGAACTTGATGCCACCACCACACAGCAGCTATTGGCTTTACAACAAGCGTTTACCCACGCCTTTGCGGCAGCATTAATCGATACGGTTCCCGCGTATCAAAGCTTGCTCTTGTGCTTTCACCCACGCCACACAGAACCGCCCGCACAGCGTTTAGCACGCGTTCAGGCCTTGGCCAAGGAAACGTTGGCAAGCTTTACAGCGCATGCCGTGCACACCGACACCATTACTGTGCCGGTTTATTATGGGCCCGAAGCCGGGCTAGATTTCCACTGGGTGTGCGCTCAAACAGGGCTCAACGAAAAACAGCTCATCGCCCTGCATAGCCAATGCACTTACCACGTTTTTGCTGTGGGGTTTAGCCCAGGATTTGCTTTTATGGGCCAACTGCCTGCGGCACTACAACTGCCTCGCCGCCACAATCCACGTGATAAAGTACCGCGCGGCTCGTTGGCCATCGCCCACGACCAAACCGCCATTTACCCCATGGAGAGCCCCGGAGGCTGGCATCTTATTGGTCGCAGCCCCACAGTGTTGTTCGATGCAAACAAAACCCCAAGCCATTTATTCAGCGTGGGCGCCAGCGTTCGCTTTCAACCTATTAGCCGCGCTGAATACCTAGCACAGGGAGGCGAGCTATGAGCTTTGTGGTTTTAAAAGCACAGGGGCAAGCACTCTTGGTGGATCGCGGCCGCCAACACGCGCAAAGCGCAGGCCTTAGCCAAGGTGGGCCCTTGGATGAATACAGCTTTTTATGGGCAAACCATCTATTACAAAACCCGCACCACAGCGCCGTACTTGAAATCACCTTAGGCAACGTAAGCCTGCAAGCCCAACACAACACCATGGTGGCTATTACAGGGGCTGATATTCCCGTTCAGCATAACGGCAACAACGTTACTCCTTGGTCTAGCTTTTACGTAAAACAAGGCGATGTCATTGAGGTAGGCTTTTTCCGCGGCCGTGGCACGCGCTTGTACCTAGCCGTTAAGGGCGGTTTCGACGCCCCCTTATTGTATGGTTCTAGAAGCTGCGTGCCGCGAGAACAGTTAGGCGGCCATCGTCACGGCGCGCCAGTACAAGCCAACGACACCCTGCTGTGCGCAGAGCGGCCAACACAACCCGCCGCCTACACCCCACCCACACTGCAAAAACTGCCTCACGCTGGGCAGCGCATTCGCTTTATGCCGAGCTATCAGTTTGCAGATTTCAGCCCCACAGCACAGCAAGTTTTCACCGCAGCCCCCTATCACCTCAGCCCCCATATAGACCGCATGGGCTTTCGTTTAACCGGCGCAGCGTTGCCGCTACCAGAAAAAGAACTGCGTTCTGAAGGCATTGCTTTAGGCAGCATTCAAATTAGCCGTGAAGGGCAACCCATGGTGCTTATGAGCGACCGACAAAGCATTGGTGGTTATTTGAAAATAGGCGTGGTGTACCGTGTGGATTTAGGCCTGTTGGCACAACTGGCGCCAGGCCAGCCGGTACAGTTTGTGCAAGGTGATGTTGATACAGCTTGGGCACTGCAACAACAGCGGGAACAATTCTTTTCTTACTAAAAAACAGGCCAACTCATAAAGCTGGCCTGTTACTCACAGCAACCGCTAGGCTTTATCTTGAATTTCTGCGCGAATACCCAGCAAATAAATAGCAGAGCAAATATTGATAATCGTCCAAATTATCTTGGAAAAAGTAATCAAAATAATGGGGTTATATAACAACACTAAAAGCCCTAGTAGCACAGCTTGGTTTTGTTTACCGCGGTTATAACTCAGGTAGGCACCCCATGCGAACACCACAGTGGCCACCAAACGTAGCAACATGTAATAACCATAAGGCAATGGCAACACAGCAATGAAAAGCATAGCTGCTGCCACATTAATGAGTAAAAGGGGCATCGTTTTCTCCTAAATACTTAATTAGTGTGCCATCTGCAGCACTTTAAAGTTGTGTTTAATCTCACGAGCGTCTAACTGCTCAGCCGTTAGCCGTTCAATGTTTGCAACCATTTCTTGCGTTAATTCATTATGCATCATTTGTAGCGCCGTCATAGTGTTCTCACGAGCGCGCTGTAATTCAGCAGCTAGCGTTTGTTCCATGTGCGGGCGGTATGCTCGTTCCTGCTTATTCAACGCCATATATTCAGCCCCCACCAAAGTGGCCAGTGTAACGGCCCCCACCGTAGCCCCTAGCGCAGGTGTACCCACAGTGCCCACGGCACCAGCTGCGCTGGCACGCATTCCTGCTACCCCCAAGCGCACCATAAAACGCGACACTAAAGCGCGGGCGGCGGCCAACGCCCCCATGCGGTACAACGATGCCGTAAGCATCCCAGCACCCACGGCAGAAGCGCTTACCAAGGATGAGGCCACGCGCAACGCATCCACATCCACCATATCGGGGTGTGTTAGTAACTCCACATCTAAAAACTTTACGTTTGCTGCCAACGCATTTTCATCTAGCACCTCGCCTCTGCTTGCGACAAAAGCCGCCAACTCATGTTGCAAAGCATCCACTCGCTTTTGCACTAATGCCGCATAAAGCTCGGCTGCTTCCGTGCTCAACGCCTGCATACGCGGTGCAAAGCCACTTTCGTACAATAAACGCTGCTCAAATTGCGCTGTGTCCCAAGCGGTAAAATCACCAAACAAACTCATGTATAGCCGCAAATAACTGGCAGGCGCGGAGAAATACCAATCTAAATAAGCCTCTAGGTGCTGCTCAAGCGCATCAAAAGCGGCGTTTACCTCAGTGTCTATCCAGGCATCAAAAGGCGTATGAACGCCCGCTTCCAAACGCCCCATTTCTTGCTCTAGCAAGGCCAGCAAATCATTTTTGCCGCGCTCGTCTAACACCCCAAAGGCCCTGCTTCCTACAGCGTGGGTGACATAATGCGGCGAAGGCTCCACAGAGAGCAGCTTCTGCATGCCCCACACTACCAATGCCGACACCAGCAACATCGCTATTACAAAACGCAACCTTATGGTTTTATTCATGTTTGTTTTCCTGTTGGTGGCGATGCAAAAGCGCTTGCGCGCCCCATATTAATTGCCCAAAAGCCCAAGCAAACCCACCCTGTAAAAGAAAGAACACGCACCACCCTAACAGCTGCAGCGGTGTGGATACTGTGCCCGTGGCAGTGGCATTCTCCATGGCCCACAACTGAAATGTTTGCAACGCAGCTAACAGGCTGTGCCAAAGCGCATAAGCATTATGATGCTCTATACTTTGCACCAAATACGGCCACAATTGGCCAGCACTTACGCCAAGGTAATTCGGGTGTGTGGCTAGCATTTGCGCCAACACAAACACGCACAACATGCTTAACACCGCAGGGTAAACACTCAGTTTACGCCCTACTGCCTCACGCCCTACGGGTAACACATGTGCCGCTAACCCACGGCGTGCAACGTGCTGCACCCACATAAACACACCGGCGCCTAATAACAGCGCCCACCAAATACCAGCCCCCGCACTACGCGCACTAAGTAAAAACACCAGCGCTAACAGCAGCGTCATGGGCAAGGTTAACAACCACGCCACCACCCCCGTGGTTAATACACGCTGCCAAAAGGAAGTGGGCTGTAAATATTGGCGTAAAAAAGCCCTACGGCGTAACTGCTTCGCTTCATAGGCTGCACACGACATCAGCATCATCACCAGCAACAGGAAGGGGTAGAAAAACCAATGCACCTGTTGCGCAGGAATGTGTTGCCACACCCAAACACCCAGTAAAACACTGATAACAGGCACATATTTACGCATTAGCCACCTCATTTGTTTGTCTTGGCACCACCATGCTGTAAAGTAACTTTGCACTACCGGCGTACACTGCTACACTCAACTTTTTCGTCTCTAATAAAAAATAAACCACCATGCTGAAATATGAAGTGCTCTTGCGCCTGCGCGCCATTGAGCTGATAGCACAATGGGAAGGCCGCCTAATTACCAACCAACTTACTGCTTGGTTCGGAATAAGCCGCCAGCAAGCCTCTGCAGACATCAACCGTTATAACCGCGATATAAATCCCGATGCGCTGGTGTATGAGCCCGCCGTGAAAGGTTACATCCCACGGCCCGCTTTTACGCCCACCTTAACCTCGGGCCACATTAATGAATACATGGCGCTGCTTGACAGCATTAGTAACGAACCCATGGCACAGGTATTAGAAGGCTACAACACCGCTTCCGTTCAATTACCAAACCGCGCGGTGCGGGCTGAAGTGGTGCGCGCGGCCATTACTGCTTGCCGCCAACAACGCCAACTGAGCATTCATTATGCTTCCATGGCGCACCCACAACCGGCTCAACGTAGCATCGCCCCACACACCCTTGTGTATACAGGTTTTCGCTGGCACCTGCGCGCCTGGTGTTATAAACGCGAAGATTTTCGCGATTTTTCATTATCGCGCATTTACCGCACCCCCAAGCTCTTAGGGGCGAGTGACAAAACCGCCGAGCAAGATGCCGCTTGGCAAGAGCAGGTTGAACTACGGCTCATTCCTAACCAACATTTAACCCCTGAGCAACAAAAGCTGGTGGCCCATGATTTCGCCATGCGCCAACAACGATTAGTGCTCACAGTGCGCGCTGCCTTGGTGCAATACACTTTACAACGCTATCAAGCAGCCATAACAGAAGACGAATGCCTCAACACTGGGTTCTTTTTATTACAAGTGCACCCAGATGATCAGGCGCGCATTAGCGCAAATTTATTTACCGAGCGTGCGCGCTCACCACAAAACAAATAGTAAAAGGAAACACTATGTCGGCACCCCTTACCCCCGGTTTTATGGTGTTACAAGGAAACCACCTAGAAAACCTGCGCGATATTCTCGTGCAATGGCTTAACGAACACCCTCTTTCTCCTCTCGAGGATGAATGTATTTTGGTGCAAAGTAACGGTATCGCACAGTGGCTTAAAATGGCCATTGCCAAGGATGATACGGGGCAAGGCATTGCTGCCGCCATTAACGTACAGCTGCCCGGCCGCTTTATTTGGCAGGCCTACCGCAGCGTGTTTACACAGCTACCCACCAGCTCGCCTTACGATAAAGAGCCCCTCACGTGGCGCCTCTACCGCTTACTGAGTGACAGGCCAGCCTTGCACAACGCGTTAGGCGAACACGCCCACGTGCTGGCACCGCTTGAGCGGTTTTTAAGCGCAGACAACGATGCGCGCCGCCTCTACCAACTGGCCGCTCACTTGGCAGACCTGTACGACCAATACCAACTGTACCGCGCAGATTGGCTCGAGCACTGGCAAACAGGGCAAAACAGCCTTATTAGTGCCACCGGCGCCCTACTAGAGTTGGATGAAAACCAACTATGGCAGCCGCACCTGTGGCGTTTAATTAACGCCGACGTGGCAGCAGAACACCACGAACATGAGTTCCACAGCGCTAGCCGCGCGCACATAAACCAGGCGTTCATTCAAGCCTGTGAGAGCTACACCGAAGAACAGCGCCCAACCACCTTGCCACGGCGTGTTATCGTATTCAGCATTTCCTCACTGCCGCGGCAAACCTTAGAGCTATTACAAGCTATTTCGCCCTTCACACAAGTATTGATATTTGCCACCAACCCCTGCCAACACTATTGGGGCGACCTCATCGAGGGCAAAGATTTACTTAAAGCCCACTACAAACGCATTCAACAAAACGAGCAAGTGGCCCATTTAAGCCTGGCCGAAATACGCCGCCACGGGCATCCCTTATTGGCCTCCTGGGGCAAGCAAGGGCGCGATTTCTTACATTTGCTCGACGAGCATGACGAGCCCGATGCTTACCGCCAACTGTTCACGCAACAAAACATTGATGTGTTCACCGAGCCCGAGGGCGACCAACTGTTACAGCAACTGCAATCGGATATTCTGAATTTACGCTCGCAAGAGGAACGCGCCGAGCTAGAAAGCGTGGTGAGGCAAAACGATGACAGCTTGCAGTTCAGCGTGGCCCACAGCCGCCAACGAGAAGTGGAAATACTCCACGACCAATTGCTCGCCAGCTTTGAAAAAGCACAGGCACAGGGCCGCCCCCTGCATCCCCGTGATGTGATTGTCATGGTGCCTCATATTGATGAGTACGCGCCTCACATTGAAGCCGTATTTGGCCGCTACCAACGCAGCGGTGAGCACAAAGACCCACGTTACTTGCCTTATCACATCACCGACCAAAGCCAACGCGGGCAAAACACCCTACTCATCGCTTTAGAAGCCTTATTACAGCTACCGCGCATGCGCTTCACTGTGAGCGATATTTTTGATCTTTTAGACACTCCTTCCTTACGCGCACGGTTTGGTTTGGAAGAAGCAGACCTGCCCCTGCTGCGCCACTGGATTACAGATGCGAATATTCGTTGGGGCCTCGATGCCGAACAGCGTGCCAGCATGCACTTACCCAACTACCACGTGAACACCTGGCTGTTTGGCTTAGAGCGTATGCTGCTTGGCTACGCCACCGGCAACACAGAGCCGTGGCAAGGCATTCAGCCCTATGATGAAGTATCAGGATTAAGCGCCGCACTCGTGGGCCCACTAAGTTTGCTAATTCAGCAGCTAAACCATACCCAACAGCTGCTCAGCCAAGCACACAGCAGCGAACAATGGCCACGCCTAATTGAGCAACTGCTCGGCGACTTCTTTACCCCCGTGAACGATGACGACGAATGGGCGCTCACCCAGCTAGAGCTGCAATTAGAACGCCTCCAAGATACGTGGCAGCTAGGCCAACTAGGCAGCGTAACACTGCCGCTCGAAGTGGTGCGCGAAGAACTCTTGGCAGGGCTTGACCAACCAAGCCTTGCACAACGCTTCTTAGCCGGCTCCATTAACTTCGCCACCCTCATGCCCATGCGTGCCCTGCCGTTTCGCCAAGTGTGGATCTTAGGCATGAACGACAAAGAATACCCACGGCAAATGCACGCCCCCGATTTCGACTTAATGGCGAACGATTACCGCCCAGGGGACCGCTCACGCCGCGAAGACGACCGCTATTTATTTTTAGAAGCACTGCTCTCTGCCCGCGAAAAGCTAGCCATCAGCTGGATTGGCCGCGATATTCGCGATAACGCTGAACTGCCTCCCTCTGTGGTGGTAAACCAACTGCGCGACCACTTAGCCGCAAGCTGGCAAGGCGAAGAAGAAGACTTGCTGGCACAGCTCACCACCGAACACCCCCTACAACCGTTCAGTGTGAGCTATTTCGAACCGCAGCGAGACCCACGGCTGTTCACCTATGCAAAAGAATGGCGCGACGTGCACAACCCGCCGAGCACTGCTGCTTTAAACCCACATACCTTGGCACATGAACATCTTGAGATCAGCACCGACGAACTCATGCGTTTTATGCGCGCTCCAGTGGAATATTTTTACCGCCACAGCTTAGGCATTCAATGGTATCTGGACGATCACACCGGCCTTGATACAGAGCTATTTACCCCCAACGGGTTAGATAAATGGCAACTAGCGAACAGCACTTTAACGTTGGTAACCCATGAATTAGCGCAGCAACCCCACCTCGACATTGGCACAACGCTAGATAAAGCCCTTGAACAACAAGCCCTCTCAGGCAGCTTGCCCATGGGCGCCTTCGCGCAACTGGCACAACAAGACGTAAAGGGCCTCTTACTTACCCCCCTTACACAGTACCAACAGCACTTGCAGCAATACCCAGAACGGCTACCCATTGCCACATTAGTGCACACCGCTCACGGAGTTACCTTACAAGATGGCTTAGGCGACATTCGTCATCACAACGGCGAATACAAACGTTTTGTATTGCAGCCTAGCCGCTTGCACAGTGGCAACGGCTATAAATTCCGTCACATTTTGCGGTATTGGCCCGCCCACGTGCTGGCCCAACTGCAACACCCTGTGGATACGCACCTGCTGGGCCCCGATACGCATTTAATACTGCCTGCTTGCGGCCAAGCAGAAGCACGCGCCCTGCTCGACACCATGCTCGAGGTCTATCATCTGGGTATCCACGAGCTGTTACCCCTGCCTTGCGAAACGGCTTTCGCTCTGTTCGAAGGCAGCAAAAAAGCACAAGACACCTACGAAGGCGGCTTCAGTACAACAGGTGAAGTGACCAAGCACCCCAGTTACGCCAAACACTGGCCAGATTATGAAACACTGGCGCAAGCGCCACAGTTTGGCCTGCACAGCGAAAATGGCGAAGCCACCCTCATTGAACGCCTATACGGGCCTGTTTACACCCTCTTTAATGGCAAGGAGCCACGTTCATGAACACCCATAACACACCACAGCTAAACCCCTTAGCCTTCCCACTTTATGGCAGCCGTTTAATTGAAGCGAGTGCAGGCACGGGCAAAACCTTCACCCTCGCCTTGCTGTATGTGCGTCTTATTTTGGGCCAAAACAAAGCAGGCAACGGTTTCCAACGCCCGCTAACGCCCAAAGAAATATTGGTGGTAACGTTCACAAACATCGCCGCCGGAGAGCTGCGCGATCGTATTCGCGCGCGCCTTGTGGAAGCCGCCGCACACTTTCATCACCCCAGTTTGCAAGATGGTGGTTTCCTCGATGAACTGCGCGAGCAATACGAAGAAAGCGAATGGCTCGACTGCGCCTTGCGCCTCGAAATGGCTGCAGAAAGCATGGATGAAGCCGCCGTGTCGACTATTCATAGCTGGTGCAACCGCATTTTGGTGGAGCATAGCTTCAACACCCGTGGGCTGTTTAACCGTGAGCTCGTTACCGATACCAGCGAACTGTTTAGCGAAGTAGTACAAGATTACTGGCGCAGCCGCTATTACGCCCTCACCACCCCGATGGCCAAGCAATTACTAAACGCCATCGGTAGCTACGACGAATTTGAAAGCCACCTATTAACGCTGCTTAACCCCAACCTCGAGGGGGTTAGCCTCGACACGCAACCCTTAGCCCTAGGGCCAGATGCGCTCACCGAAGCATTAACCAAAGAAGAAGAGCGCGCAGCAGAAATTACCGCCAAAGAAACCGCCCTACAACAACAGTGGCGCGACAATTGGGATGAGATAGTGGCTGAGCTCAACGAACTGCGCCCGTACCTCAACGGCAACACCTACCGGCAAACTAAAAACGACGACGCCTTCAGCCAACTTTTAGAACAAGTACAAGCTTGGCTTAACGGCAATGCAGAAATACCCGCTGAAATTTTAAAATACCGCCTAGGCGAATTTAAATTTACCAAAAGCGCCCCACGGGAAGAACAGCCACTAGTGGTGTTCAAACTCACCCAAGAACTGCACCTTCTACGCGAAAAAGAGAAAGAACCCATTCGTGCGTATGCCTATGCAGAAGCTAGCACCTGGGTGGCGCAAGAATTTCAACGGCGCTTAACCGAACACACCCAAATGCGCCACGACGATTTACTCACACAACTAGAGCAAGCCTTAAACCCAGACCACGCAGGTGAACACGCTTTAATACTTGCAGAAAGTTTACGCAAGGCGTTTCCCGTGGCCATGATTGATGAATTCCAAGATACCGACCCTATCCAATACAACATTTTCAACCGCATTTACCGCGTAGAAAAAGACGACCCAGAGGGTGGTATTTTCATGATTGGCGACCCAAAGCAATCTATTTACTCCTTCCGCGGTGCCGATATCGATGTGTACCTAGCAGCTCGCCAAGCCACCGCCGGGCGCCATTACACCCTAAAGAAAAACTTCCGCTCCACCGCAGGCGTAGTAAAAGCCTGTAATGCTTTGTTTTTACACGCCGAACAACACCCCCAAGGGGCCTTTCAGTACCAACAAGATGGCCACAACCCCATCCCCTACGTGGAAGTGGAAGCCGCGGGCCGCGATAACCGCCTGTTCATTCAACAACAACCCGCCACAGCCATGAACTTTTGGTATCAAGAACATCCCGAAGACCCTAGCCGCCCGCTTTCGATGGCAGATTACCGCACCGCAGCCGCACAAAGCGCAGCAAGCGAAGTGGCGCAGTGGCTACTTCAAGGCCAACAAGGCACCACAGGGTTTGGTAAAGACAGTGTTGAAACCCCACTTAGCCCTGCTGACATCGCCATTCTTGTGCGCACAGGCACCGAAGCAGAAGCCATGACACAAGCCTTGGCAGCACACAATATCCCGAGCGTTTATTTATCTGATCGCAGCAACCTGCTCGATACACAAGAAGCCCTAGACGTGCTGCACTGGCTACGCGCCGTGGCCGAGCCGAGCAATGAAAACTTGCTCAAAGCCGCCCTAGGCACCGCCACCATGGCCCTGCCCATGGAGCACTTTATTACCTGGCAGCACGATGAGCTCGCATGGGAACAAGAAGTGGTGCGCTTTGGTGAATTAAACACCCTGTGGTTGCGCCAAGGGGTGCTCGTCATGCTACAGCGCCTCTTAGATGCCTACGCCTTGCCTGCACGGTTGCTCCACGACAACACACACCAAGGCGAACGGCGCCTCACCAACCTGCTCCACTTAGCCGAATGGTTACAACGGGCAGAAACCAAAATCGATGGCCAACAAGCTCTTGTACGCCATTTACACGAACATCTTCATAAGCAAGAAGACGAAAACATTCTACGCCTAGAAAGCGATGCACAACGTGTAAAAATCATCACCATTCATAAATCAAAGGGGCTGGAATACCCCCTCGTGCTGCTGCCGTTCATGAGCGCTTACCGGCACATTGATGGCAAAAACAAAATCGTTAACATCCAAGTGGAAAACAAACAATACAGCGATTTTAACGTCACCAAAGCTGTGCAAGATATCGCTAACGCCGCACGCATTAAAGAAGATTTACGCCTGCTGTACGTGGCCCTTACCCGAGCAAGCTACGGCTTGTGGCTAGGCGTGGCCCCCATCGGCACCTCAAAAAACTTACAAACAGAACGCTCTGCCTTCGGCTACCTGCTCAATGGCACTGGCAAATTCACTAGCGTGGCAGCACACCGCACCGCAGTGGAACAACTAGCACAGCACGCCAACGCCGCGTTTTCTTTAGCACCTAGCCCTATAGCGCAACAAGTGCCTAGCGCTAGCAGCAACACGCTAGAAAGCGCCCGCACCGCCCCAACACTAGGCGAGTTGAGCAACTGGTGGATTGCGAGTTACTCTGCCCTACAGTTAGGGCCTCAAGGAGAAACCCGCTATAGCCCAGATACCGCCCACGAAGACCAACTGATTGAACAAGCACAAGCCGCTGCCAACGATGACGCTTTAAGTGAACAAATAGCCCCTGACGATGCCGTTATGCACCACTTCCCGCGTGGGCCCAAGTGGGGCACCTTCTTACACAGCCTGCTTGAGTGGGCGGCTGTGGCAGAAAACCGCGCAGGCCACCGTGGCTTCGCTGTTGCAGCAGAAGACGATGCACAGCGCCTCGAATACATTGCTAAGCGCTGCAGCGTACGCAACATTGAAGAACACGCCGAGCCCTTAAGCGCGTGGTTAAAAGATTTCTTAGCCATGCCGTGGCACGCCACCGGGTTTGCCCTCACCGATTTACCGCCACAGCACATAGCAGTTGAATTAGAGTTTCTTATTGAGAGCCACAACGTACGTGCGCAAGAACTCGACGAACTCGTGCGTGCCTATACGGTGCAAGGCGCCGCCGCACCGCAACTGCAAGAAAACACCCTAAACGGCATGTTTAAAGGGTTTATCGACTTAGTGGTAGAACACGAAGGGCAATATTACGTAGTGGATTGGAAATCTAACTATCTTGGCCCCAACGATGCCGCATACAGCCAAGAAGCCATGCAAGACGCCATTTGGGCACACCGTTACGATTTGCAGTATTGCCTGTACTTGCTAGCCGTTCATCGTTTGCTTAAAGCACGCCTGCCAAATTACGACTACGACACCCACATAGGCGGCGCCGTATATGTGTTTTTACGCGGCAGCCAACACCCTAGCAGCCAAGGCATTTTTCATCATAAGCCCCCACGCGAACTTATCGACGCCATGGATAGGCTCTTTACCAACACCAACAAGGAGGCCGCACATGCTTAACACCACGTCTCTTATGCAACGCTTAGAACACTGGGCAGAAGCCGGGGCCCTACGCAGCCTAGACCTAGCTTTCACGCGCTTCATTGCTCAGCAAAACCCCAACAGCGACGAAGCCGTCTTGCTAGCCGCGGCCCTCGTGAGTGAGCGCAATGGCCATGGGCACGTTTGTTTAGACCTCGCCAGCACCTTAACGAACCCCAAGCAACTGCTGCACTCTTTAACGGCCAGCCCTGAAGAACTGGCCGCCAAAGAAGAACTCAACCAATACTTAAGCCAATACGATGTCGCCCGTTGGCAGCAAGCACTCGCGCAACACCCTGCCGTGGCTAACGCAGAACAAGGGCCTCATAACACGCCATTCGTATTGGCCGGCAGCGCTGAGCAACCCCTGCTGTATTTACGCCGCTATTGGCAATACGAACAACACATTATGGCAGCCATACAAGAGCGTTTAGCGAACCCGCCCCGCATTGAAGAAGAGGCCGCGAAAACACTATTAAACGACCTTTTCCCCGCGAGCGAACAGCGCCCAGATTGGCAAAAAATAGCCTGCTTACTCGCCGCCAAAAACCGTTTTGCCATCATTACCGGTGGTCCCGGCACGGGGAAAACCACCACAGTGGTGCGCTTGTTGGCCTTATTGCAAGGGCTCAACTTGCATCAAGGCCTACCTGCCCTGCGCATTCATTTAGCGGCCCCCACAGGCAAGGCCGCCGCACGGCTCAGTGAATCCATTGCCGAAAGCGTGACCAAACTAAACACTCATCAAGAGATCAAGGATCAGGTGCCCACTACCGCTAGCACCTTGCACCGCCTCCTTGGCACACAGCCCAACAGCCGCCACTTCCGTCATCATGTGGCCAACCCCCTGCCCATCGATTGCGTGGTGGTGGACGAAGCGTCCATGATGGACGTGGAAATGATGGCACAGCTCGTGGACGCCTTGCCGCCCCAAGCGCGCCTTATTTTACTGGGCGACAAAGACCAACTCGCCTCAGTAGAAGCCGGCTCCGTGCTCGGCGATTTATGCCACACCGCAGAACAAGGCCACTACACCCCCGCCACACAACACACCGTGCAGGCGCTCAGTGGTGAAACCATTAGCGCAGAGCATGTTAATGCTGAGGGGCCTGCCATTGCACAGGCCACGAGCATGTTGCGCCACAGCTATCGCTTTGCTGATCATCCCGGCATTGGCGCCCTCGCCACCTTGGTTAACACAGGCCGCGCCACCCACACCCACGTGCACGCCACCATAGCCGCTTACCCAAGCATCTTATCTAGCCTTAAGCTCCAGCCCAACGCAGCCCAACCCTTAGCGTCGCTGCAACAATTGGCCGTGCAAGGTTATAGCGGCTATTTGCGCGTACTGCAGGAACAAAGGCCCCAGCACGTTGATACCGAGCAGCTCAATCAATGGGCGCTTAAAGTGTTTGCCGCGCACAACAAATTTCAACTGTTAACCGCCGTACGCCGCGGCCCCTTTGGCGTGGAAAACATTAACCAAACTGTAATGGAAGGATTACAACGAAAAGGGTGGCTGCACACTGACAACAAAGCCTGGTACCACGGCCGTCCTGTGCTGGTTACTCAAAACAACTACAGCCTGAGGCTGATGAATGGAGACATAGGCATTTGCATGGCGTGGCCCGACAACACCTTGCGCGTGGCATTTCCGGATGGCCAAGGCAGCATTCGCTGGCTCTTACCTAGCCGTTTGGTGGGGGTAGAAACAGTGTTTGCCATGACAGTGCATAAATCGCAAGGGTCTGAATTCACCCACACTGCTTTTGTGCTACCCGAAACCATTAACCCCGTGCTCACCAAAGAGCTGCTTTACACTGCTATTACCCGTTCAAAAGAACAATTTACGTTGGTGTACAGCGATGAGGGCGTGCTGAAAGAAACCCTACAGCAACGCGTCAACCGCAGCAGTGGTTTGCTGCGCTAACAAAAAAGGCGAAGGAGGCTTACTCCTTCGCCTTACTACCAAGTTGGTGTAATGGCCTAGTTGTTAGCGGCCATTAAATCTTGCGCCAAACCTGCTACTTTCTGCCCGCGCACTTGTTCTTTCAAAGCTGCCTCTGTAGCAGCATCTGAAGCCGCCAACTGCGGTTGGCTCGCGGTAATGCCCAGTTTGCCAAACAAGGCCGCATCGCTACCAGGCTCAGCATTGCTGGTGGTCAGCAAACGTTCACCACTAAAAATAGAGTTAGCGCCAGCGAAGAAGCACAAGGCTTGCATTTCATCGCTCATTTGCTCACGGCCAGCCGACAAACGCACATAAGAAGTTGGCATCACAATACGTGCCACCGCCACCGTGCGCACAAACTCGATAGGGTCTAAATCGTCCACATTATCAAGGGGCGTGCCTTCAATTTTCACGAGCATGTTAATAGGCACCGACTCGGGCGGCACCGGCAAGTTGGCTAGCTGCCACAACAAGCCCACTCTGTCTTTACGCTCTTCACCCATGCCCAAAATACCGCCTGCGCACACATGCATGCCGGCCTCGCGCACGTGCGCCAAGGTATCTAAACGCTGTTGGTAAGAACGCGTGGTAACAATTGCGTTGTAGTATTCTGCCGACGTATCTAGGTTGTGGTTGTAATAATCCAGCCCTGCCGCCGCCAGTTCTTCCGCTTGCTCTGGGGATAACATGCCCAGCGTCATGCACGTTTCAAGGCCTAGCGCCTTCACTTCACGCACCATATCAAGCACCAAGGGCATATCTTTTTTGGTGGGCGAACGCCACGCTGCTCCCATGCAAAAACGGGTAGCGCCTTGCTCTTTGGCCTGCTTGGCCTCTGCTAGCACTTTTTGCACCGCCATGAGCTTTTCTTTTTCTAAGCCCGTGTTGTGGTGCCCCGATTGCGAACAATATTTACAATCTTCAGGGCAAGCACCGGTTTTAATAGAAAGCAGGCTCGAAAGCTGTACTTTGTTAGGGTCGAAATGCTCACGGTGAGCACTGGCTGCTTGCCATAATAAGTCATTAAAAGGTAATTCAAATAACTCGGCAATTTGTTGCTGAGTCCAACGTTGGTTGGCTAATAAACTGCTCATGTTTTTATCCTTTTTTTGCGATGCAGATAGCCTACTTTATTTAGCCAATAGCGCAAGTGGAGAGTGTAAACAGTTAATTTAGCCATTTCGCGCTGCCGATATCTCGGGTACCTCATTAAAAAGGCCTCTGTCATCTCTAGAATAAAAAAGCAAGCTTTAAGCTTGCCTTTTGTTGCCAGTAAAATATTTTCAAGCACTTTAAGCCATCATTACAACCCTGGGAAACGAGCGGAAGCATAATCGCTATGGCAGCTCACGCATCCCTCAAGTAGCTCATGCAAATGCTTTAGCTGCGCATCTGTATCCTTGTTGCGGCCCGCTTCAGCGAGCGAAGCACTCAGCGTATGCAATGCTTCATCTTGTTCGAGGAAGTCTTCTGGTGCCACTGCTAGCAACGCACGTTCGTCTTCCTCCGTCATTTCTTGTTCCATAATAAAGCTATCGTGAATCGCCTGCGCTTCAGTGGCCACCACATCGTGGTCGCCTTGCACAATAGCAGCCTGAATTTTTTGGCTAGCAGCCTGAATACCAAGCATTTCTTGGATAAGTAAGCCACGCACATTATCAGGCAATTGCTCGCCGATATTAATGCGCTCTTCCTGTTCAGCACTAGCATTGGTGGTTAAGCCTAGGCTTAACACCGCGCCAAGCAGTGCCATAGATATTGTCGTTTTCATATATCCCTCCGATGAACCTCTTAATGAGCTTTTAACCTAGCAAGCTAAGAGTTCAACAGACAAATCTATTCAGGAATTCCTTAACTTAACGCAACATAATAGAACCGCCATCGGCCATGAGGGTTTGGCCTGTCATGTAACGGCTATCATCGCTGAGTAAAAACGCCACTATGGGTGCAATATCTTTCTCAGGGTCTCCAAAATAACCTAACGGCACTCTGTTTACGGCTTCTTCATAATGGGCGGGATGCGCTTCTTTCCACTGTGCCACCCCAGCAGTGAGGGCTTTCGGGCACACCACGTTCACGCGGATGTTATCTTGCGCCCATTCATTCGCTGCCACGCGGCTTAGCCCACGAATAGCTTCTTTGGCTGCCGCATAACTGGCTTGCAAAGACAGCCCTTCGAGCCCAGCGCCAGAGCCAAAGTTCACAATGGCCCCACCATGCTTGGCTAACTCAGGGTATGCGGCTTTCATAAAATACAAGGTGGCGTTTAAACCAGTGTTGAACGACAGCGCCCAATCTTCTGCTGTAAGTTCCATGAGTGTTTTTTGGCGTGAGGCGTGAGCGTTGTTCACCAAGCCTGTGAGTTTTCCAAAGGATGAGAGCGCAAGGCTGACAGCTTTTTGCGCCACCACCTCTTGTGATACGTCGCCGTTTAAAAACACCACACGGCCAGGGTTGTTCTGTTCAATAGCCTGCCCCGCTGCTGCATTAATATCCACAGCCACCACAGCAGCGCCTCGTTGTACCAGTACAGTGGTAATGGCCGCACCAATGCCCGCTGCGCCGCCGGTAACAATCACTACTTGATCAGTTAAATCGCTCATGTTCTTTCCTTGTTGTGCAATACGAA
>DATGUF010000049.1:0-53693 GCA_035301485.1 Alcanivoracaceae bacterium
GCGCAGGAAGAGAAACAGACCAAGGCTCCGAGAAGACGTAGCCGGGGCTAAAGGGTAGCGAAGCATGTTACAGCCAAAGCGTACAAAATTCAGAAAAGTGATGAAGGGCCGTAACCGCGGCTTAGCACAGCGTGGTAACCAAGTATCTTTCGGTACTATTGGTTTACAGGCCACAGGCCGCGGTCGTTTGACTGCGCGTCAAATTGAAGCAGCACGTCGTGCTATGACCCGTCACGTACGTCGTGGTGGTAAAATCTGGATCCGTGTATTCCCAGATAAGCCCATTACGAAGAAACCTTTAGAAGTACGTATGGGTAAAGGTAAAGGTAGCGTTGAGTACTGGGTGGCGCAAATCCAGCCAGGCAAAATGCTTTATGAAATGGATGGCGTGTCAGAAGATGTGGCCCGTGAGGCGTTCCGTCTTGCCGCAGCCAAATTACCTTTCAGCACACGTATTGTTGTTAGGACGGTAATGTAGTCATGAAAGCAAACGAGCTAAGAGAAAAAAGTGTTGAGGCTCTAAAAGAAGAGTTACTAGCACTACGCGAAAAGCAATTTAAGCAGCGTATGGCTTTGTCTTCTGGGCAGCTCACTAAGACACATGAAATTAGGGAAGTGCGTAAGAATATAGCGCGCATTAAAACTTTCCTTACTGAGAAAGCAGGTAACTAGTAATGGCTGAAGCGAATCAAAAGGTAAAGCGTACGGCTACCGGTAGAGTTGTATCCAATAAAGCGGATAAAACCATCGCTGTACTCGTTGAGCGCCAGGTTAAGCACTCTCTGTACGGTAAGTTTCTTCGTCGTTCCACTAAGATCTTGGCACACGACGAAGCTAATGAATGCCGTGAAGGTGACATCGTAACTATTAGCGAGTGTCGCCCTTACTCTAAGCGTAAGAGCTGGACCTTAGAAAAGATTGTTGAAAAGGCTCAGATCTAAGCCAGTGTTGCGAACTACCCAAAGCGGGTAGAAGTTGGAGATATAAGCGATGATTCAAACCGAAACCATGCTAGAGGTCGCTGACAACAGTGGCGCACGGCGGGTACAGTGCATAAAGGTGTTAGGTGGTTCTAAGCGCCGTTATGCCGGTGTTGGTGACATTATTAAAGTCACTGTAAAGGAAGCGATTCCCCGTGGTCGAGTTAAGAAAGGCGACGTGATGAATGCGGTGGTGGTGCGTACACGCAAAGGCGTGCGTCGTCCAGACGGCTCCATCATTCGTTTTGATGAAAATGCCGCAGTTTTGTTGAATGCCAACAAAGCACCGATCGGCACACGGATCTTCGGACCGGTTACCCGGGAACTGCGTACTGAGCAGTTCATGAGGATCATTTCCCTTGCACCCGAAGTACTTTAAGGCGGGGAGAGATAATGACTAAGATTAAGCGTGACGACGAAGTCGTTGTAATCGCAGGTAAAGATAAAGGCGCACGTGGCACCGTTACAAAAGTGCTAAAAGACGGCCGTCTTATCGTTGCTGGCGTAAATATTGTTAAAAAGCACAAGCGCGGCAACCCGCAGGCTGGCGAACAAGGTGGAATCATCGACCAGGAAGCTCCAATTCAACATTCGAATGTTGCTATCTGGAATGCAGCCACTGGTAAAGCCGATCGCGTTGGGTTCGTGGTAGATGAAAACGGTAAGCACCGTATTTTCAAGTCTACCGGCGAAAAAATTGGCGCTTGAGAGGTTGGCTAATTAAATGAGCACTCTAAAAGATTATTACCAAAATGAGATTGTACCTAAGCTAATTGAAGAGCTTGGTTACAAGAACGTAATGGAAGTACCGAAAATCACCAAAATCACCATTAATATGGGTGTTGGTGAAGCCGCACAAGATCGTAAGCAGATCGAAGGCGCGCTAGCAGATATGACTGCTATTTCCGGTCAAAAGCCCATTGTAAACAACGCTCGTAAATCTGTTGCGGGTTTTAAAATCCGTGATGGCTGGCCAGTAGGTTGTAAAGTAACTCTACGTAACGAGCGTATGTACGACTTTATCGGTCGTTTGGTAGACGTTGCTTTGCCACGGGTACGAGATTTCCGCGGGCTAAATGCACGTTCTTTTGATGGTCGTGGTAACTACTCCATGGGTATCAAAGAACAGATCGTTTTCCCTGAAATCGATTACGATCAGATCGATAAAATTCGTGGCATGGATATTACCATTACCACAACAGCAAAAACGGATGATGAAGCTCGTGCATTACTCCGTGCTTTCAATTTCCCGTTAAGAGGTTGAGGTAGACATGGCAAAAAGATCTATGATTAACCGTGAAAAGAAGCGCGCTCAGTTAGTTGAAAAATATGCTGAGAAGCGTCAAGCGTTGCGTGCTATCATTCACGATCCAAATGCAAGCCCTGAAGATAAGTGGGATGCACAGGTAGCTTTACAGAAGCTGCCACGCGATTCTTCTCGTGTACGTCAGCGCAATCGCTGTCGTTTAACTGGGCGTCCACACGGCGTATACCGTAAGTTTGGTTTAAGCCGTATTAAATTGCGTGAAGCCGCTATGCGCGGTGAAGTGCCTGGACTAGTTAAGTCCAGCTGGTAAGAGCCATTCGTGGCTGGTTATAGCGGAGCGACAGCAGCATGAGCATGCAAGATACCCTAGCGGATATGTTTACCCGTATCCGCAATGCACAGATGGCAGCGAAAGCAGAAGTTCAGATTCCTTCTTCTCGCGCGAAAGAAGCCATTGCAAAAGTACTACAAGACGAGGGTTACATTGCTGGATATTCAGTGGGTGGTGATGAGAAAAAGCCTTCCTTGAATATTGAGTTAAAATACTTCGAAGGCCGTCCTGTTATTGAGACGATCAAGCGAGTAAGTAGCCCAGGTTTGCGCATCTATAGAGGTGCTAATGATATCCCTCAGGTAAAAGACGGTTTAGGTATTCTTATCGTTTCTACCAACAAAGGGTTTATGACTGATCGCGCAGCACGCCAAGAGAACATTGGTGGCGAGCTGATTTGCGAAGTGTCATAACGATAGCCGCATAAAAGGTTAGGTGCAGCAATGTCGAGAATAGCAAAAAATCCAATTGAACTGCCAAAAGGTGTTGAAGTTACCATCAATGGGCAGGAAGTATCAGTTAAAGGGCCTAAAGGTGCTTTAACTTACACAGTTCATAGTCTTGTGAACATTGAGCAAGAAGACGGCGTTATCCGTTTCAGCCCTATCGTTGATAACGGTGAAGGCTGGGCGCAAGCTGCTACTTCTCGCACAATGGTCTACAACCGTGTGGTTGGTGTTTCTGAAGGCTTTGAGCGCAAATTACAACTGAATGGTGTTGGTTACAGAGCGCAAGCGCAGGGCAAGGTGCTAAACCTTACTCTCGGTTTCTCTCACCCTATCGCATTTGAATTGCCAGAAGGTGTGACCGCTGAAACTCCTACGCAAACTGAGATTGTTCTGCGTGGTGTTGATAAGCAAGTGCTAGGCCAAGCAGCCGCCAACATTCGAGCTTTCCGTCCACCCGAGCCTTATAAAGGTAAAGGTGTACGTTACGCGGACGAACAAGTTCGCCGTAAAGAAGCTAAGAAAGGTTAATTTCTGAGAGTGAACTGATGAAAGATAAAAACATTGCACGTTTGCGCCGAGCGAAGCGCACGCGCATGAAGATCCGTGAACTTGGAGCGATTCGTCTGTCTGTACACCGTACACCACGTCACATCTATGCTCAGTTAACCACTGCAGCGGGTGATAAGGTGCTAGCAACGGCTTCTACAGTTGAAACAGATCTACGCTCAGTTCAGGGTGGAAACATAGAAGCTGCTGCTAACGTCGGCAAGCTTATTGCAGAACGTGCTAAAGCTGCTGGTTACACTAAAGTTGCTTTTGACCGCTCTGGTTATAAGTATCATGGTCGCGTTAAAGCATTAGCAGATGCAGCTCGCGAAAACGGACTGGAATTCTAAAGGTACTGTTATGTCTAAAGTAGATGCGAACGAAGGTCTGCAAGAGAAGCTGATCCAAGTTAACCGCGTAGCAAAAGTTGTTAAAGGTGGACGTATTTTCACTTTCACTGCGCTTACAGTAGTAGGCGATGGTAAAGGAAGAGTAGGGTTCGGTCGTGGTAAAGCACGAGAAGTTCCTGCGGCCATCCAGAAGGCGCTAGAAGCAGCACGACGTAACATGATTACTGTTGATTTAAACGGTGCCACAATTCAGCACCCGATTAAGTCCAACCATGGTGCTTCTAAGGTATATATGCAGCCCGCAAGCGAAGGTACTGGCGTAATTGCTGGTGGTGCGATGCGTGCAGTATTAGAAGTTGCTGGTGTTCAAGATGTTTTAGCCAAATGTTATGGCTCCACTAACCCTATTAACGTAGTACGCGCTACGTTCGAAGGTTTGCGTGGTATGACTTCTCCAGAGCAGGTAGCAGCTAAGCGCGGCAAGTCTGTAGAAGAACTCTACAGCTAATACCATTTGATGAGTGGAAGTTAACAATGACGGCGAAAACGATCAAAGTAACACAAATTAAGAGCCTGGCTGGTCGCTTACAAAAGCAGAGAGCCAGTATCCGGGGCCTCGGTTTGCGTCGTATCGGCCATACCGTTGAGGTCGAAGACACTCCAGCTATACGCGGCATGATCAATAGTGTTGCGTTTATGCTGAAAGTTGAAGGAGAGTAACAATGCGTTTAAACGAGTTGTCTCCCAGTGAAGGCTCCCGTTTTTCTGGTAAGCGTGTAGGTCGCGGTATTGGTAGCGGCCTAGGCAAAACCGGTGGACGTGGACACAAAGGTTTAAAGTCTCGTTCTGGCGGAAAGGTAAGCCCAGGTTTTGAAGGTGGTCAAACACCATTGCAGCGTCGCCTGCCAAAATTTGGTTTTAATTCTCGCAAGGCGTTGACCACACAAGAAATTCGTCTATCCGAAATTAATGTATTGGATGTAGGCACTATTGATTTAGAAGCGCTTAAAGCAGCTGGTTTAGTGCGTAAAAGCACACTAAAAGCCAAAGTTGTATTAAGTGGTGAAATCAATCGCGCTGTAACTTTGCGTGGTGTTTCTGCAACCAAAGGTGCTAAAGCTGCTATCGAAGCCGCCGGCGGCACTATTGAAGAATAAGGCGAACCACAATGGCTAAGACCCGTGCACAAACGATTAACCCAGCCTCAGTAGACAGCTCTGCATTGAGCGGTTTATGGAAGCGTATTGGGTTCCTGCTCGGTGCCTTGGTGGTGTTTAGAATTGGTGCGCACATTCCAGTACCAGGTATTAACCCTGATGCGATGGCGCGCCTTTTCGATGATAACAGAGATACCGTTCTGGGCATGTTTAACATGTTCTCAGGGGGTGCACTCGAGCGAATGAGTATATTTGCTCTGGGTGTTATGCCGTATATTACGGCATCTATTGTTATACAGCTGTTATCAGCCGTTAACCCTACCCTTGAGCAGTTACGCAAAGAGGGTGAACAGGGGCGACGGAAGATCACCCAGTACACTCGATACCTAACGGTATTGTTAGCACTGGTACAGTCAGCAGGTGTTACCGCTGGTTTATACAGTCAAGGTGTTACATTGGTGCCAGAAGCGCCGCAAGCAATAGATGTAGCAACTTTTTACTTTGTTGCCGTGACATCACTGGTAACAGGTAGTGTTTTCTTAATGTGGCTAGGCGAGCAGATCACCGAGCGTGGTATTGGTAATGGTATATCCATGCTGATCTTCGCTGGTATTGTTGCTGGTTTCCCAAGTGCGATTGCGCAAACCTTTGAAGCAGCACAGCAAGGGCAGTTAAACTTGTTGGTAATGTTGTTAGTGCTATTAGTGGCATTAGCGGTGGTTTATGCGGTGGTATTTGTGGAGCGCGGACAGCGTAGAATTACTGTAAACTACGCACGCAGACAGCAAGGCCGCCACATGTATGCAGCACAACAAAGCCACTTGCCCTTGAAAGTTAATATGGGCGGTGTGATTCCCGCAATTTTTGCGAGCTCAATTTTGTTGTTCCCAGCATCCATAAGTCAGTGGTTTGGTGGTGGTGAAGGTCATTTTGCAGCTGCAATGCGTACCATCACGGAAGCATTAAACCCAGGTTCACCCTTATATCTGTTGCTGTTTACAGCAGCGATTGTGTTTTTCTGTTTCTTTTATGCTGCGTTAATGTTTAACCCCCGTGAAGTGGCAGAAAACTTAAAGAAATCTGGGGCTTATATCCCTGGAATCAGGCCTGGTGAGCAATCAGCACGCTATATTGATGGCGTGATGGGGCGTCTTACACTAGTAGGTGCCGCCTATATGACACTGGTCTGTTTGTTACCATTGTTCTTGCAAGGCGTATGGAATGTTCCATTTCACCTTGGCGGTACTTCATTGCTGATCGTAGTGGTAGTGGTAATGGATTTCTGGGCACAAGTTAATGCGCAGCTCATGTCCACCCAGTACGATAAGTTGATGAAAAAGGCAAACCTAAAAGGCTACGGTGGTAGTGGTTTAGTACGCTGATTGATCAGCATGTCTAAAAGAGAGGCAAAAAATGAAAGTACAGGCATCTGTTAAAAAGATTTGCCGTAACTGCAAAATTGTTCGTCGTAAAGGACGAGTGATGGTGATTTGCAGTGCAGAGCCAAGGCACAAACAGCGCCAAGGCTGATCGGTTGATGCTTAAACATTAAGCAAAAGGTTGATAGTTTGCTGGTGTGAGGCTAATATCTGCCCCCTTGAGGGTGGAGCCTCACCCAGTATTGAATTTTAAGCGAAATAGCGGAGATATATGGATGGCCCGTATAGCTGGCGTAAACATCCCGGACAATAAGCACGCAGTGATCTCGCTCACTTACGTGTTTGGTATTGGTCGCACCACCGCACAGAACATCTGTGACGCTGTGGGCATCGCACCAACCACTATGGTCCGTGACTTAAGTGAAGAGCAATTAGACAAAGTTCGTGCTGCAGTAGGTGAGTACACCACTGAAGGTGACTTGCGTCGCGAGATTAGCATGAACATTAAGCGCTTAATGGATATGGGGTGCTACCGTGGTGTTAGACATCGCCGCGGGCTACCACTAAATGGTCAGCGCACCAAGACAAACGCACGTACCCGTAAAGGTCCGCGCAAACCTATCCGCAACTAAAGCAGATTTGAGTAGGTAAGATGGCAAAGTCAAGAAAAGATAGCAGCGTTCGCCGTAAGCGAGTCGCTCGTTCGATTGCAGACGGCATCGCACACGTGCATGCGTCTTTTAATAACACCATAATTACCATCTCTGACCGCCAAGGCAACGTATTGTCTTGGGCGACAGCGGGTGGTGCAGGCTTCCGTGGTTCTCGTAAGAGTACGCCTTTTGCTGCACAGGTTGCTGCTGAAACAGCCGGCAACGCTGCAAAAGAATATGGCGTTAAGAACCTAGAAGTACGAGTTAAAGGTCCTGGCCCTGGTCGTGAGTCTTCAGTGCGTGCCCTGAATGCGATTGGTTATAAAATCACAAGCATTTCAGATGTCACTCCCATTCCTCACAATGGTTGCCGACCACCTAAGAAACGCCGAGTATAACGGGAGAATAGTTCAACATGGCTAGATACCTTGGTCCAAAATGTAAGCTTTCCCGTCGTGAAGGCACAGATTTATTCCTAAAGAGCGGCATCCGCCCTTTAGAAGACAAATGTAAAGCAGATCAGCCTCCTGGTCAGGCAGCTGCTGGCCGTCGTATGACGCGTTTGTCTGAATACGGCACACAGCTTCGTGAGAAGCAAAAAGTACGCCGCATGTACGGTGTACTCGAAAAGCAATTCCGTAGCTACTACAAAAAAGCTGCACGAAGCAAAGGCGCAACCGGTGAAGTGTTGTTGCAATTGCTTGAAGGTCGTTTAGATAACGTTGTTTACCGTATGGGTTTTGGTTCTACACGTGCAGAAGCACGCCAGTTAGTGAGCCACAAAGCTATTTTAGTAAACGGTAGCACTGTAAACGTAGCGTCCTACCAAGTTCGTGCAGGTGATGTTATTTCTGTTCGCGAAAAAGCTAAAAATCAGTTACGTGTTAAAGCTGCAATGGAGCTAGCACAACAGCGTGGTTTCGCGAGCTGGATTGAAGTTGATGACAGTAAGCTTGAGGGTACCTTTAAGGCATTACCTGAGCGTGGTGATCTACCAGCTGAAATTAACGAAAGCTTGATCGTTGAGCTCTATTCTAAGTAATTTAACCTGAGGGAGCCCTATGACTGCTGTGAACGACTTGCTCACGCCTCGCTCTATCGCTATTGATGCGATTAGCCCAACCCATGCGAAGGTTGTTTTGGAACCGCTAGAGCGCGGTTTTGGCCATACTTTGGGTACGGCACTGCGTCGCATTCTTCTTTCTAGTATGGAAGGTGCGGCTATTACCGAGGCCGAGATCGAAGGAGTGCAGCACGAATACTCCACCATAGACGGGATTCAAGAGGATGTTATTAATATTCTCTTGAACCTAAAAGGTGTAGCTATCATTCTCAATGAGCGTGATTCAGCTACTGTGGAGATTAGCAAAAAAGGCGCTGGTGTTGTCACAGCTGGTGATATCCAGGTTGACCACTCAGTGGAAATTGTTAATCCCGACCATGTGATTTGTAACATCACTGATGATGTGGAATTTAAAGCCACATTAACCATCACAAAAGGTCGTGGTTTCGTGCCTGCAGATGCACGTTTAACTGACGAAGACGATACACGTGGCATTGGCCGTTTGGTTATTGATGCCAGCTACAGCCCTGTAGAACGTGTAGCGTATGTTGTTGAAGCGGCCCGTGTTGAGCAAAGAACGGACTTAGACAAGTTAGTAATTGATATTGAAACTAACGGTGCTATTGATCCTGAAGATGCTATCCGTGCTGCGGCAACCATCTTGAAAAAACAGATTTCTGTTTTTGTGGCGCTCGAAGAAGATGAGAAGCCAGAACCGAAGCCTGAAGAAGAAGAAGTTGATCCGGTATTACTACGTCCGGTAGACGATCTCGAATTAACGGTTCGTTCTGCTAACTGCCTCAAAGCGGAAAACATTTACTACATCGGTGATCTAGTTCAACGCACGGAAGTTGAGTTGCTGAAAACCCCTAACTTGGGTAAAAAATCTCTTACCGAGATTAAAGATGTTTTAGCAACTAAAGGCTTGTCTCTTGGTATGCGCCTAGAGAACTGGCCACCTGAAAGTCTTCGTGACGATGATAGATTAATGGGCAGGTAATAAAACCTGCTTTTACAGATAAAAGGGCGCTGGTTAAGCGCCCAGTTTTGAAGGAAGTTTAATCATGCGACATCGCAAAAGTGGCAGAAAATTAAACCGTACGAGCGCGCATCGCGATGCGATGTTCCGCAACATGGCAACCTCGCTTTTTGAGCATGGTGCTATTAAAACAACCTTACCTAAAGCTAAAGAGCTACGTCGTGTTGCTGAGCCGCTCATTACGCTCGCTAAAAACGACACTGTAGCAAATCGTCGCCTTGCTTTCGCAAGAACGCGCTCTGACGAGGCAGTAGGTATCTTGTTCAACGAGTTAGGACCACGCTACAAAGAGCGCCCAGGTGGTTACCTGCGTGTTCTTAAGATGGGTTACCGTGCAGGTGACAACGCTCCAATGGCTTATGTTGAGCTAGTGGATCGTCCTGAAGCGGAAGACTCCGAAGAATAAAGAAAAAGCCGGTTGAAAAACCGGCTTTTTTTATGCCTTTTGTTACAACCAATCCTTTAAGTAACGCCCTGTGTGGCTTTCACTGTTAGCCGCAATCTCTTCTGGGCTTCCTGCAGCAATAATATGGCCGCCTCCTGATCCACCTTCTGGGCCAAGATCTACAATCCAATCAGCGGTTTTAATCACATCTAAGTTATGCTCGATTACCACAATGGTATTGCCTTGCTCCCGTAGGCGGAACAAGACACTTAAGAGTTGGCGAATGTCATGGAAGTGCAGCCCTGTAGTAGGCTCATCAAGGATATAGAGTGTTTTGCCTGTATCACGCTTGGAAAGTTCGCGCGCAAGTTTGATGCGCTGTGCCTCACCGCCCGATAAAGTGGTGGCTGCTTGCCCTAAGGTAATGTAGCTAAGGCCAACATCTATTAGGGTTCTTAAACGTCGCGCTAATGCGGGAATAGCAGCAAAAAATTCTTCTGCCTCTTCCACTGTCATGGCCAGCACTTCGTGGATGTTTTTGCCTTTATAGAGCACTTCTAGTGTTTCACGGTTGTAGCGCATGCCTTTACATATTTCACAAGGCACGTAAATATCAGCAAGGAAGTGCATTTCAACTTTGATAACCCCATCCCCTTGGCATGCTTCGCAGCGTCCGCCGCGCACGTTAAAGCTGAATCGGCCAGGCTTGTAGCCACGCGCGCGTGCCTCTTGTGTGCCGGCGAAAAGTTCACGAATAGAAGTAAACAAGCCGGTGTAAGTGGCAGGGTTCGACCTAGGTGTACGGCCAATGGGGCTTTGATCAATGTCGATGACTTTATCGTAGTGCTCCAACCCTGTGATCTTTTCATAGGGGGCGGCTTTTAACGTGGTGGCACGATTTAGCGCTGTAGCTGCAATAGGGTAGAGGGTTTGGTTGATGAGGGTGGATTTACCAGAGCCTGATACTCCCGTTACGCATGTAAATAAACCAACAGGGAGGTTTAACTCCACATTTTGTAGGTTGTTACCTGAAGCTCCCTGCAGTGTGAGCCACTGGTCGCTAGGCGCCAAACGTTGTGTTGGCACAGCAATTTCTTCAATGCCAGACAAATACTTCCCTGTAAGCGACTTCTCATTGGCTAGAATGTCTTCGATGGTGCCCGTTGCTACTACTTCACCACCATGGCGCCCAGCACCTGGGCCGATATCAACAATAAAATCAGCATTGCGCATAGCGTCTTCATCGTGCTCCACCACAATGACAGTGTTGCCGAGATCTCGCAGGTGAATGAGAGTATCTAATAAACGCTGGTTGTCGCGCTGGTGCAAACCAATGGAGGGTTCGTCGAGCACATACATGACACCCACTAGCCCCGCGCCAATTTGTGAGGCGAGACGAATTCGTTGCGCTTCTCCGCCAGATAAAGTTTCTGCATTGCGGCTGAGGTTTAAGTAATTGAGCCCTACGTTAACTAAAAACTCTAAGCGATCTCGAATTTCTTTTAAGATTTTTTCGGCAATTTCTCCTTTGTGGCCAGGGAGAACCAAAGCACTGAAGTAAGCAAAGGCGTCACCAATGGGTAACTCCACGAGCTCTGGCAAAGACCGATCGTCAATAAACACATGGCGCGCTGATTCTTTTAACCTAGAGCCAGAACAACTTGGGCAGGTGGAATGGCTAAGGTACTTAGCTAAGTCCTCTCGTACGGCTTCAGATTCCGTTTCACGATATCTGCGCTCCATATTGGGTAGAACACCTTCGAAAGGATGGTGTCGCACCGCTATTTCGCCTTTGTCGTTCAAATAGCGGAAGGCCACTTTTTCTTTGTCGGTACCGTATAAAATGGCATTGCGCACTTCATCGCTTAATTCATTAAATGGCGTATCGATGTCGAAGTTCAAATGGTTTGCCAGGGCTTGTAGTAGCTGGAAGTAGTAAACGTTACGCTTGTCCCAACCTCGAATTGCTCCTGCTGCTAGCCCAGCATGTGGGTTAACAATGACTTTGTCGGCATCAAAAAACTGCTTTTGGCCTAAGCCATCACAACTAGGGCAGGCACCGGCGGGGTTATTAAAAGAAAAGAGCCTTGGCTCTAATTCGTTTAGGCTGTAGCCACACTGTGCACAGGCAAAACGAGCTGAAAACACCAACTCTTCCACATTTTCTTCGCCTGCCATGGGGGCAATCAAGGCAATGCCATCGGCAAGTTCGAGGGCGGTTTCAAAGGATTCCGCAAGGCGGTTTTGCATTTCATCGCGCACCTTGAATCTATCTATTACCACCTCAATGGTGTGCTTTTTGTTTTTGTCTAGCGTGGGGGTGTCATCAAGATCGGTAAGGATGCCGTTGATGCGTGCACGAATAAAACCATGGGCGCGCAACTGCTCTAGTTTGTGTAAATGCTCACCGCGTTTTTCTTGAATAACAGGGGCGAGAAGCATGAGTTTGCTGCCTTCAGGTAAAGCCAACACTTGGTCAACCATTTGGCTGATAGTTTGCGCTGCTAAAGGTAAGTCGTGATGGGGGCAGCGAGGCTCGCCCGCGCGGGCAAATAAAAGGCGCAAGTAATCATATATTTCGGTAATAGTGCCCACTGTAGAGCGCGGGTTGTGGCTTGTGGATTTTTGCTCAATAGAGATAGCAGGGGAAAGCCCTTCGATTAAATCCACATCAGGCTTCTCCATCATTGATAAAAACTGCCGTGCATAAGTGGATAAAGATTCCACATAGCGGCGTTGGCCCTCAGCATAAAGTGTATCGAACGCTAGGGAAGATTTTCCTGAACCAGATAGCCCTGTGATAACCACAAGCGTGTTGCGTGGGATGTCTAAATCGATGTTTTTTAAATTGTGAGTTCTTGCACCGCGTACTGAAATGGTCTTCATGTAAATAATATGTGCTCGCTAAGAATAATAGAGGTGGTGTATGTTCACACTAGGTGACGACGCCGTACACGCGGCTATTCTACAGTAGCCGAGAGAACGGTAAGAAAATAATAAGTATGTGTGTTTGGTTTTTAACACAGAAATGGTCGCGTTTTCTCGCATGATTAAATAACACCATAAAGCGTAGAGTGTACGTTAGAATGGTGCAGCTGATAAGCGTCATTAAATAGCTTGGCCTCTTGAATGAGGTGTTTTGCCTGAACGCTGTATTTATTACGCACTTGGCATGTTTGCCTTGGTGTGTGTTCTGTTACACTGTTGCGCAAGTGATTTTATGCTTTTCTGTTCATCACCACCTTTGCTGACATTAGCAATAGGCAGAGGCTGATGATTATTTTTAAAAATTACATTAAGACTAGATGAACTGATACAGAGCGCTTAGTGCAATATAGGAGAATTTAATATGTCACGTGGTGTGAACAAGGTTATTTTGATTGGTAATTTGGGGCAAGACCCTGATGTAAGAGTAATGCCTAGCGGTGGCAGTGTAGCAAATATTAGTGTGGCTACGAGCGAAACCTGGACAGATCGTAACACTGGCCAAAAGCAAGAGCGTACAGAGTGGCACCGCGTGGTGTTTTTTAACCGCTTAGCAGAAATTGTTGGCCAATATTTACGCAAGGGTAGCAAGGTGTACGTTGAAGGCAGTATTCGTACACGTAAATGGCAAGGGCAAGATGGCCAAGATCGCTACACAACAGAAATTGTAGCCAACGAAATGCAAATGCTTGATAGCCGCGGTGGTGGCGGTGCACCAGAAGGTGGTTACGATGATTATGCTGCTCAGCAGCAACAAGCGCCGCAGCAACAACGTCAAGCTCCTCAGCCAGCAGCTCCTCAGCCTGCTGCGCCCGCTCCAGCATCAATGGATTTTGATGACGACGTACCCTTCTAAAAAGTAAGGTTGTGTGACCTAGTTAAATTGAGAATTAGCCCAAGCAACATTGCTTGGGCGTTTCAAAGGTGAAGTTTAAAGATGCCAAAATCTTGGTTAATGGTCACAGTATTCTTATTAAGCGTTTTAGTGTTCACGTTAATTACCATGCCTGCAAAAATGTTTTTTGGCCAACAACAAACGTTGATGGTGGGGGGCAAGCAATTGCTCATCCATGATGTGTCTGGGCGTGCATTGAACGGTCAAGCAAGATGGCAATGGGCAACAGAGCAAGGCACTCTTTCTTGGCGTCTTGCTCGTAAAGGCTTGGTGCCGGGCGTAATGGCCGAGGTGAAGGGGGCAATGATAAAAGCCTCCGCTTGGTTCACGGCAACACCTGCAAAACGTGTCACGATAAAAGATTTAAATTTAAACGTGAATGTGGATACTATGAGTGCTTTGCTCGAACTTGATGCAGGTGGTGCAACAGGTGCTGTTAGTGGCGTAGTAGCAAAAGCTAACATCAGCCCTGCAGGGCCTTGGTCTGCCACAGGTAAATTAGATTACTCAGGTGGTGATATTTATTGGCCGGGAGGAAGCGCCAAAGTAGAGCCGCTGGAATTGCATCTAGAAGACGGAGAGGCAGGTGAAATAGCAGCTTTGCTTCACACGCGCGCTAGTACAGCTGCGCTAATGAACGGGGAATTTTCTAAAGAGGGTTTCTCTTGGACTGTCTATCGCCGCTGGGCAAAAATATTGGGAATGAGCCAAGGTGGCAATGAAGACGCTGAGGTATTCAAAGTGAGTGACACGTGGTAGAGCTTGGTTGCTCACTAGTTAAGAGGCTGCTGTGTTAAAAAAAATAAATAAAACGACACGGATATTGCTAGTGCTAGCCCTGTTAGTCGTGCTTGCTAAGTTATTAGTGGATACTTTTTGGCTGTCGGTATGGGGGCCAACAAATACCCCAGTAAGTACAGAAGGGTTGTTGCATGTAGAGCGCGTCGCTACTGACAGTACCCAAAAAATATCTCCCCAACAGCTTGAGCAATGGCATTTTTTTGGTGAAGTGGCTATAGAGGAAGATTCACCGGCCGAGCCGGTGGTTACGGATGCACCAGATACTCGGTTAAACCTCGAATTAGTGGGCGTGTTTGCGCATGCCGATGAAAAACAAGCCGCAGCTATTATTTTAGAAAAAGGCAAAACAGCTGAACTCTACCGCATTGGTGCAAAGCTTTCTGGCAGCAATGCAGAGCTAACGAATGTTTTTGCAGACAGGATTATTTTGCTGCACCGCGGTAAGCACGAAACCTTGCGCATGAAAAAACCTGAGTTTGATGATGATGCATTTGTGCCTTCCACAACAGAAGTGGGAAGGTCGCCTTCGGTTGCGCAAACAAGGCGTGATAGAAGGCGTGTGTCGCCTAATACCAGCGTGCCAGATGAAAGCGTTGCCTCATCTGAGAATGCTTTTGTGATACCGGGTGATACGCGCGAAGAACAGCGCGATTTGATTATTAAGGAACTTGGCTTAGAAGCTGTATCAGCTGATGAAGCTGCAGGTTATGTGATTGGTTCTTCTGCGCCGGCAGCATTGATAGGTGCGGTTGGGCTACGTAGAGGTGACAAAATAGTATCAGTGAATGGGCAAGGTTTAGGTGAAGAGCAAACCGACTTAGCCGTTCTTGAAGATGTGATGGTGTCGGGTGCAGCCACAATAGAAGTGGAGCGCGGCACACGTCGATTTATAGTTAATTATCCGCCATAGGCTGTTGTAAAAATGATAAAACAAAAAACAAGCTGGCTCAGTTTACTTCTTTGCGCTTGTCTCGTCTTTGCGAGCCCCTCATCCATAGCTAATGATGATAAGGCATGGACGGTAAATATACGTAACGCAGAAATTCAGGCCTTTATCGACAAAGTTGCGGACATGACGGGTAAAAACTTCGTCTTAGATCCGCGTGTTAGAGCGCGTGATGTCACGGTGATTTCTCGTGAAGCGCTCACTGCTGACGAAGTGTATGAGTTGTTTCTTTCTGTGCTTCAGGTGCATGGTTACGCTGCGATCGATTTAGGTGATGTGGTTAAAGTAGTACCGAATACCACAGCAAAACAAAGCAGCCTGCCCACACAAGCAAGCGGTGGCAAGGATGGCGATGAACTAGTGACACGTGTAATTGCTGTGGAAAACTCTCCTGTGTCTGAGCTCGTGCCTGTATTGCGTCCATTGGTGCCTCAGTATGGGCATCTTGCTGCTGTGGCTAGCGCCAACGCGTTAATTATCAGTGATCATGCGAACAATATTCGTCGTATTGAAACGGTTATTGCCCACTTAGACGGTTCAGAGGCGCGTGAAATTCAAGTGATATCATTGCGGCACGCCTGGTCTAGCAATGTGCTTAAGTTGCTTGAAGCCATGATCCCCGACGAGGGAGGTAAGAGCTCTGCACTGAGTGAGCGTTTAAGCATAGTGGCAGACGAACGCACTAATCGCTTAATTGTTCGTGGCGATGCAAAGACACGTAATAAAGCAGTGCGCCTTATACGCGAGTTAGATGTGCCGCATTCAGAAACATCGGGTTCCGTTCAAGTAATTCGCTTAGACCACTCTGATGCGGAAAAAATGGCAGAGTTACTTAACGGTTTTATTGACGGTGGCAAACGTAGCGGCAAAAGCGATGACTCCGGTATAAAAACCTCTTTGTCTATTCAGGCAGACCCTTCCATGAATGCCTTGGTAGTGCGAGCTGACCCTACGGAAATGTCTGAAATTAAAAGCATTATTAATCAGCTTGATCTTCGACGAGCGCAGATTCTTATTGAAGCTGCCATAGTAGAAGTAGGGGGCGATAAGGGTCTTGATCTGGGGTTCCAGTGGGCTGCAGGAAGTGCAGATTCAGGCTATGGAGGAACAAACTTTACCAACGTAGGCCTCAGCACGGGTGACATTGTTAGTAGTGTATTGGGTAATGTGCCACCACAAATTGGTAGTGGAGCCGTGGTGGGCGGTGGTGAGCTAGACCGTAAAGGTAACTTACGCTGGGGCGGTTTTTTACAAGCTCTTTCTTCCACGAGCAATGTAAACCTATTATCCACGCCAAGTATTTTAACGCTCGATAACCAAGAAGCTTCTATAGTGGTGGGGCAAAATGTGCCGTTTGTAACGGGCCAGCATACGAACAGTAGCTCTGGTGGTGGAACTAACCCCTTTCAAACTATTCAACGTGAAGATGTGGGGATTACTTTGACGGTGACACCGAGTGTTTCCGGCGACAGAACCGTTCGGTTAGTGCTAGAGCAAGAGGCTTCTGCGGTACAGTCTGGCTCCTCTGCAGCGGTAGACCTCATTACGAGCAAGAGATCTATTAACACCACGGTGCTTGCCGATGATGGCGAAACCATTGTACTCGGTGGGTTGATTCAAGACGACGTGCGTGAAGTGGTGCAAAAGGTACCTGTGTTAGGAAGTATTCCTGGCTTAGGCGTACTGTTCCGTTCTAAAAATAACATTAAAGAAAAGCGTAATCTTATCGTCTTTATCCGCCCTACAATCTTGGCGGATAACACTCGGTTAGCAGCGTTAACAGAGCAGCGTTATCTAGGTATAACGGCGATGCAGTTTAGCTTGGATAACAAGGGGAACCTAAGGCGCGTAGCGACACACCCTTTGCCATTAGAGGCGGATGGGCTGTTTGATGGAAGAGTGGCGCCTAGTGCTGAATTACAGCAGCGTATAGAGGAAGCAAGGCTGCAAGAGTAGTTTTGTATTGGGTAGAAGGGCATTAAAAAGCCGAGCTAGTAAAATTAGCTCGGCTTTTTGTTGTGTTGTAGCTGCAATCCTACCAGTGAATACCCTTGAATAGGCGCGAGAAGACGCGCTGCTCACGGATCACTTTGCTATCTTCTTTGGTGCCATCCTTGCCTAGGGCGGCGGCGGAATCAGAGAAGATTTTGTAACCGCTGTTCATCACTGTTTCAGTGATTTTAGGGGTAAGGAAGTGCATCACGGAACCCATGATACCTAGCTGCGTCGCTACACGCTTAGGCTTGCGCACAATGGCATCACAAATCATATCAGCCGCTTGTGAAGGGCTAATAGTAGGTACGTGGTTGTAGATTTTAGTAGGTGCAATCATCGGTGTGCGCACCAAGGGCATATTAATGGTGGTGAAGCTAATGCCTTCGTGTGCGAGTTCGGAAGCTGCACAGCGGCTAAAAGCATCTAAGGCTGCTTTGGAGGCAACGTAAGCAGAGAAGCGCGGCGCGTTAGTAAGTACCCCAATGGAGGAGATGTTAATAATATGGCCCGCTTTTTGCTGTGTCATGCTCGGTAGCACTTCCATGATGAGCCTCAATGCACCGAAGTAGTTTAATTGCATGGTGCGCTCGAAATCGTGGAAACGATCTAGTGAGTGAATGACAGAGCGTCTAATTGAACGTCCTGCGTTATTCACCAATACATCTACACGGCCGTAGTCAGCCAGAACCTCTTTGACCAAGCGCTGGCATTCTTCCATGTCTGAAACATCGCACTGGTAAGCCTTTGCTGTGCCGCCGAGTTTACTGATCTCGTCGAGAGTTTCGCTCAATTTGGAAGGTGTACGTGCCACTACCAATACGGTTGCGCCCGCTCGTGCTAGCTTTAAAGCAGTTGCCTTACCAATACCTGAGGTGGCACCGGTAATCATAATAATTTTGCCTTTCACCGACTCTTCAAGCGTGATAGACGGCTTTTGCGCTAACTCTCGCTCATCGCGTTCTGTGTCTAAATGGTTTTCCCAGTAATCCCACAATTGTTGCGCGTAGCTTTCAAGGTCTGGCACTTCAAGGCCGCTGCCTTCTAGAGCGGCGAGAGTATCATCGTTGGCATAGCGGGTGGGGTAAGATAAAAACTGCAATGCCGATTCAGGAATATCTAAATTTTCTAACACTTGGTTAAAGATAAACCTAGAGGGTGGCATCTTGCTCACGCCTTGCTTAATAAAGCGGGGAACGCGGCTTACAACGCTGTTGTCTACACGCACAGCTAATTTAGGCGCATCAGCAACACCGGCAAAGATATTAACAATCTCGCCTAGGCTGTAGTGTCTGGAGGAGGTGAGATGGAAGCATTCGCCATCCTTATCGGGCAGGTGGGCGAGATACACCATGGCATCAGCAACGTAATCCACGGGCACAATATTGAACGTACCACCTTCTAAGCCTAAAAGGGGAATCCATGCTGGCAGAATGTCGTGCAGGCGTTGTATTAGCTTGAATAAGTAGTAGGGGCCATCGATTTTGCTAATTTCACCCGTTGTGGAATCACCCACCACCATAGCTGGGCGGTAAATGCGGTAAGGAATGTTGCATTCCTCACGGACAATGCGCTCAGACTCATGCTTGGTTTGTAGGTAAGGATTGCTGAGGGGGCCAGCTTCCTTGAACATTTTCTCGGTGAAGGTGCCTTCGTACAAGCCGCCGGCTGCAATAGAGCTAACATGGTGGAAGCATTTTGCCTTTAGCTTCTCGGCGAGCGCTACGGCTTCACGCGTACCACGAATGTTAGTGTCGATTTGGCGCTCTTCATCTTGGTTTAAATCATAAATGGCGCCGAGGTGCATGAAGTGATCAATTTGAGTTTTTAAGTCGTCTTTATCTTGCTTGCTAATACCTAATAGTTTTTTATTAAGGTCGCCATGAATAGCAACAAGCCGATCAGCGGAAACGTTTAAGCGCTTGCGAATGGCTTCCAGTTTATATTCAGAACCTTCGCGCACCAATGCGAATACACGGGTGTTTTCATCGCGGCGCAAAAGACGCGCCACCACAAAACGGCCGATAAACCCAGTGCCGCCAGTTACGAAATAATTCATAGATATCCTCTTCTTGTTATCTATATGTTTATTGGCTTATTTAAGAGGGAGGTGCTGCAAGTGTTAGTTGAGGCATAATCCCTTGCTCAAAATAGTGTGATTATTATTCACTTCTAGGTATACCATAGCCGATCATGAGCGTTTGAATCTAGCGCTATGAAGGACTTAATAGTCAATATTGTCCGCAGTTTTTGTCTTCCTGTGTTATGGTGCGCATCATTTATCGCAGGTAGAGAACAACATGGTGATTGTAAAGCAGACGCTTTCGGTGAGCATAAAACATCTCGAAGAAGTAGTAGAGCTGGCGCAGGATGTGGCTCAGGATGCAATGACAGATGAAGGCTGCCTATCTTTTGAGGTGTACATTCAGGTAGAAAAGCCAGGAAACTTGGTGTTGTTGCAGAACTGGCAAAACGAAGCTAGGGCCATGAATTACTTAGGCTCAGAAGGGGCCATTGAATTTATGCAGGCCTTGGAAGGCTTGTTAACCACCAGTGTTAAGAATGTTTGTTATCGAGTTGCCGGCTTAGGTGAGCTAGCTTTTGAAGTGGTTAATGAAGAACAAGAAGCGTTGTTGCTAGGCGACGAAGTGGTGGTGCATTAAAAAAGCCACAGGCGTTAACCTGTGGCTTCAGAATCAGCAAATTCTAGATGCTAGTGATTAAGCGCTACGCTTTTCACCTGCAGTGATAAGCTCTTCTAGTAGCTTTTCACCTTCTTGCTTAACAATGAGGCTAGCGCCAATGGCAGCTAAAACGAACTCGTTAGTTTCGCTAGCGGCTTCGCCTTTCTCAGCGCGGCCAGCTTCTACGCAGCGCTCATAAACTTCTTGACGCTTGCCAGGAAGAGTTTCCTGTAGGCCTTTTAGTGCAGCGACTGCACCACGGCTTGCTAGAACTGGCTTAGCCTTGCCTTCAGCTTTCTCGCCTAACTCTTCTGCGCCTGCAGCAGCGTATTCGCTGTAAAGAGTTTGCGCAGTTTCTTCAGCTTTGCTGTATGCGCCAACGCCTACGTAGTATACTTTGCGGCCCGCGTCTTTTGCGCGTGCAACGAGTTTGTTAGCTTTGTTTTCGATTTCTTGCTGTACTTCTTTGGCTGTGTTCTCAGACATATTGTTGCTCCTTGAGATGGGTGTTTAATACAAATAAGCAGGGGTTGTGTTTCTGATGTGTGCAGAGTAAGGCTTTTATGCGAACAGCGCTAAAATAGTGTTAGACAATAAAACACCGATAGCTCTGATGGTGAAATTTAACATTTGAAACCATGTGTGGCAGCACAGCGATAACAATATAGATGGTTTGTTTGCCGTATAAAGAGCGAGCCGTAAAGAAGTTAGCAACACTAAAAACAGTGGGTAACCACGATATATGAGGGAGAGCGTTATGGCAGATCTGCATCATCAATTAGCAGCGGATACTGGCGCCATTGGTGAAACGCAAAACGTATGGCTGCGTTGGATGAACGACCAACGGTATCCTTGGGTGATAGTAGTGCCTAAGGTGGAAGGAGTTGAAGAGTGGTACCAGTTGAGCGTAGAGCAGCAGCAAGGATTATTAGAAGTCGTTAACCGCTGTGCCAAGCATTTACAAACGCTAACAGGTGCTGAAAAAATTAATATTGGTGCTTTAGGAAATAAAGTGCCGCAATTGCATGTGCATGTTATCGCTCGTTTTAGCGATGATGCCGCATGGCCGGGGCCCGTGTGGGGTAAGGGGGAGGCTGAGCCGCTTGCGGAGGGTGAGCAGCCTAGTTGGGTGTCTCCGCTGCGCGATAGGCTCAGCCATCATGGTGAGGTGTAGGTGAGAGTGGAAGAGGCGGCTGGTTACGTGTTGCAGCCGCTAGTTCACCACACCGTCGCGTAGAATAAGGAGCAGTTTTTCATCGCTCAGTATGCGCGTTAAAGTGCGGTTTAACTCACCTGTAATAAACTCTTCGTTCTTCTTCATGCTTGGGGTGCTCACCGTGTTGTGTAAGGTTTGGCTCTTATACGCATTGGTATAGAGGTGAGTGTCACCCTTATATATTTCTGCTCTCACTGTGGCATCAACAGTAACTCTGTTTACCACGGCACCCTCGGCTGGCGTATAGCGCAACTCTTCTAGAATGATATTGAGGTGATGGTCTGTATCACCTGGGTTCATGGCGTTAAAGCCTTGCTGGTGCAAACCGTGCGTTACTGCTGTGTAGATAGCTTTAGGTAGATCGTTGCCTAATGTGAGCACGCTTGTTTCAGGATAGGTGCCGCCCCGCGTACCAAAATGATCTTCAGGGCGGTCATCTTTTACCAACACGGTAACCGATTGGTTCATGCCCAAAGATTGATAGGGGAGCTCGGGCTTTGGCTCAACCACCACTGCTTGTGGGCTCAGTGCGCAGGCGCTGAGGAAAAGCAGTGACGTAGCCATAAGAGTAAAAGGCTTCAGGAAATGTTTAAGTGTCATTAGTTGTCTCTCTTGCTTGCTTGAGTGGCTAAGTTAATTAACGCCTTTTTATAGTCGGAAGTGGGCAGCGAGGCAATAGCTTCAATGGCTAGTTGGGTGTGTTCTTGCGCTTTCTGTTCCGTATATTCTAAGCCGCCCACTGCTTGCACGATGGCCACGACTTCATCAAGTTTGCTGATATCACTGTTGCGAATAGCGTTGCGAATGAGCTCTGCTTGTTCATTGGTGCCTTCGCGCATGGCGTAAATGAGAGGGAGGGTAGGTTTCCCTTCAGCTAAGTCGTCGCCTACGTTTTTGCCGAGTTTGTCGGCACTGCCTGTGTAATCTAGCACATCGTCAATTAACTGGAAGGCGATGCCTAAGTGGCGCCCGTAAGCACCCAAGGTGGCACGGATATGTTCCACTTCAGCGCTGTCCTTGGCCATTAACACGGCGCCTGTTTCAGCGGCAGATTCAAACATTTTTGCGGTTTTGTGATGGATAACACGCATGTATTGCTCTTCGCTGGTGCTAGGATCACGGGCGTTTAGCAGCTGCAGTACTTCACCTTCGGAGATGACGTTTGTGCTTGCCGATAAAATATCTAACACATGGAAGTTGCGAATGGCCACGAGTAATTCAAAGGCGCGAGAAATAAGGAAATCGCCCACTAGTACACTCGCAGAGTTGCCCCAAACAGCATTGGCGGTGGGGCGGCCGCGGCGTAAATCAGATTCATCCACCACATCGTCGTGCAAAAGAGTTGCTGTATGCAAAAACTCAATAATGGCGGCAATGTCAACGTGTTGCTGGCCTTGGTAGCCGTATGCGCGTGCGCAGAGCAGCCCTACTAAGGGGCGCAGGCGTTTGCCGCCACCACTTATAATGTGTTCGCCGATTTCACGAATTAGCGGAACGTTAGTATCTAAATGATGGGTGATATATTCGTTAACGGCGTTGAAATCGTCTGCGACGACAGCGGTAATTGCTTTGTAATCCATGCGATGTTGACCCGACTTAAAATATTAAGAATTCATAATAGGTAAGAATACACTCAAAAAAAGAGCTTGCAGCTACTATCTGTGCATTATTCGCTAGTGGCAGTGGAGTGTAGTAGATATGAGTGGAGTCGCCAAACATAAAGCGTTTAAAAGTGTATAGTGTCTTGTTGTGCGAAGCATGATGTCGTATACTTGCGCCCCTTATTGGGCAAAGCCCATCCCTATTGTGTCAACGTGGCCTGAAAGTGTTCATTGAACCGCCACCAAGACGTAAATATTTGAGAGAATAAATATGTACGCAGTCATCAAGACCGGTGGCAAGCAATATCGCGTAGAAGAAGGTGATGTTCTACGTATTGAAAAAATCGAAGCTGGTGTGGGCGAAACGCTCAACTTTGATGAAGTATTGCTAGTAGCCAACGGCGAAAACGTAAACATTGGTCAGCCTCTAGTTGAGGGTGCTAAAGTGACCGCTGAAGTGGTAGCACAAGGCCGTCACAAAAAGATTCGCGTGGTTAAGTTACGTCGTCGTAAGCACTCCCGTAAGCAGCAGGGCCACCGCCAGTGGTTTACTGAAGTGAAAATTACTGGGATTGCCGGTTAATTTAACGCAGGCACAACGAGAGGATAGTAAAGATGGCAACGAAAAAAGCGGGTGGTAGTACCCGAAATGGTCGCGATTCGGAAAGTAAACGCTTAGGCGTCAAGCGATTCGGTGGCCAGTTAGTTAAAGCAGGTGAAATCATTGTTCGCCAACGTGGTACAAGGTTCCACGCAGGTGTAAACACTGGTTTGGGCCGTGATCACACTATTTTTGCAACAGCTGAAGGCCGCGTTAAGTTTGAAGTTAAAGGCCCGCAAAATCGTAAGTACGTTACGATCGAGCCTGTAGCTTAAAACACAGTTAGTGTGTGTAAAGAGCCCCGCCGGTGAACGGTCGGGGCTTTTTTTGTTTATGCTGTTATTTATTGGTTAAGATCGCACTGAGAGGGCCTAGGGCACATAACGATGAAATTTGTAGATGAAGCATTTGTACGCGTCCACGCAGGTAAAGGTGGCGACGGTTGTGTTAGTTTTCGTCGTGAAAAATTTATCGAATTCGGCGGGCCTGACGGTGGCGATGGCGGCAATGGTGGCAGTGTATGGTTTGTGGCAGACCACAATTTAAACACACTCATTGATTACCGATACCAAGGTTTGTACCGAGCTGAAAATGGCAGGCCGGGTGAAGGGCGCCAATGTACTGGGAAATCTGCTGAGGATGTGGTGTTAACAGTACCCGTGGGTACTACCGTTATTGACGCAGAATATAATGAAGTGCTTGCCGACCTAGTGGAGCATGGCCAACGCGTTAAAGTGGCACAAGGCGGCCGCGGTGGGATGGGAAACATTCGCTTCAAAAGCAGTACCAACCAGGCGCCCAGAAAAACCACGCCCGGTACACCAGGCGAAAGCCGGCAGTTGCGTTTGGAGCTAAAAGTGCTCGCTGATGTAGGGCTGCTTGGTATGCCTAATGCGGGCAAAAGCACCTTGATTCGAGCGGTGACCGCTGCGAAAGCCAAGGTGGCAGATTACCCATTTACCACCTTGGTGCCACAGCTAGGGGTGGTAAAAGTAGACCGCTATCGCAGTTTTGTGATGGCGGATATTCCAGGGCTTATTGAAGGCGCTTCAGAAGGAACGGGTTTAGGTATCCGCTTTTTAAAGCATTTGGCACGCACGCACTTATTGTTGCACGTGGTGGATGTTGAGCCAGTGGATAATAGCGACCCTGTGGAAAACGTACAGATTTTGGAAGAAGAGCTAGAGCGTTTTTCGCCTAGTTTGGCGCAGCAGCCGCGTTGGTTAGTGCTGAACAAGCTAGATCTTATTCCTGAAGAAATGCAGGACGAAGTGTGTGAAGACATCGTCAAGCGTTTGGCTTGGGAAGGGCCTGTATATCGCATTTCTGCCGCCACCAAGAATGGTACCCAAGCGCTGGCTTACGCGTTAATGAATGATATTGAAGAGCGTCGCCGCCGCGAGGAAGAAGATCCAGAATACGCTGCAGAACAAGAAGAGCTTCGTGCGCAATTGGAAGAGGAAGCGCGGGAGCGCGTGCAGCAAGATAAACTCCAGCGTCGTTTGGCAAGGCAAAACGATGATGACGACGAAGATGATGATGATCACGATATGGAAATCATTTACTCCCCATAAACACAAGGGTTGAACATGACAGCTGAACCACAAACACAGCGTTGGATAATTAAAATAGGTAGTTCCTTGTTAACCAATGACGGGGAAGGGCTCGATATTCCGCTTATGCAGCGTTGGGTTGATCAAATGGTGGCGCTGCGCGAACAAGGCATCGAAATTGTTGTGGTGTCTTCTGGTGCTGTTGCCGAAGGGATGGGGCGGTTAGGGTGGAAAGAGCGGCCGCAATCCTTGCATGCTTTGCAAGCCGCCGCTGCAGTGGGGCAGATGGGGCTGGCGCAGGCGTGGGAGACGCGCTTTCAAAAACATAGTGTGGCGACCGCGCAAATATTGTTAACCCATGATGATTTGTCAGATCGAACCCGGTATCTCAATGCGCGCTCTACACTGTTGACGCTGTTGAGCTATGGTGTGGTGCCGGTGGTAAACGAAAATGACACTGTGGCCACTAGCGAAATACGCTTTGGTGATAACGATACATTAGCCGCCTTGGTGGCCAATTTGGTGGTGGCAGATCGTTTGGTGATTTTAACCGACCAGCAAGGCATCTATGATGCTGATCCGAGGCATAACCCAGACGCTAAGCTTATTCGGGAGGCGTACGCCACAGATCCAAACATCAAGGCCGTGGCTGGGGATACAGGCGGGGCATTAGGAAGTGGCGGTATGAGCACAAAAGTACGTGCCGCCGTGCTTGCAGCGCGTAGTGGGGCAGTAACCAGCATAGCAAGTGGGCGCAGCCCAGAGGTGCTAGCTGCTTTAGCGGCCAACGAAGCGCCGGGTACCACTTTGTTGCCTGATACCAGTGTTTATAACGCAAGAAAGCAGTGGTTGGCGGGGCATTTGCAAATGCGCGGTACTATTACCATTGATGAAGGAGCGGCGGAGCGTTTATTGGAGGCGGGGTCGAGCTTGCTTCCTGTTGGCGTGGTAGCTGTAACAGGCGATTTTCATCGAGGTGAAATGGTGGCGTGTGTGACGAAAGAAGGTGTTCGTATCGCCTGTGGTTTAAGTAACTATGATGCTAAAGAAGCGCAGCGCATTGCAGGCGTGAAAAGCTGCCAAATTGCTGACGTGCTAGGTTACAAAAACGAAGAAGAACTGATTCACCGAGATAACTTGGTGTTGCTAGGCTAAACAATAAGTTTAAATGAGCAAGCATAAAAAAACCGGCCAAAGCCGGTTTTTTTATGCTTGGATCGCGTAGCTATTATGCTGCGCTACCCATTGCTTTAATCTTGCTGTTTAAGCGGCTCTTATAGCGTGCAGCTTGGTTCGCATGGAATTTGCCTTTGCGAGTAGCCTTGTCCAGGACCGAAACTGCTTTGGTGTAACTTTCCTGCGCAGCTTGCTGGTCACCGGACGCAATGGCAGCGTTAACCTTTTTGATGTAGGTACGCACCATGGAACGCATAGCAGCATTGTGCTGACGACGCTTTTCTGCTTGACGAGCACGCTTTCGCGCTTGCGGTGAGTTAGCCAAGGTCCTGCTCCTGTCCGAATCTTGTTCGAAAAAAGTGAATGTTCAATGTTTGTGAAGGAACTCATTCCTTCTAAACAGCTGTAAATAGGTTAAATGCTATAACAGCTCTTATAAGACGCGCAACTATGCCTGCCTCACGTCAAAATGTCAAACCCTAGCTAGCTGTTTCGTTTAACATTGGGTACGCTTTGCGCAGTTTTCAATAGGGTAGAGGTATGGGAACAGCAACAGATACAAATAAACAAGGTGGGAAGGGGGGCGGTTTATTAGCCTCTGCCGCTGTGGTGAGTGCTATGACATTGCTCTCACGCATTATGGGTTTAGTGCGCGATGTGGTGTTGGCGCGTTTTTTAGGTGTGTCTGCAGGCACGGATGCTTTTTTCGTTGCCTTCCGTATCCCGAACTTTTTACGCCGCTTGTTCGCAGAGGGGGCCTTTAACCAAGCTTTTGTGCCGGTGCTTAGCGAATATAAAAAGCAAGGTACGCATGCCGCGGCAAAAGAACTGATTGATAGGGTGGCGGGCACTCTTGGGTTTTCCTTAATAACAGTGACCACATTAGGGGTGCTGTTTGCGCCGTTTTTAATTGTGCTGTTTGCGCCCGGCTTTGGTAAAGACCCTGTAAAGCAATTGCTAGCCACAGAAATGTTGCGGCTCACTTTTCCTTATTTGTTCTTCATAGCACTGACTGCATTTTCAGGCAGCATTCTTAATACATGGGGCCGTTTTGCGGTGCCAGCGTTTACCCCAGTGTTGCTCAACATTAGTTTGATAACAGCAGCTTTAGTGGTGGCGCCGTTTTTCCCAGAAGAGCGCATGGCTGTAGCGTTAGCATGGGGTGTGCTAGCGGCGGGAATGCTGCAATTGATGTTGCAGTTGCCTTTCTTGGCACGTTTAGGGTTGCTGCCTAAACCAAAAGTGGATTTTAAAGACCCAGGGGTAAAAAAGATTATGTTGCTGATGGCGCCTGCTTTGTTCGGCGTTTCTGTTAGCCAAATCAATTTACTCTTAGATACAGTATTGGCGTCTTTGCTTGAAACGGGTAGTGTGACGTGGCTGTATTACTCCGACCGTTTAATGGAGTTGCCATTGGGGCTGTTTGCAATAGCCATTGGCACAGTAATCTTGCCTAGCTTGTCGGCTAATCATGCTGAAGCTTCCCAAAAAGAATTTTCGCGTACCCTTGATTGGGGTGTGCGGTTAGTGGTGCTGTTGGCGGTGCCTGCAGCGGTGGCCTTGATGGTGCTTAGCGATACGCTATTGGCAGCCTTGTTCTATTATGGTGAATTCGAACTGCATGATGTGATGCAGTCGGCACGGGCCTTGCAAGGTTATTCTTTAGGGTTGTTAGCCTTTATGCTGATTAAAGTGTTAGCGCCCGGATTTTTTGCCCAGCAGAATACGCGCACGCCAGTGCGTATCGGTATTATTGCCATGGTGGCAAATATGGTGTTTAACCTCTTGCTTGTGTGGCATTATCGCCACGTAGGTTTAGCGCTTGCCACAGCAGCTTCTGCATGGTTGAACGCCGGTTTGTTGTGGCGCGGATTGCGCAAGCAAGGCATTTATCAACCTGGTTCTGAGTGGCGTTTCCTTCTGCCGCGCATTGTGTTTGCTGTGTTGTTGATGGGTGTGCTTGTGCACTGGATGGCAGGGCTAACGGATGTGTGGACGATGGGGGCAGCGTTTGAACGTGCCTATATGCTGTTAGCCATCGTAGCATTGGGCGGGGCCACCTATATAGGTAGCCTTGTGGTGCTAGGTTTTCGGGTTCGTCATTTAAAGCGTTAGTCTGCACAAAGGGTTGAGGATGAAACTCAGCCCTGAAGCTTTTATAATCGCCTACTTTATACAACATTGGGACCAATATGCGGTTAGTTCGCGGCTTACATAATCTACAAGGCGACAAAGCTGCGCCTTGCGTGCTTACCATTGGTAATTTTGATGGGGTGCACTTAGGGCATCAACGTATTATTGCACGTGTGAATGAAAAAGCAGCAGCACAAGATTTGTTGAGTGCAGTGATGATTTTTGAGCCGCAGCCTATTGAGTGGTTCCGTCCAGCGCAGGCGCCGGCGCGTTTAATGTCATTGCGTGATAAACTATGCACCTTGAAAAAATATGGGGTGCAAAAAGTTTTTTGCGCGCGCTTCAATAAAGCCTTCCAAAGCCTTAGTGCAGGTGAGTTTGTACAGCGGGTGTTAGTGGACGGTCTCAATGTTCGTCATCTGGTAGTGGGCGATGATTTCCGTTTCGGCGCGGGCCGAGAGGGAGATTTTGCTTACTTGCAAAAAGCCGGCGAGCAATATGGTTTTACCGTGGAAGATACACCCACACATGCTTACGCAGGTGAGCGCGTTTCGAGCACGCGCGTTCGGCAGGCGCTAGCAAATGGGCAGCTAGATGAGGCTGAAGCCTTGCTAGGGCATCCCTATAGCGTTAGCGGGCGTGTACACCACGGCGATAAAATCGGGCGTACCATTAATGTACCCACTGCTAATTTGGTGCTGCGTCATTTACATACCCCCATTCGAGGGGTGTACGCCGTAACGGTAACAGGCGCTGGGTTAGAGCATTATCCTGCTGTGGCCAGTATTGGTACGCGCCCCACCGTGGGTGGCACGCAGTGGCGCCTTGAAGTGCATTTATTAAATTACCAAGGGGACTTATACGGCAAGCACCTCACCGTGACGTTGCAACACTATTTGCGCCCCGAATTAAAATTTGATGGGCTTGCAGCATTAAAGCAAGCCATCGATACAGATATCCAACAAGCCACTCAGTGGTTTTCAGCTAAAGGCCTTATGTCATGACAGATTACAAAGCCACACTTAATTTGCCGCACACAGCGTTTCCCATGCGTGCGGGCTTATCACAACGCGAGCCGCAGCAGCTTGCACAGTGGCAGGAGCAAAACCTTTACGGCAAGATTCGTGAGCGTTTCGCCGGTAAGCCTAAGTATATTTTGCATGACGGCCCTCCTTACGCTAACGGCGATATTCACATCGGCCATGCGGTGAACAAAATATTGAAAGATATTATTGTTAAGTCTCGCACTTTAAGTGGTTATGACGCCCCTTATGTACCAGGTTGGGATTGCCACGGCCTGCCCATTGAGCACCGTGTTGAGCAACGTATTGGTAAGGTGGGGCATAAAGTAGATGCTGCCACGTTCCGTACTGAATGCCGCCAATACGCACAGAGCCAAGTTGAAGGCCAGCGCGATGATTTTATTCGTTTAGGTGTGTTTGGTGATTGGGAAAATCCTTACCTCACAATGAACTTTAAGTTTGAGGCCGACACTATTCGTGCCTTGGGCGTTATTGTAAATAACGGGCATTTGCAGCGCGGCTTTAGGCCTGTGCATTGGTGTTTAGATTGCGCTTCTGCTTTAGCTGAAGCAGAAGTGGAGTACCAAGACAAAACTTCTGATGCGATTGATGTGGCTTTCTCGGTGCTTGATGGTGCCGACTTCACAGCTCGCACAGGTGTTGATGCCACCGATAATTTAGCGGTGGTTATTTGGACTACCACACCTTGGACTTTGCCTGCTAACCATGGTGTGAGCGTGCACCCTGAGCTTGAATATGTGGTGTTAAGCGGTTCGCAAAATGGCCAAGCAAAGCAGGTGATAGTGGCTGATGCACTTGCTGACGAAGTAATTGAGCGCTGGCAACTAGAAAACGTGGTGCAATCAGAGCGCTTTCATGGCCGTGCCCTAGATGGTTTGGTATTAGAACATCCGTTTGGGCATCGTTCTGTACCCGTGATTGTTGGTGAGCACGTCACTACAGATGCGGGTACGGGGGCAGTGCACACAGCACCAGGCCATGGTGATGATGACTTCCATATCGGTAAAGCATACGGGTTGCCCACCTCGAGCCCGCTACGCGATAACGGTGTGTTTGCCGAAGACGAACCGGTAGTGGGTGGTTTACATGTAAACCGTGCTAATGAGCCTGTAATTGAAGCGCTGCAAGAAAAAGGCGCCTTGCTGGCCCACAAGAAACTAGAGCATAGCTACCCTCATTGCTGGCGCCATAAAACGCCGTTAATTTTCCGTGCCACAGCGCAGTGGTTTATCAACATGCAGCAGGCTGGTTTGCTAGAACAAGCGCAAGCAGCTGTTAACACTGTGCAGTGGGTGCCAAGTTGGGGTAAAGCGCGTATTGAAGGCATGCTCGAGGATAGGCCAGACTGGTGTATTTCACGCCAGCGTACTTGGGGCGTGCCCATCGCTTTGTTTGTGGATAAAGATAACAGTGCACCGCATCCCGCCACGGCAGAATTGATAGAAGCTGTAGCTCAATTAGTGGAAAAGAAAGGTATCGATGCTTGGTTTGAACTAGACGGCGAGGCCTTCTTGCAGCAACACGGCTACGGTGATGACGCAGAGCAGTACCAAAAAGTGACTGATGCGCTAGATGTGTGGTTTGATTCGGGCATTACCCACTATGGCGTGCTTGAGCAAAACGAAGCGCTCGCAGTGCCTGCTGATTTATATTTGGAAGGTTCAGACCAGCACAGAGGTTGGTTCCAATCTTCTTTGCTTACCAGTGTAGCCATGCGCGGTGCAGCACCCTATAAAAGCGTGCTAACCCATGGATTCACGGTGGATGAGTCGGGCCGCAAAATGTCGAAGTCCTTGGGCAACGTTATTGCCCCACAAGAAGTGACTTCCACCCTAGGTGCAGACATTTTGCGTTTGTGGGTGTCGGCGACAGATTACCGTGGCGAGATGTCTGTTTCACACGGCATCTTGAAACAAACCGCTGATGCTTATCGTCGCATTCGTAATACAAGCCGCTTCTTGTTGGCGAACCTCAATGGTTTCGTGCCCTCTGAGCATGCATTGCAAGAAGAGGAAATGTTGTGGCTTGATCGCTGGGCGGTAGACAGAGCTGCAGAATTACAAGCTGAAATTATTGAGCTTTACGAAAACTTCCAGTTCCACCAGGTGTATCAGCGTATCCACCATTTCTGCTCAATAGAGATGGGCGGTTTTTATCTAGATATTATTAAAGATAGGCAATACACCACACAGGAAGATTCACGTGCGCGTCGCTCTTGCCAAACAGCGCTATACCACATTGCCGAAGCGTTAGTGCGCTGGATGGCACCCATTATGAGCTTCACCGCTGAAGAAATTTGGCAGCATATGCCGGGTGAGCGCGATGAATCTGTGTTCTTGGTGGAATGGTATGAGGGTTTATTCACTCTGCCCGAAAATGCTGAGATGAACCGTGCTTTCTGGGTACAGGTGCAGGCGGTTAAACAAGCGGTTAACAAAGCCATTGAAGATGCGCGTAACGAAAAAGTTGTGCGTGCTAACTTAGCTGGTGACGCCGTGTTGTACGTGAATGAAGACGTGGAAAAATTACTGCAGCCCTTCGCGGATGAGTTACGTTTTGTCACTATTACTTCCACGGCACGTTTAGCACCTTTGGCGCAAGCGCCTGAAGAACTCGCTAGCTCCGCAGTGGAAGGTTTGAAAGTGGCCATCACAGCTTCCTCAGCAGAGAAATGTACTCGTTGCTGGCACCATAGAGAAGATGTGGGCAGTAACGCCGAGCACCCAGAGCTATGTTTGCGCTGTGTGGATAACGTAGAGGGTGACGGTGAGGAGCGCCATTATGCCTAAGCCATCAGCCGCTGATGCTGCTAGCCGCTGGCAGTGGCATCAATTGAAATGGTTGTGGCTGACAGCATTGACTGTGGCGCTAGACCAATGGAGCAAGCAAGCTGTTGAAGGCGCGCTTGCGTTGTACGAGCGCATAGCGGTATTGCCATTTTTTAATATCACTTTAGCTTACAACGAGGGCGCTGCTTTTAGTTTTCTAGCGGGCGCCGGCGGTTGGCAACGTTGGTTCTTTACGGCGGTGGCCTGTGTGGCAAGTGCTTTGATTATTGGCTGGTTACTCACCAAAAAAGAATCTAAGTGGGTGCAAGCAGGCTTGGCGTTAGTGCTAGGTGGTGCGTTGGGCAATTTGTGGGATCGGCTAGCGCTAGGCCATGTGGTGGATTTTCTCGATTTCTATTGGGCTAGCTCGCATTTTCCAGCGTTTAATATTGCCGATACAGCGATCACATTAGGGGTAGCGTGCATGCTGCTCGATATGTTTTTAACTAAGGAGCCTTCCCATGACTGAGCCATTAAAAATTGGGCCACAGCGTGAAATTACTTTGCATTTTGCAGTGTTGCTTGAATCGGGCGAGGAAGTGGACTCCACGTTTGACGGCGAACCCGCCACCTTTGTTTGGGGCGATGAATCTTTGCCAGAAGGTTTCGAACGCTCCTTGTTGGGCTTAAAAGCAGGTGATAAGCGCAGTGTATCAATGGGGCCCGAACAAGGGTTTGGTGAAGTTAACCCCGAAAATATTTTGCACTTCCGCCGCGAAGAGTTCCCGCCAGAAGATGAGCTGGCGCCAGGGGTTGTCATGCAATTTACTGACGCTGCTAAAGCAGAGTTGCCTGGTGTAATTAAGAGCGTTGATGAAGAATGGGTGACAGTGGATTTTAACCACCCGTTAGCTGGCCGTAATTTAACCTTCGTGGTGGAAATTATAGATGTTAAGCTAGAAGCGAAAGAGCAAATTATTCAGCTTCGTTAATGGTAAACCAATCATCCAACCTATAGGTGATGTAAATGGATATTCGTTTGGCAAATCCTCGCGGCTTTTGTGCAGGTGTAGATAGAGCGATTGATATCGTAAACCGCGCATTAGAAGTGTTCGAGGGGCCAGTGTATGTGCGCCATGAAGTGGTGCATAACAAGTTCGTGGTGGATGATTTACGCCACCGTGGTGCGGTTTTCGTAAAAGAACTTGATGAGGTGCCTGACGATTCTATCGTTATTTTTTCTGCTCATGGTGTGTCCAAAGCAGTGCAAGATGAGGCGGAGCGCCGCGATCTTAAAGTGTTTGATGCCACCTGCCCTCTAGTTACTAAAGTGCACATGGAAGTGATTCGTTATAGCCGTGATGGCCGTGAGAGTGTATTGATTGGCCACGCGGGGCACCCAGAAGTGGAAGGCACTATGGGGCAATACGACACTAGCCAAGGCGGCACTATTTACTTGGTGGAAGATGAAGAAGATGTGGCTAAGCTTGAGGTGAAAAACCCTGACACGCTTACGTACGTTACGCAAACCACCTTGTCGGTAGACGATACCGCCAAAGTGATTGCTGCGTTACGGGAAAAATTCCCCAATATTCACGGGCCGCGCAAAGAAGATATTTGTTATGCCACTACTAACCGCCAAGACGCGGTGCGTCAGCTGGCGCTTGAATGCCAGTTGGTATTAGTAGTGGGAAGCCCCAATAGCTCAAACTCCAACCGTTTGCGTGAATTGGCTGAACGTTGTGGCACGCCTTCCTATTTAATTGATGGGCCTGAAGAAATTAAAGCTGAATGGCTTGAAGGAGTTCAGGCTGTGGGCGTTACAGCTGGTGCTAGCGCGCCTGAAATACTTGTGCGTCAAGTAGTAGAGCGTTTGCAAGAACTAGGTGGCGAACAAGTGCGTGAGTTGCAAGGCCGTGAAGAAAATATTCGTTTCACGCTGCCAAGAGAACTCAGAGTTACTTCCTCTTAATCGTCATCCCACGCTTAAAAGCATGTGCAAATTAAGCGTGGGTTCCTTTCTGTTATTTCGTCTGTTTCTTTCTACGCCTTTCAGTGGCTAGCTTACGTTAGGCCACCCTCATTCTTGTTTGCCTTTCCTGTGTAAACCACGCTTCCATTCGTTTTAAAGTTTGTATCTTGATTTCTACACCTTTGAAAAGGAGTAGAAAAATGATGGCATCCGTTCGCGGTAGTAGCTTTATTGAAATCCTTGTTGCGTTGGTCATCTTGAGCGTTAGTGGTGTAGGGCTAGCACTGATACATAAAGAAACCGATCAGCAGCGCGAACACGTTCGTTGGCGATGGCAAGGGCAACAATGGTTAGACACCCTAGCGCACAATCTTTATTGGCAGCGTGAGTTATTCGGTGACGTGCAGGAAGGCCCGCTTTGTATCGCTAATGCATCATTCACGCCAGATTGCACCACCACTCTATGTACCGAGCAAGAGGCGAACCTCTGGCAACAACAGCGGTTGTGCACCCACATTAACCATGCTTTGAATCATCCCGCTGTGCAGGTGCGTCGATGTGATGGTGGCCGCTGCCTTATTGCTGCACCTAATCACACCTTAGCGAGCCAGTGCATCGAGCATGGTGAAATTACGCAGGCATGTTTACAGCGATATTTGCTGTGGGAGGTAAGCGATGTGGCGAACTTGTAAGGGCTTTTCTTTGGTAGAGCTAATGGTGGGGTTAGTGCTTGCTGGGATTATTAGCCTGATGGCTTTTAGCTTACTGTTTCAGCAGCATTCTGCTTGGTCAAGAACATTAGCCCAGCAACAACTATTACAAGAAGGGGCGCTTATTTTGGCGTTACTAAAGGAGGATGTGCAGCACGCGGGCTATACCGTGAATGGGCAAAGCACGGCGGCTGTTTTAGCAGAGGTTGAAGTGCCCTCCACACGTGCGGCGAACCATAGTGTGCTTAATTTAGCTAGCTACGATGTGGCTGATTGCTTAGGGCGCAAGGTTAATGCGAACCATTTAGAGGGCCCTGTCATTAATCAATATTACGTTCGCGCGGTGAAGGCAGAGCAACCATTGCAAGCGCTATTTTGCAGAGCTTTTGATGGCGCCTCTTGGGAAGAGGTGGAGCTGGTGAGAGGGGTAGTGTTGTTTCAGGTAAGGGTAGGAGTATGGCATGTAGAGCAAGGAGAAATACAGTATGTGCCACCTGAAGAAGTTCCTAGTAACTCACTCGTGAAACAAGTGGAAATAGACTTGTTGCTGCGGCACCCCACGGCAACTTTAAAGCACGAAACTGAATACTACGAACATGAGGATGCATGGGGCAAACAGTGGCAATTCCTTGCGCAAGGCCTTTACGAGCGCTTCTTTTTGGTGGCGGAGGTACTTAATGGTTAGCAGGTGTGTTATGCGCGGTGCAGCGCTACCGTTTGTGTTAGTGCTCAGCGTGGTGTTGCTATCGTTAACTTTGCTTGGGCTGCAGGCGCAGCGCCAATTTATGCGCTCGGAGCAGTTGTTGTTCAGTAAAGAGCAGCAAGCAGATCAGCTGTTACAAATTTTGCAGCACCAACAGGGTATAGGCTGGTGGTTGGCGCATTGGGCGCCCAACGAAATGGAGTTGTCGCGTTTTTGTGAGCGCTACCACATCACAGAAAACACAGGCATGTGTCTTCGCGGGCAAGAACAGGAAGCGCAAGTGTGGTGGCTGTGGAATTTGGCGGCCAATGAGGCTTTGTTGAGCGAACAAGATATGGGCTCGTTAATCGTGGTGGTGAAGCCTGAGAAGCCTGGTTTGCCTGTGTGGGCGCGCCGCTTTTATTTGCTTAGGCAGGAGGGTGAAAGTGAATGGAGGGTGGCACAGAGCAGTGTGGCCCAATTGCGGCACCCTGTGATTCATCATTGGCGTTATAAGGAGGCAGCACTATGGTGGAACGAGGTATCACTTTAATTGAAATGGTTGTGGTGTTGGTTATCTTGGCGGTGTTAGCGAGTATGAGTTTTGCTTCCTATCAGCATTACGTGAAGCGCAGCCGGCAGGCAGAAGCAAAAGTACTACTTTTAGCATTAATCGAAAGGTTGGAACGGTACAGTTTGTCTGTGCAAGAGCGTGATGCAGAGAAAGTGGCACACATCGTGCGAGGCTATGAAAATAGCCATTACTCCTTTCAAACCGAAGTGGTGGATGATGCAGAAACGGGCTTGTTGCTATGGAGGGTTAAAGCATTGCCTCAGAATAGCATGCGCGGCAGTGGCAGCTTAGGCGTGGATTCTCGTGGCTATAGTTGCTATGTGGCTCATAGCGACTTGGGGTGCGCACCAAGCGTTCGGGAACAGTGGAGCAATGGTTAGCAATGCTCTGCATTCGAGCGCTCTATGCGGGCGCGGCCGCTCCAATTAAGGATGACTTTGTAGGCTGTGTCATTCCTTAGGTGATGGCAAATTAAAAAATGCCCGTTACTAAAAACCGTGCGCCCTTGTTGGTTAAAAAATAAATGCTCGCCACGGAAGCGGCGCCATTGAAGCTGGATACGGCGAGGTAAAGGTACCCAATAATGTGGCTCAAGCTCAGCTTCATCCTGCGCCACGAGATGAATGCCTAAAGAAGATGTGCGCGTAAAAGTATCACAGCCCTCTTCGCCATCACATAAATAGGCGCCGCCATGGGCTAACGCCAATAAGCGAGCATGATGCAAAGTGTGCATTACTTGCTCGGTGGCGTTAGCTAGCTCACGGTTAGTGATAAAACGTTGATAGCTAGGAACACTGATCATCAGTAGCAAGCTAAGAACAGCCAGTGCCACTAAGAGTTCGAGAAGAGTTAAACCACGTGCGTACATAGGAGCCTCCTTGCTGAGGAGCTACCATAAGGGTTGCGGTGGCGGTGTGTTAGTAGCTATGGCGTCATTAAATGTACGCAAACAGCCAACTTAATTGTCTTCAGGCTTGTTGATGGCGAGCTTTTGTAAGCGGTAGCGCAAGGCTCTAAAAGACATGCCTAAACGTTTAGCTGCCGCTGTGCGGTTCCATAACGTTTGCTCTAAAGCCTGTAATATTTCTCGGCGTTCTATTTCTTCGAGGTAGGCTTCGAGGGGTTGGTCGTGAGGGCGCGCAGCATCTAATGAGCTGTTCGTGGCAGTGCTTAGAGGGTGGGTGGTAACGGTTTTTATGCCTAAATGCTCAGGGCCAATGCTGTCGGCATCGCACAAGGTGAAGGCTCGCTCCAGAATATTTTCAAGCTCTTGTAAGTCACCCGTATAATTATGTTGGCTGAGCAGCGTAGCTGCTGCAGGAGTGAGTGGTTTGCGGGGCACAGCATACCTTTTAGAAAGCTGAGCGAGGTAATATTCAGCTAAGGCTGGAATGTCTTCCAATCTATCGTTTAAATTAGGTAGTTTCAGTTCAATGACGTTAAGCCGGAAGTAGAGGTCTTGACGAAACCGCTTTTCAGCTACGGCTTGTGTTAAATCTTCGTCGCTACTCGTTATAACTCTTACGTTGAATGGCACGCTGCGAAGGCTGCCTTCAGGGTGCAATTCCCGTGCTTCTAATGCTTGTAATAGCTGCAGTTGCACGTTGGCGGGCAAGGCCGTGATGTCTTCAAGGAATAGAGTGCCTTGGTGCGCCGCTGCAATCACACCGGGCTGATAGGTGCTGATGTCTCCGTCGATGCCATAAACGCCAAATAGTGCTTCTGTTAATTGCTTTGTAGAGGGGGCGAAGCAGCTAATATGAATAAAAGGATGCGGAGCACGAGGGCTAGCCTCATGAATGAGCTTGGCGATGCCTGCAGCGTTACTGCCTGGGTGGCTATGAAGATAAAGCGGGGCGTCGGAACGTGCAAAAAGCTCTATCTTCCTGCGTAACTCCTGTGTTTTGGTGGAGTTGCTAACGAGCTGCTGATGAAGCAGCTCGGTATGGGGATGTTGTGTAGCTAACCCCTCTTCAATAACTTGCCTTAACCGTGCGAGTGAAACAGGTTTGGCGATAAAGTCGTAAGCGCCTTCTTTCATGGCTAACGTGGCGGTTTCCATGTTGCCATATGCAGTGAGCATGGCAACAGGGGTGGTGCCGTGATGCCTGTGAATATAGCGAACTAGCTCTATGCCGTTACCGTCTGGCAGGTTCATATCGGTGATGCAAAGGTCAAAGCGAGTGTTAGCTAGAAGTTTTTTAGCTTCTTTAACGGTGCCAACGGCAACAGGCTGAAGTTGCATTTGTTGCACTGTTAGGCTGAGCAATTCCCGTAAATCTTCTTCATCGTCAACGATGAGGACAGTTTTTTTATTCTGCATAGTCATGATAAATGGCTTTTGCTGTGGGTGGCGAAAACGCTATCACAAAGCTGTTGCCCATTTGTTTCTCTTGGTAGTGCAAATGGGCTTGATTACTTTGGCAAAGCTCGCGGCTTAGAAACAAACCTAAGCCTGTTCCATCTGCAGCAGAGGTAAAGAAAGGTTCAAATAAACGGTGCTGCAGTGCAGTTGGAATAGGGGCTCCCATATCATCAATAGCAAGCCAAGAGTGATTGTTTTCGTCGTAGCCAAATCTAATCGTTATTGGCCCGTTGCTATATCTTAACGCGTTATCCACTAAATTATTAATCACTTGCCCTAGTTGCTGCTGATCAAAGAAAGCGTAAACAGGTTCTAAAGGGGCAGTGATGGTAATTCTGCTTGTGTCTTTGTTTTCTTCTTGCCAGTGCTCTAGGAGCAGCTCTAAATATGGGCCCAGTTCGATGCTTGTTCGGTTTGGTTTTTCTCCTTGTGAGATAGACAGCACATCGGTCACGATGCGATCAATGCGTTTTACATGGCGATGAATAATATTCAATAAAGGCGTTGTGCTATCACTGCTCGCTGTTTCATTCAATAATTCAGAGGCGTGGCTAATAGCGCTTAATGGATTGCGAATTTCGTGGGCTATGGTGGCTGAAAGTTGCCCTAAAGAGGCGAGTTTGAGGGCTTGGGCCTGCTGCAGAATTAACGCACGGTCGCTAATGAAGGCCACTGTGGTGTTAGGCTCGAGCGCTGCAAATTTTACTTCTAACTCGGTGCGAGAACCTTCAGCAGGAATAGGAGCAGGGTGCTGGCTGCTGTTGGCGCGCCATTCAATATAGCTGCCAATGATAATGTCAGGTGCTCTTCTGTTTGGGATGAGTTTGCGTTGCAGAAGGTCTTGGGCGGCTTGGTTAACTAGCTTTATTTCAAGATCGCGGCCAAACACAATAATGCCTGTCATCATGCGCGTAACAATCTGCTCATTTAGCTTTTGCAAACGGCGGATGGCTTGATCTTGTTCGGCTGCAAGGCGCTCACTTCTTTCTAACCGAGCCGCCAAGGCGCGTGTGCTTACTGCAACGCTGAAAAGAGCTATGCTTATAAGTGCTGCCTTGGTGGGGATGAGTAGCACGGGCTCGTTGATGCTAAGTTCATAATAAAACTCATTAAACATCAGCCCTAAGGTAGCAAAAGCGGCAATGAATAACGCGAAGCGGTTTGGTAGCAGTATGCCTGCGGTGGCAACCGTAACGAACAAGAGTGCGGTTAGGCTGTGGGTGATGCTGCCACTGTAATAAATAAGCAGTAAGAGGATGCTGACATCAAAGGAGAGTGAGAGTGTTTTATATTGCGGTTTTGCCGATCGTAAAGGTGAAGGCAAACGAAGAAAAACGAGCAACACCGCAAGGTAAATCAGTAGTGTAGTTAGAAACAACTCTGGGTGGCTTTCACCTACTGTGGTGTGGTTGGGCTGAAAGAAAAATAAAATCAGTAATAGGAAAGCTAGCCCTAAGCGATACGTGACATAAATATACTCAGGGCTTTTTATTTTCTGGCTGTTTATGGTCACTGCTTTTCAAGCCACTTATGCAAATGCTCTGTGGAGCAGAAAGATTGCTGCCCCTTGCTAATGGCCTCTGCTTTAGGAAAAAGCACCTGGCACTCTGCGCATTTGGTCATTGGTATAGGGCCATCCTGCTGCGTGGCAGTGTTTGTTGTTTGTTGCCGTGTTTGCTTCACTAAGCGAATAACAAAATAAATGAGCGCGGCAATAAAAAGAATGCGAAGAATAAAACCCATAGAAAATAATCCAGTGTTTAACAAGAAGCGCCATTATGGCCCATAACGCGCATTCATGGCTACACAGGCTTGGGGCATGAGATAAAGATTAATCTGCCTGCAAAAGCGGGTACACTAGGCAACCATTCAGCCAGAATGAGAGGAAAAATTAACGTGTCGTATTCTGCGGTGTTGATCAGCCAAAGCCGCTCCAAAGTAGGAGCGATAGAAGACAACGTTCAGCACATCATCACTACAGCCAATAGCCACAAACAGCAGTGCCCAGAGCTAGAATTGGTGGTGTTCCCTGAGCAAGCGTTGCTAGGTATGCCTGCGTTTGATTTGCTGCTGCGTGATAGTTTGTGTGAACGTATTAATAATGGGCTGAACACACTTAGTGAGCAACTAACTGTGCCTGTATTAGTAGGCTACCCAAAAATAAAACAAGGAATTTGCTTTAACGCTCTAGGGCTAGTGCAGCCAAGCCTAGGTGTGCAGCAAGAATATTATCAGCACCAATTTGAAGGCGCGGCCGCCGATCAAGGGGTTGCTCGGCAGGTGTATTTTGCCGCAGGGCAACAAGAAACCATATTCTCTTTAGGTAGCCTGCGTGTTGGTGTGTTGTTAGGGCAGGATTACGCCAACGAAGCATTACTTACCACTTATCAAGAGCAAGAGGTGGATTGGTTGCTGCACTGCAGTAACAACGTTTTTACTTCTGGTGATGAAACGCAGCTAGTGAACACACTGAAAAAAATAGCACACCAAACTGGAGCGGGGGTGTTGCATTGCAGTGCAGCAGGGGGGCAAGACACCCTCGTGATGCAAGGTGGTTCGTTTGCTGTAAATGGCGAAGGTGAAATAGTTGCGCAGGCACCCTTATTTCATGTGCACACTATGTTGGCGAAAATTGCCCCACAAGGCCAAGCAATGCAAACAGCTATTGAGGAGTGGCCTGTGGCGGAGGCAGCGTTGTATGGCGCTTTAGCACAGGCCGTTAAGGATTACGTGGCCACGAATGGATTTCGCGGTGCACTCTTAGGGTTGTCTGGGGGCATTGATTCTGCACTCACGTTGGCGGTGGCTGCAGACGCACTAGGCCCTGAAAATGTACGAGCTATCATGATGCCCTTTGATTACACCTCAGCCATGAGTAAGGAAGACGCTGCGCAACAAGCCGCCACAATGGGAGTGGCGTATGAGGAAATTCCTATTCGAACGCCCTTTGACAGCTTTATGGGCTTGTTAGCGAATAATTTTACCGGCACCGAAAAAGATACGACAGAAGAAAACTTACAGGCGCGTTGCCGTGGCGTCATTTTAATGGCGTTGTCGAATAAGCTTGGAAAAGTAGTGTTAGCGTGCAGTAATAAAAGTGAAACAGCGGTGGGTTATAGCACCTTGTATGGTGATATGGTGGGTGGTTTTTGCCCCTTGCGTGATGTGCCCAAAACATGGGTGTATCGCTTAGCACGCTGGCGCAATGAGCAGGGCGAGAAGGCGGTGATCCCACAGCGAGTAATAGATAGGCCACCCACTGCGGAATTAGCGCCAGGGCAGCTAGATCAAAATAGCTTGCCCGATTACCCGATTTTAGATGAAGTGGTGCACCGTTACGTTGAATTGCATGAGGATGCGGACACTATCATTGCTGCAGGCTTGCCGGCAGAAGATGTGCGCAGCGTGATCCGTTTGATTGATCGTAACGAATATAAACGCCAACAGGGAGCACTCGGGCCGAAAGTAACTAGCCGTGGCTTTGGCGCTAACCGACGCTATCCTGTTACCTATAGTTGGTAGCGCATAAAAAAACAGCCGCTGAAAAGCGGCTGTGAGTAAGTTTAGAGTAAATCGAAGGTGAGCCAGCTTAGCCAACTGTGCTCTCGTGGCCACCATGCCAACTTTGCTTCCTCTTTATTTTTGCTTAAAAAAGGGCTGTCGGGCCAGTTGTGGGCTAATACCTGGTAGCTTTTATTAGCCAGCTCAGGTTCTTCCATAGATAAGTAGGCCTTGTTCATAATGGCAAGTGCCTCGGGCACCGCGGGTGTTCTTTGATAATGCGTAATAACGTTTTGCGCACGCTTGATGGCGGCAATGTAAGCTTGGCGGCGGGCGTAGTAACGCGCAGCATGAAGCTCTTGCTCGGCAAGTTGGTTGCGGATGTGTGTCATACGCGCTCTGGCGTCAGCCGCATAGGGGCTAGCAGGGTAACGTTGGATCAGTTGGTCGAAAACACGGAAAGCATCGCGCCATGCTTTCAAGTCTCGGGCCGCTTTATTCGGGCCAAACAGCCCATCTAGCATGCCTCTTTCAAGTTGATAGTTCGCTAAGCCATGCATGTAGAGCACATAATCTAAATGCTTGTGCGTGGGGTAATTACGCTGAAATCGAGTAGCCGTAGCAATAACAGCAGGGTAATCTACCGCACGAAACTGAACGTAAAGAAGATCCAGCTGAGCCTGTTCAGTGTAATCGCCATAAGGAAAACGAGCTTCTAGTTCACGCAATTCATCAATTGCGGTTAGATAGTTTTTCTTATCTATTTGGCGTTTTGCTTCAGTGTAGTGCTCAATTTCGGTGCGCTCTGGCTTTTCTTTAGTGCGATTTGCACAGCCAGTGGTAAAAAGAGCGATTAAAATGACAGAGACAATGGTATAACGGCGCATAATTACTCAAATTCAACAATTAATGATGGCCCCTTTAGAGAGCGCAGAGCGCTATTTAACCACAGCGCCACGGTGGCGGCCACTGTAGAGAAGACGAAATTCGCAGGGATACACAATGGGACAAGCTAGTGAAGAAAAAATTCAGCAAGAAATAGCAGTGGGGTTGGAGCACGCAGGAATGCGCGTAGACCAAGCTGCAGCACAACTTTTTGCTGGTTACTCTCGTTCTCGCCTGCAAGAGTGGATTAAAACTGGCGAACTCACCGTGAACGGTAAACAGGTGAAAGCCAAAGAACGATTGTTGGGCACCGAAACTCTTGAACTCGATGCTGTAATGGCCATTAAGGTAGAAGATGATGCAGAACCCATCGAGTTAGATGTTGTGTACGCAGACGAGCATTTAGTGGTTATTAATAAGCCGGCTGGATTAGTCGTGCATCCTGCTGCAGGGCATCAACAAGGCACATTATTAAATGGTTTGCTGCATCTTTACCCGCAGTTAGCCAGTTTGCCGCGGGCGGGTATTGTGCACCGTTTAGATAAAGACACCACAGGGCTTATGGTTATCGCAGCTTCTTTACCGGCCCATGCTGGGCTTGTGGATCAGTTTCAAGAACGAACAGTGCATCGCGAGTACGCCGCTATTGTTTATGGAGTGATGACAGGGGGCGGCCGTGTGGAAGCGCCGTTAGGGAGGCACCCACAAGATCGTAAGCGCCAAGCGGTGGTCAGTGATGGCAAAGAGGCCATTACTCATTACCGTGTCTTAGAACGGTTCCGCTCTCATACATTGGTGCAAGCGCAATTGGAAACAGGCCGAACACACCAAATACGTGTCCATATGCAACACATCCGCTATCCGCTAGTGGGCGATAGCGTGTATGGCGGCCGTTTACGTTTGCCAGCAGGGGCTAGCGATGAGTTGCGTGAAGGTTTGCAAAATTTCCGCCGCCAAGCGCTGCATGCGCGCAAATTAAGTTTTGTTCACCCGGTAACAGAAGAACTGATGATTTTTACCGCGGAGCTTCCGGAAGATATGGCGGCGCTTGTGGAGCTGCTACAAGAGGATATGGTAAATGAGCAGTAAAGTTGGCGAGGATTGGCTAGTACCAACCTGGCGGCCGCACGAAAATGTGCGTGTGTGCGTAACCACCAATGCCGGCGATTTTTCACCCGCCCCATGGCAAGGTTTTAACTTAGGGCTAAACACCGGCGACAACAAAGTACGTGTGGCTAAAGCACGGCAACATGTTTGGAAGAAGATAGGTACAAAAAAAGCACCTTTTTGGCTAGATCAAGTGCACGGGAAAGAGCTAGTGGAGTATGGTAGCAACCATTGGGCTGTGGATGGTGTATGGACCACCGAACCCTCCGCGCCTTGTGTTGTGCTCACTGCTGATTGTTTGCCTGTATTGCTTGCGCGTTGTGATGGATCTGCTGTGGCAGCTGTGCATGCAGGATGGCGTGGTGTAGAGCAAGGTATCTTGCAAGCTGCGGTGAAACAATTGGCACCAAAAGGTGAAGCATTAGCTGCTTGGGTAGGCCCCGCTATTTCTGCAGATGAGTATCAAGTGGGCGAAGAGGTTTACCGTGCCTTCCAATCAATCCCAAATGCAGAAACTTGTTTTAGCGAAGACCCAGAGCCTAATCGCTGGCGCTGTGATTTAGCGGGGTTGGCAGCTCTACAGCTTGAGCCTTTAGGTGTGCAAGTAACGAAAAGTGGGCTTTGCACAGCCTCAGACCCACAACAACGTTTTTATTCTTACCGCAAGCAAGGCCAAACAGGGCGGTTTGCTAGCTTGATTTGGTTGGCGGAATAACGCCCATACATCTTTTCTGCCTTGCCCCCTTGATAATTACATAAACATCTCCATTAATTAGGGTAGTTCAACAACTTCTTATATAGAGGAAACCCTAATGCAAGAGAGATTAACAAAGCGGCTGCAAAGCGCCTTGATTGATGCTCAGTCAATTGCTGTGGGAGCAGGGCAGGGCACGTTAGAGCCCGTGCATTTATTATTGGCGTTGCTGCAAACAGAAAACAGCAGCGCTCGCCCGCTATTACAGCAAGCCGGCGCCAATGTGGCCGATTTAGAAACCGCCTTACGTATGGCAGTGGAAGCATTGCCAACGCATTCCCCATTCACCGGTGAGGTGCAAGCCTCCCGCGAATTTGGGCAATTACTTAATTTAGCCGATCGTGAAACCCAGCAGCGTGGAGATGCGTATATCACCACAGAGGCTGTGTTGTTGGCCGCCTGTGAGATGGGCGGTAGTGTTGGTAAGTTGTTTAAAACAGCGGGGGTAACAAAGCCCGCGCTTAATGCAGCTGTGGAAGCAGTGCGTGGAGGTGAAACTGTGCAAGATGCCGGTGCCGAAGATCAGCGTGAAGCGCTATCAAAATATACTGTAGATTTAACCGAGCGTGCCGAAAGCGGCAAGCTTGATCCCGTCATTGGGCGTGATGACGAAATTCGTCGCACAATCCAGGTGTTGCAGCGCCGTACCAAAAACAACCCTGTGCTGATCGGTGAGCCTGGCGTAGGAAAAACAGCCATTGCTGAAGGTTTGGCACAGCGTATTGTTAACGGCGAAGTGCCAGAGGGTTTAAAAGGTAAGCGTGTGCTGGCCTTAGATATGGCGGCATTAATTGCGGGCGCCAAATACCGTGGTGAATTCGAAGAACGCTTAAAAGCAGTGCTCAATGAGCTCGCTAAAGCGGAAGGTCAAATCATTCTCTTTATTGACGAATTACACACTGTTGTGGGCGCAGGTAAAAGCGACGGCGCTATGGACGCAGGTAATATGCTTAAACCAGCGTTAGCACGTGGTGAGTTGCACTGTGTTGGAGCTACTACTTTAGATGAGTATCGCCAATACATTGAGAAGGACGCAGCGCTAGAGCGTCGTTTCCAACGCGTCCAAATCGATGAGCCTTCAGTGGAAGATACGGTAGCTATTTTGCGTGGCTTAAAGGAGCGATATGAAGTGCACCACGGTATCGATATTACCGACAGTGCTATTGTGGCGGCTGCGCAACTTTCACACCGTTACATTACAGATCGCCAATTGCCTGATAAAGCCATCGACCTTATTGATGAAGCCGGTAGCCGCATCCGCATGGAAATTGATTCCATGCCAGAAGAGATGGACCGCTTAGATAGACGTGCTATCCAGTTAAAGATGGAGCGCGAAGCGTTAAAGAAAGAAACGGACAAGGCGAGCAAAGAACGCTTGGGTAAAGTGGAAGAAGAAATCCAAGAGGTTGAAAAAGAGCTTGCTGACTTGCGTGAAATTTGGGAGGCAGAAAAAGCCTCTGTTCAAGATGCACAAAGCATTAAAGAAGAATTAGATAGGGCGCGAGTTGAAATGGAACAAGCCCGTCGTGCGGGAGATTTAAGCCGCATGTCGGAATTGCAGTACGGAAGAATTCCTGAGCTCGAGCAAAAGATAGCCGCTGCGCAGCAAAGCGAGGGCGAAGAGCAGGAAATGCAATTGCTGCGTAACAAGGTAACAGAAGAAGAAATTGCAGAAGTTGTCTCTCGCTGGACAGGCATCCCAGTAAATAAAATGCTTGAAGGCGAACGCGATAAATTGCTGCGCATGGAAGAAATGCTGCATCAGCGCGTGGTGGGGCAAAACGAGGCAGTGGTCGCTGTAGCGAATGCTGTGCGTCGCTCCCGTGCGGGATTGTCTGATCCACATCGCCCGAACGGTTCCTTCTTATTCCTTGGCCCAACTGGTGTGGGTAAGACGGAGCTGTGTAAAGCGTTGGCTGAATTTCTCTTCGATACCGAAGAGGCGATGGTGCGCATCGATATGTCAGAGTTTATGGAAAAGCACTCTGTTGCGCGCCTCATCGGTGCACCTCCAGGTTATGTAGGGTACGAAGAAGGTGGCTACTTAACTGAAGCGGTACGCCGTAAGCCTTACTCTGTGTTGTTGCTTGATGAGGTGGAAAAGGCCCATGCGGATGTGTTCAACATTTTGCTGCAAGTGCTAGATGATGGACGCCTTACTGATGGCCAAGGGCGCACAGTGGATTTCCGTAATACCGTTATTGTAATGACTTCCAACTTAGGTTCGGACCTCATCCAAACCTTAGATGGCGAGAGTGATTACGACACCATGAAGCAAGCGGTAATGGGGGCTGTGGAACAACATTTCCGCCCTGAATTTATCAACCGCATTGACGAAGCAGTGGTTTTCCACCCACTCGCTAAAGAGCAAATGGGTAGTATTGCTGAGATACAATTGGCGGGCTTGCGTGAGCGCTTGGCTGAAAGGGAGTTAAGCCTCGATATTAGTGAGGAAGCATTAGCGTTGTTGGTAGACGCAGGCTACGACCCTGTGTACGGCGCAAGACCTCTGAAACGCGCCATACAGCAAATGGTAGAAAACCCATTAGCTTCAGCTATATTGCGTGGTGAATTTCTAGCTGGCACAGCCATTAAAGTGACAGTGGAAGAAGGAGCTTTAGCCTTTAACGCGGCTTAAGTAGCACTGAAAGTGGTATAAGAAAAGGCCTCAAGTGAATGCTTGAGGCCTTTTTTTGTTGATGGACTATGTGGCATTTAAAGAGGGCAACCATCAAGTTGGGCTTCTGTTTCTTTTATCATTTCAGCCCGTTGTCTTTCATTTAGAATAGTTCTCTCACCTGTGTCGGGGTCGGTTTGAAAAACACGGCTATTATTCTTCAGAGTTTCTAGCGTTTCTCTGTGATGTTGGCACCATTGCTCGATTACAGCGTTAGCGTCTGAGGCTGTTTGTGTGGGCTCTGTGGAATACGAGGTTTCCGTATCCGACAACAAGGGTGAACGGGAGTCTGCGTGCACCTCAACACTCTCTTTATCGGCGGGCTTCATCTTGCTGTAATGTGTTACGCCATGGTCGTCTACCCAACGATGGTAAGTGTCTGCAAAGCTAGCGGAACCGCAAAAAAAGATAAGGCTAAAAAATAGCGTTGCCAAGATAGAATGCTTCACGAGTACCTCCTCAGAAACTTGTTCTGCTAAGCATGCCTCGCTTATTAAAGCGCTGCAAGCATAGCGGTTGGATAGTAGGCAAAAATGTGTGATAATGTACGGCTTCCGGAAATCGGAACCCCTGCGCTTTACCCAAGTGTCAGTGTGGCCTGGACCGGGGGCGTCATTACCGTGGCGCTCACTTCCACGTAACCAAACGTGAAGTCCTTGCATTCATCTGTTCGCGTTCTTGCCGGCCACCTCCGCAAGAGCTATGGGAAACCAAAGCGGGGTTTTCTTTTCTGCGAACGCAATCAGTTACTCAATCAATTCTCACTGCATGCCGATTGCATTGCCATGGCAGCAGTTTATTTGAGGTGAAAGTGGTGGAAAAATTATCAGGTGCGGAGATGATCGTCCGCTCACTGCAAGATGAGGGAGTTGAATATTTATTCGGCTACCCTGGGGGAGCAGTGCTCCATATTTATGATGCAATCTTTCAGCAGCCCAAAGATTTAAAAAACAAAGTGCATCATATTCTCGTTCGTCACGAGCAAGCGGCAGCTCACGCTGCTGATGGTTATGCCCGTGCAACCGGTAAGCCAGGTGTTGTGTTGGTAACATCAGGGCCTGGTGCAACCAATGCTGTTACCGGTATCGCCACAGCTTACATGGACTCCATCCCGCTTATCGTTATTTCAGGTCAAATTCGTTCAGACTGGATCGGCGACGATGCTTTCCAAGAAACAGACATGCTAGGTGTTTCCCGTCCTATTGTTAAGCACAGCTTTATGGTGCAAAACACGGAAGACATCCCTGAAATCATGAAGAAAGCGTTTTACATCGCTACCACAGGCCGCCCTGGCCCTGTTTTAATTGATATTCCAAAAGATAAAACAGCGCCACACTTGAAGTACCCTTATGAGCCGGTTGAAACCGTGAAAATGCGCTCCTATTCTCCTGTAACACGTGGCCACTCAGGGCAAACACGTAAAGCAGTGGATGAGCTTATTAAGGCAAAACGCCCAGTTATTTATGCAGGCGGCGGCGTGATCATGGGTGAAGCCAGTGAAGAGCTCACCAAGTTGTCGCGTCAATTGGGCTATCCGGTAACTAACACCTTAATGGGTTTAGGCGCGTATCCTGCTACCGATGAGCAGTTTATCGGTATGTTAGGTATGCACGGCACTTATGAAGCGAACATGGCCATGCATAATGCCGACCTTATTATGGCTGTGGGTGCGCGCTTCGATGACCGTGTTACTAACGATGCGAAAAAATTCTGCCCAAACGCAAAAATTATTCACATTGATATCGACCCCGCCACTATTTCTAAAAACGTTATCGCAGATGTGCCTATCGTAGGCCCTGTGAAGCAAGTGCTCGAAGAAATGCTAGTGATGCTTGAAGAGCATGCAGGCAAGCCAGATCAAAAAGCCTTGGCAGCTTGGTGGCAGGAAATTAATGGCTGGCGCAAAGTACATGGCCTACGCTTTGAAGAAGGTGGCGATTTAATGAAGCCACAACAAGTGGTGCAGGCGTTGTACAAAGCCACCAAAGGTGATGCTTACGTTACTAGTGATGTGGGCCAGCACCAAATGTTTGCCGCACAGCATTATCATTTCGACAAGCCACGCCGTTGGATTAATTCAGGCGGTTTAGGAACCATGGGTTTTGGTTTGCCGGCCGCGATGGGGGTGCAGTTTGCATTTCCAGAAGCAACGGTAGCTTGTGTAACAGGTGAGGGCAGCATCCAAATGAACATTCAGGAGCTATCCACCTGCTTGCAGTACGGTTTGCCCGTTAAAATTATTAACATTAACAACCAAGCGTTAGGCATGGTTCGTCAATGGCAAGATATGCAGTACGGCGGCCGTCATAGCCAATCTTATATGGAGTCGTTACCTGATTTCGTTAAGCTCGCTGAGTCCTACGGTCATGTAGGTATTCGCGTGGATAAGCTTGAAGAACTAGATGCAGCCATGGAAAAAGCGTTCTCCTTGAAGGATCGCTTAGTGTTCATGGATATTTATGTGGATCCAAATGAGCACGTATATCCCATGCACATTGGTGATGGTTCTATGCGTGATATGTGGTTAAGCAAAACGGAGCGGACTTGATTATGCGTCGTATAATTTCAATTCTCATGGAGAACGAAGCAGGCGCTTTATCAAGAGTAATCGGCCTGTTTTCTCAGCGTGGCTACAATATTGAAACACTAACAGTAGCGCCCACAGAAGATAATACGCTTTCTCGTTTAACACTCACCACTTACGGTGACGATAGAACGATTGAGCGCATCACGAAACACCTGAATAAACTTATTGAGGTGGTAAAACTTGTGGATCTTAGTGAAGGTGATCACGTTGAGCGTGAGATTATGCTCATTAAGATTAAAGCCAGTGGTGCACAGCGTGCTGAAATTAAGCGCACTGTGGATATTTTCCGCGGCCAAATTGTAGATGTAACCAGCGCTATTTATGTTGTTCAGCTAACTGGAACAAGCGATAAGCTTGATGCATTTATTGAGGCAGTGGGAGAAACTCAAATCTTAGAAGTAGTGCGTTCAGGTGTATCCGGAATAGCACGGGGCGAAAAGACGCTTAGTCTTTAAAAGCCAAATAGCAGAGAAGCCACCTTCGGGTGGCTTTTTTTATGCCTAGCGTTCGTGGCGGCTTGTGGTGGCAAAGAAAGCATCAATTAAAGGTTCGTGTAAACGTTCGCGGCGTGTAAATAGGCCAATATCATAGGGTGTTAAAGCAGGTGTGACGGGCAAGACCTTGATGCGTTGCGTAAAAGGGCTGTTGTCTAAAACAATCTCGGGAGCTACACCAATGCCGTAGCCCAAGCTTACTAAACTCACAATGGCTTCATTACCCCTAACTTGTGAGTAAATAGTGGGGCGAATGCCATGGTGGGACAGCCATTTATCAGTGCGTTGCCGCGCAAGGCCCTGCTCCGCCAAAATAAAAGGAATGGTAGACCAAACTTGCGGGTTTACCTTACCAGAAAGCTGCTCTATCCATTGAGGCTGATTAGCCGGAGCAATAAAGAGCAGTGCTGAGCGGGTAATGGGTTGAAAAACAATATTGCTAGGAAGATCGTCGGGTAAAGCACCAATGGCGAGGTCAGCATCATTGTTGGCTACCATGTCAACCGCTAGAGCCGGGTCACCGGTATGTAGGTGCACTTCAATGCTAGGGTAGTTTAATCTGAAATCATTCAGTAAGTCGTATAAAAAGTTATAGCTTGCGGTAACAGAGCAATAAAGGCTAAGGCTGCCTTGTAGTGTATAGGGGCTAGGCTGTAACTCTCTTTTAATTAAGTGCCATTGGGTTAAAGCTTCACGCGCATATTCTAAGAAACGTTCGCCCTCTTGAGTTAAAGCCACTTGGCGGCTATCCCGTATAAATAAAGCGACCCCCAAGTGTTCTTCTAATTGCTTAATGTTGCGGCTAAGCGCAGAGGGACTTATGTGGCACAGCTGGCTAGCGCGGCCAAAATGTAATGTGTCGGCCAGAGTGATAAATAGGTGGAGTGTTTTTGTGTCCATGTTGCAAAATCCTGCATGCTGCGTTGCGTATATATCAGTTTACGCAACATTGCAGATGAACTACAGTGTGAACCGTGAAGTTATTACTTGCTCAACTATTTTAAAGGTGTCTGTAGATGAAAGTTTATTACGATAAAGATTGCGATCTTTCTATTATTCAAGGCATGAAAGTAGCGATTATCGGCTACGGTTCTCAAGGTCATGCGCATGCAAACAACCTGCAGGATTCAGGTGTAGATGTAACTGTTGGTTTGCGTGAAGGTTCTTCTTCTAAAGCAAAAGCAGAAAATGCTGGTTTGAAAGTGAAGCCAGTGGGTGAGGCGATTGCTGAAGCAGATTTAGTAATGATCCTAACACCAGACGAAAACCAGGCTGAATTATACCAAAACGAAATTGAGCCAAACATTAAGCAGGGTGGAACCTTAGCTTTTGCGCACGGTTTTGCGATTCACTACAACCAAATCGTACCTCGTGCAGACCTCGACGTAATTATGGTAGCGCCTAAAGCACCTGGCCACACAGTACGTAGTGAGTTTGTTAAAGGTGGCGGTATTCCTGATTTAATTGCTGTTCAGCAAGATGCATCTGGTAAAGCAAAAGACGTAGCGCTTTCTTACGCTTCAGGCGTGGGTGGTGGCCGTACAGGTATTATTGAAACCACATTTAAAGATGAAACCGAAACAGACCTTTTCGGTGAGCAAGCAGTATTATGTGGTGGTGCTGTTGAATTGGTTAAAGCAGGTTTCGAAACTTTAGTAGAAGCAGGCTATGCGCCAGAGATGGCTTACTTCGAGTGCTTGCACGAGTTGAAGCTAATTGTAGACCTCATGTACGAAGGCGGAATCGCCAACATGAACTACTCTATCTCTAACAACGCAGAGTACGGTGAGTACGTTGCAGGCCCTGAGGTTATTAACGAGCAATCTCGCGAAGCAATGCGTAACGCTTTAAAGCGCATTCAAAGTGGTGAATATGCAAAAATGTTTATCGCAGAAGGTGCTTTAAACTATCCATCCATGACTGCAGCACGCCGCAACAACGCAGCGCATCCCATTGAAAAAGTAGGTGCTCAGTTGCGTGCCATGATGCCATGGATTCAAGATAACAAGATTATCGACAAAGATAAGAACTAAGCGATAGCGCTTAGCGCGTAAAGGAAGCCCGCTACTTGTAGAGTAGTGGGCTTTTTTGTTTAGGGCGTAAGCATATATGTGCTATAAAGAGAGTCTTCTTTATAGATAGCGTTAGTAGTGTTACTGCAGAGGAAAGTATGGAAACAAAAAACGAACAGAATGATCAGTTCGAAGTTCATGAAGTAGAAGTTGTCAGTGGCCGTCCATCGAAAGGTGTTTTTTTGTTGCCCAACCTCATTACTACCGGCGCCTTGTTTGCAGGGTTTTATGCCATTGTTTCTGCAGTAAGTGGTGAGTTTGTGTTCGCAGCCATGGCCATTTTGGCAGCAGGTATCCTCGACGGCATTGATGGCAGCGTAGCTAGGCTTACAAATACGCAAAGTAAATTTGGTGCTGAGTACGATTCATTATCAGATAGTGTGGCCTTCGGTGTTGCGCCTGGCTTAGTGGCTTATGTATGGGCCTTATCAGATTTAGGTAATGTGGGTTGGGCGGCTGCTTTTTTATATGTAGCTTGTGCAGCACTAAGGTTGGCACGTTTTAATGTGGAAGCTGATGGAGCAGATCATCGTTTCTTTACTGGGTTGGCTAGCCCGGCAGCTGCCGGTTTGGTAGCCACCTTTGTGTGGTTGGGGGCAAGCAGAGGCTGGAACGGCGAACAATTTGAATATGTAATGGTACTTGTGTTGGCCATTGCCGGTTTATTAATGGTGTCTCCTATTAAATACCATAGCTTCAAAGAATTTAGAGTGGGCCGGGTTCCTTTCAGGGTATTGTTGGGGGCAATTGTTGCGCTTGCAGTGATTTTTTTAGATCCGCCACTTGTTTTGCTGGTGGTAGCCATCTCATATGTGGTATCTGGCCCATTATTTAGCGTTGGTTTGTTGCCATTTAAAAAGAAAATGGCTGCAAAATAAACGAAGCGATGCTTATTTGTGCGAACAAACACAAATATGAAGAAAAAGTGAAAAAAGGGGTGCGTTCCAATAATTACTATGTATACTTGGCGCCCTACCACGGACGAACACGGTAACACGGGTTCTCCAGTAGCTCTCAAAAGAATGTTTTGGGAGGGATGTGATAGAGAGTTCTAGCATCTGCTGAGAAGTTTAAAAAATAGACACTCAGTAAAAAAGTTTTAAAAAGATGCTTGACACACAGTTTCGAATCTCTATAATACGCATCCACGACGACGGGGGCAGATCCTCAGAAGTCGAAGCTCTTTAACAATTAGACAGACAAACGTGTGGGACCTGTTCTGTGCTTGAGTAGTTATTATCAGCATCAGAGCAAGTTTCAATTCATTACCTAGTAATGAAGTTAATTGCGATTTGATAGCTGAGCATGAATTAAGTGGTA
>DATGUF010000050.1:0-6137 GCA_035301485.1 Alcanivoracaceae bacterium
TTGTTATCTACAGGCTTATTCCACGCTAGGTACTTCTGTAGCAAAGCTTTACTATCGGAATCAAGCAAATTGGCTACTGCATTTTCGTCTCTTTTAGGCGGTTTTAAAGTCATCTTATCTCAAAAGCATTTGATTTTGAGATAAGATGCAGGATTATAGGCTAACGTGCAAGTACATGCTTTGAAAAAATGAAGCACTGAGAAAAACTAGGTTGTAAAGTTGGGCTTTAAGAGGGAACTAAGCGCATGGCAGTGATAAGTTTGGTTTATGCAGATTTTTTTATTTAGTTGTTATTATGATAGGTTTATTTTCTTGGCTAGTAAGAGTTAGAGCTGCCAATATTTTTCATATATAGCAGAAGCTTTACATAAGGACTTTGCTTACATGACATACACGGAAGACGCCTTAATCGAGCAGCCAGCCATTAATTTATTTTTAGAGATGCAATGGCGCACGCTCGATTGCTATGCCGAAACCATGGGCGAGCAAGGGTTGCTAGGCCGCGAAACCCGTAGCGATGTGGTGTTAGTGCGTGAGCTGCGCCAAGCGTTAAAAAACATCAACCCACACAGCACTACCAATGAAATAGACCAAGCCATAGAAGTGCTGAACCGCGATTTTTCAGCCATGACACCAGTGGCGGCCAATCAGCATTGCTATCAGCTCTTAAAAGAGGGCGTAAAGGTGAAATCCGATGCTTACGCCCAAGGCGAAGAGGCTGATGAGTTTATCACGTTGAAAGTGATTGATTGGCAAACCGCTTCCAACAACGATTTTTTATTGTGTTCTCAGCTTTGGATAACGGGCGAAATAGAAACCCGCCGCCCTGATTTAGTGGGGTTTGTGAATGGTTTGCCCTTATTGTTTGTGGAATTAAAAGCCGCCAGCCGTAACTTAATTCATGCCTACAAAGATAACCTTGCCGATTATAAGAAAACCATTCCGCAGCTGTTTTGGTTTAACCAATTGATTATTTTATCCAATGGTGTGCGCAGCCGTGTGGGCACACTTACTAGCCAGTGGGAGCATTTTGCCGAGTGGCGCAAGGTAAAAAGTGAAAACGAACCACGCAGTAGCAGCTTAGAAACCGTGTTGCGCGGCACCTGTGAGCCTGAGCGTTTTCTGGATTTAATCGAAAACTTTATCTTGTTTGAAAACAAAAAAGCCACGGTGAAAATTGTGGCGAAATACCACCAATATTTAGGCGTAAACCAAGCGCTAGAGGGGCTTCAACATATCCGCCACAACCAAGGAAAATTAGGAGTGTTTTGGCACACACAGGGCAGTGGCAAAAGCTTTTCCATGGTGTTCTTTTGTCAAAAGGCCTTCCGCAAAATAGAAGGAAACTGGACGTTCGTTATTGTTACCGACCGTAAAGATTTAGACGACCAGATTTACACCACTTTTTCCGCCACTGGCCTGCTTAATAGTGATAGCCGTGCGGATTCTGCACTGGAGTTAAAGCAGCTGCTGAGCGAAGACCACCGCTATGTGTTCACGTTGATTCACAAGTTCCGCACGGAGCAGGGCGAGAGTTACCCTATGCTTTCTGAGCGCGACGATGTGGTGGTAATGACCGATGAAGCTCACCGTAGCCAATATTCCACGTTGGCGCTTAACATGCGCACCGCTTTGCCCAACGCAGGCTTTTTAGCGTTTACGGGTACGCCTTTGCTGGGCAAAAAAGGCGAGCTAGATGATGCGGATGCCAAAACCTATGAGGTGTTTGGCGATTACGTTTCTGTGTATAACTTTGCTGATGCCATTGATGATGGTGCAACGCTGCCCTTGTATTACGAAAACCGCGTGCCCGAGGTGAACCTGAACCGTGATGATTTGGGCGAGGAAATTAAAGGCATTATTGCAGATGCCGATTTATCTGATGAATCGGAAGCTAAAATTGAGCGTGAATTTGCTAAGGCTTACCACATTATTACCCGCGACGACCGTTTAGAAACCATTGCTCACGATATGGTGGAACACTTTATGGGGCGCGAGCCGTTTTCAAGCGGTATGCGTGGTAAGGCCATGATGATTGCCATTGATAAAGCCACCGCCATTAAGATGTATAACAAGGTGCAGGTGGCATGGCGCGATAAAATAGCGGCGCTAAAGCAGCAAGCGCTGGAGGCCGAGGCATGGCAAAAAGCCGTGCTTGAAGAAGATATCGCCTATATGGAAAGCACCGACATGGCGGTGGTGGTATCCAGCGGTTTAAACGACGATGAGCGTTTAGCCAGAAAAGGGCTAGATTATCAGCCCCACCGTGAGCGCATGGTGAAAGAAAACCTCGATGAAAAATTTAAAGACCCCACCGACCCGCTGCGCATTGTATTTGTGTGCGCCATGTGGCTCACCGGCTTTGATGCGCCTTGTGTTTCCACCTTGTATTTAGATAAGCCCTTAAAACGCCATACGTTGATGCAAACCATTGCCCGAGCTAACCGTGTGTTCCCAGGTAAAACGGCCGGGCAAGTAGTGGACTACATCAATATTTTTGGTGCATTACAAGAAGCGTTGGGGGTGTATGGCGGCAGTTTGGAAGATGAGCAGGGTGGTTATGGGCCATCGGATACGCCTGCCGAAAGTAAGCAAGAATTGTTGGCGCAGGCTAAAACCGCATTGGCAGAGGCTATCACCTATTTGCAAAGTGCAGGTGTAGATACAGCGGCCATTCTCGCGGCTGATGCGACCAAGCTAGAAAAGCAAACGCTTATTCAAGCGGCGGTGGAAACGTTAATGGAGCCTAAGCGCTTGGAGCAATTTGCAGCTCATGTGCGGCGTATCAATCGTATTTTTAAAGCCCTGTTGCCCGATGCCGCAGCCGTGGAGTTTCTAGCAGAAAGAGCATTGCTTAACTTTTTGCTCAAAACCATTTTGGAAGGCATGGGCGAGCAAGTGGACGATGACGATGTGCTACACGTGGTGCGCACCCAAGTGGATGCCTTGCTAGACGACGCTATCACCACCATCGAAATAAAGCCTAATCTGCCTAGCCCCGTGAACATTGCCGATATCGATTTTGATGCGTTAGCACAAATGCTAGAGCGCACCAAAAAGCCCAGCCGCGCCGATGCGGAACGGCTAAAGCGTTTGGTGCAGTTACGCATTGAGCCCATGGTGGGCAACAACCCCACCCGCATCGATTTTCAAGAACGTTTTAATGAGATTGTCGCCAGCTACAACTTGGGGGCATCGTCGGCGGAAGAGTTTTTTGAGAAGCTAAAAAGCTTTATTGATGAACTCAACGAAGAAGATAAACGTGCTGCCCGTGAAGGCCTAAAAGAACCCGAGTTGACGTTGTTCGATTTGCTAAGCCAAGGCGTTTCCTTATCTGAAAACGAGCGCAACAAGGTGAAAGCGCTAGCTAAAGAGCTACTAGAAAAGCTCGAAAGTGTCTTAGTGATTGATTGGCGAAAGCGTCAACGTACTAAAGCCCGTGTGCAAAAAGTGATTGACGATATTTTGCAGCAACTGCCCGAAAGCTATGATGATGAGTCGTGGGAGTTGGCTTGCGATAAGGTGTTTATGCATGTGTATGATAAGCACCCTGGGGGCATGCGTAGTGCTTATGCTTAATCTGTAGTTTAGAGACAAGCAAAAGCGTTCAAACTAAATGCAAATCGCTATAATCCCCCCACCTCAACCACATAAGCACTCCCATGACGCCAGCCATTAACCTTGCCAAAAAACATAAAATTACTTTCACCCTGCACCAATACGAGCACGACCCGCAGAGCGCTTCTTATGGGCTAGAAGCCGTGGAAAAGCTTGGCCTTGCGCCAGAGCATGTGTTTAAAACCCTGGTAGCAAAACTAGATAGTGGTGATTTGGTGGTGGCGGTGATCCCCGTGGCCGAGCGCTTAAACCTTAAATTGCTCGCTAAGGCGGCCAAGGTGAAAAAAGCACACATGGCGGAGCCCGCAGAAGTGGAGCGCGTCACGGGTTATGTGCTGGGGGGTGTTAGCCCTTTGGGGCAAAAAAAGCGGCTTAGCACCTTTGTGCACAACACAGCTGAAACCCTTGGCACTGTGCATGTGAGTGCAGGCCGCAGGGGGTTGGAAATTGAGCTGGCGCCACAGGATTTGCTACAACTTACGGCGGGTAAATTCGCTTCTTTGTGTTAGCAAGCCGCGCCAAATGCGTTAAGGTGATGGCAATAACAATAAGGGTAGCTCTATGAATCTATTTATCCAACGGCATCGTCGTCGCTCGGGCCCTGGTGCTATGCCTGGCACTATTACGGTACAGCCCCATGCGCAGGCGCCGTGCTATCACATGATGAGTTTTGGCCCGCAGGCCACTAAAGGTAGCATTGAAAATATCGCCTTTGATGCCATTGAAAAGCTACCGTCAATGCCTGAGCAACATGAATTTATGTGGGTGAATGTGACTGGACTGGGAGATGCAGAAGCGCTGCGCGCGGTGGGCAAACACTTTAATCTGCACCCTTTGGTGTTGGAGGATATCGCTAACACAGCCCAGCGCCCCAAGGTGGAAGAGTACGATAATTATCTTTTTGTGGTATTGCGCGTACCCGTGTTGCAGCCCCTTACTGAGGAAGATGCGGGTGAGGAAGTACTCACTACGCGCCAGCTTGCGCTATGCATTGGCCAAAACTTTGTGCTCACTTTCCAAGAGGAAGAGGAGGCCGCATTAGCGCCGGTGCGCCAACGCCTGCTGCAGCAAAAAGGCAAGCTGTATCAGCGCGGGCCAGATTACTTGGCCTATGCCTTACTGGATGCGGTTATTGATACTTTTTTTCCTTTGCTAGAACGCTACGTGGAGCGCATTGAAGAGTTCGAGGCGCAGGTCATGGAGATTGATGCCCATGGCGGCATCAAAACCATTCACGGGTTAAAACGTGAGCTGCTCATATTACGGCGTATTATTTGGCCGCAGCGAGATATGGTAAGCCAACTATTGCGCAGCGAATCTGCTTTTATTAACGAGAGTACTCACCTGTATTTGCGCGACTGTTACGACCATTCGGCACAACTGCTGGATATGGTGGACACCTGCCGCGAAACCACCACCAGTTTGGTGGATATTTTGCTAGCCAGCCAAAGTAATAAAATGAACGAGGTGATGAAGGTGCTCACCATCATCGCCACGATTTTTATCCCCTTGTCGTGGATTGCAGGCGTGTACGGCATGAACTTTGACCCAGAGCAAAGCCCTTGGAATATGCCCGAGTTGGCGTGGGAGTACGGCTACTTTACGGCGTTGCTGTTGATGTTTGTTATCGCTGGTGGTTTGTTGTGGTGGTTTTGGCGCAAGGGCTGGATTGGTTCAAGGGAATAAGCACACCCGCAGGTGTGCTCGTATGCTTATAGCTCGGGCGAACGTAAGGGCTCGCCATCGTAGCCTTCTACGGTGCCGAAGTGATTGGTGTCGTGCCACAACTTAATGTACTCACGCACTTCTTCTGTGCTGCGGGCCACAAAGTTCCAATACAACATAATTTTCTCAGCAAAAGGCTCGCCACCAATCAAAATAATCTGGCTGGCCTCTTTGGCGCCAAGGGTAATGCTATTGCGGTTGGTGCCCAAGTACAACAAAGCACCAGGGCTAAGGTCATGGTCGGAGGCTTCGGCACTGCCCGTGAGTACGGCCACGCCATATTCAAACTCAGGGTTTAGCGGGATTTCCACTTGTGCGGTACCTGCGGTGGTGATGTCCACACCCAGCAACGGCGAGTGCACTTCCACGGGTGATTGATGGCCAAGGAGCTTGCCCACCAGCAAGGTGAGGGTGGCGCCGTCTTTTTCAATCAAGGGCAGCTCTGCGTGGTGGGAAAACGCGGGCGGCATATGGCGCTTTTCCTCCGGCAGGGCAATCCAAAATTGCGCGAGCTGCACAGTATCCGACCGCTCTTGGGGGGATTCTTCCGAGTGGGAGATACCGCGCCCTGCTGTCATTAAATTCACTTCGCCTTTGCGCAGTAGCTGTTTATAGCCCAGGCTGTCGCGGTGCAAAATCTCGCCATCCATCATCCAGCTAAAGGTTTGTAGCCCCGTGTGGGGGTGCGGGCCCACGCGCACGCCTTGGCCTTCACTTACATCTGCTGGGCCGGCATGGTCAAAAAAGCACCAGGCACCAATCATGCGCTGCTGGCGGTGGGGCAGCAGGCGGCG
>DATGUF010000051.1:0-4162 GCA_035301485.1 Alcanivoracaceae bacterium
GCTCAGCAAGTTGCTGTTTGATTAATCGGTGAGCACGAAAATCCGCCTCCGTAACAGGTGTGTCGTCCTCTTTTTCTTCGATACGGAATTGGCCTTGCTGCACAGTTTCAATTTCATCGCCGGCAGCCACGGCAATAGCGATAAAGACAACCGTGGAAGCTTGTATTTTACCTTGTTGCCGGCGAGGCAAAGCATGCGATGCAAACATCATTCTCTTTTTCCAAATCATTCATTCGATGGGTCAGGGTAGCATTAATGCCACTGGTTGACGGCGAAAAAACTTGCGACACTGCCTCAGGTCAAACGCAGCGTTTAAAGGCGCTCACAAATTGAGCTGCTCGGCTTTATAAAGTGCAGGGAGAGGCTACTAAAAAACCCCGCCAGTGATCACTAGCGGGGCCGGCCACAGGCGAACTCGCCAATAACTTTATTCATCTTGCTTAATAATATGCACCGCGCGCTGAGGGTAAGGGATCAAGATACCCTCTGCATCAAACGCCTTCTTCACACGCTCTTGCATATCCCAGTTAAACGGCCATAAATCGCCAGATTTAGTCCATGCGCGCACCTTAAGGTTCACCGAGCTGTCACCGAGATCGCCGACCACAATAAGCGGGGCGGGCGTTGTTAAAGCGCGCTCATCTTCTTCGATTAAGCGCTTTATAATGGCTTTTGCTTTATCGATATCTTCGTCATAACCGATACCAAACGTCATTTCACAACGGCGCGTATCATACGCACTGAGATTCGTTAAACTGGCGTTAGACAAATCACCATTAGGAATAACAATACGGCGGTTATCAAACGTATCGAGCACTGTGTAAAGAATATTAATTTCACGCACAGACCCTAAGAAACCTTGCGCCTCAATGGCATCACCCACTTTAAAGGGCTTAAAGAGCAATATAAGCACGCCCCCTGCGAAGTTTCCTAAACTTCCCTGTAACGCCAAACCGACCGCCAAACCAGCGGCACCAATAAGGGCAATGAAGGACGTGGTTTCGATACCTATCATCGATGCCACTGAAATGAGCAACATGATTTTAAAGATAGCGCCCACTAACCCACAAATAAACTTATTCAACGTTGGGTCTTTTTTACTCAGCTTGCTGTCTAGCACACTCACAAAGCGGTTAATTAACCACATCCCCACCACGAGGGTAACAATGGCCAACAACACTTTGGGCGCATAAGCCAACGCCAAAGAAACTGCTTCGTCTGTATATTGAGCTATTTGCTCGTTCATTCCGTTCAACTCTTCCATAACCCACCTTTTACTGATGACAAAAATAAAGCCCGTGCAGTATACCCATAAGCCACTCTAGATCTCAGCCCTATTTGCCCTACAGCACCAGTGTTTTATGTAATTTTAAAGGGATGCCAAACTTAACACACAACGATATGCAGGCTGATCCTAGTTCTTTAACAGAATAAAACCGCAGCTTTTATGGCGGCGCCAGACTTTTTTCTGCTAGTATTCCCGCTAGACACAACCACCCCCCTCTTAGTAACTGGTGCTTAACGTGCCTGCGCATCGCAGTTTTAATAATAAGGGCAACACTAAACGAGCTCGCACTGCTCGTAGCAAGGGAATAATTTTATGTATTTAATTTTTGATACTCAGGAAGAAGTGTCGCGTTACACCGCCCAGCTTGTATACGAACGCCTACAAAACAAACCCGACATCACTCTAGGCCTTGCTACAGGCAGCACCATGGAGCGTATTTACGCCGAGCTCGTTACGCTACTACAGCAAAAACCTATGGATCTTGCGCAGATCACCACCTTTAATTTAGATGAATACGTTGGTTTAGGTAGAAGTCATCCGCAAAGCTATTACTACTACATGTTCCATCATTTATTTAACTATGTGGACATTCCCGCGGAGAACATCCACCTGCCGAACGGTAAAGCCCCGGACCTTGAGGCGGAATGCAAGCGCTATAATGAACTCTGCCGCCAGCAACCCACCGACCTCCAACTCTTAGGGGTAGGCACCAATGGCCACATTGCCTTTAACGAACCTGGCACTTCTTTCGAGAGCATTACCCACGTGGTAGCACTGACGAAACAAACACGCATTGATAATAGCCGCTTTTTTTCTGACCCCAGCGAAATGCCCCACGAAGCACTGACCATGGGTTTTCAAGAAATCATGAATGCGAAAGAAATTACTCTTGTGGTGACGGGAAAACATAAAGCAGAGATTGTGGAGGCCTTTCATTACAGCACCGTCACGGAAACGTTACCGGTGTCTGTGTTAAAAAAGCACCCGCATTACACTGTTATTTTAGATCGTGAAGCAGCCAGCTTGCTCCCCGTAGAAGCTACGTCGCCCACTCCCTGCATTGCCTAACACTCAGAACGGCTGTTCGCTTCACTGAGCAGCCGCTTTGTCATTGCCAAGGTTCACAGCCAGCGCCAATCGTCCTCACGCCCACCTAACGCGTAAAAATCTGGATTGATAACCTCTTCACGGCGATACAGTAAACGCTCCTTTGCTAACGTCCACACGCGCCCTCCAGCACCTTCTAGCACGGCCTGCCCCGCTGCTATATCCCATTCAGAAGTCGGCCCAAAACGTGGGTATATATCAGCTTTCCCCTCAGCCACACGGCACAGTTTGAGCGAAGAGCCGAGTTTTTCTTCTTTGACTTCATGCCAACGCAAGCGCATGGCTGCGAGCAAGCTCTCTTTCGCTGCGCCACCATGGCGGCGGCTGCCTAACACCACCATGGGCTTATCAGGCGAACGCACTGTAATTTGCTTCGCTGCCAACCCCGCCATAAAACCATCGGCCAGGTTGAGGCCTTCTGGTAATACAGCACGAAAAGAGCCGTATCTTGCGCCACCCCAATACAACCATCGTTTTGCGGGGGCATACACCACGCCAAAAGTGGAGCTACCTTCTACTATTAGCGCAATATTCACGGTGTATTCACCGTTATTAGCGATAAACTCTTTCGTGCCATCGAGCGGATCTACCAACCAGTAAGCAGGCCAGCCTTCTTTGTAGGCTTGCAGAGGGTCTTCGCCCTCTTCCGATAACATGGGCAGCACCACTGGCAAAGCTGCTAGCCCTTTCGTTATGCACTGATGCGCGTTGAAATCAGCTTGCGTAACAGGCGTGTCATCTTCCTTGTCGAACACCTCTATTTTTTCACTGCGCGCTTTCTCTATGCGCATACCTGCTTCCACTGCCAGCCGAAGCAGCGCTTCTAGCATATCCTCATCGAGCTTCATTGCGTCTCCTTGCTAGCACTTCACGCGCCATATAGAGCGCAGCAATCACGCGTGCTTCATTCATGTCTTCACGCTGCACCAAACTCTCTAAGTCACTCATGGACCAGGTCAGCACTTCTAGCACTTCAGGCTCATCACCTGGCAACGAAGATTCATATAAATCCTCTGCGATGGCAACAGTGATCTCGTGCTCCATATAGCCTGGCGACAGGGTCATACGTTTCAGCCATGTTAGTTTTTTCGCCCCATAACCCGCCTCTTCTTGCAGCTCTCTATGGCCCGCTGCGCGCCAGTCTTCTCCAGGGTCTAACGCGCCCTTCGGCAACGTAAGTTGATATTCTTCCTTACCGACCCCATATTCTCGAATGAGCACCACCGTATCTTCATCAAGCATAGGCACCAACATGACCGCCGGAATGGGCGGCGTGCGCAAACGTTCATACGTGCGCTCCGCACCATTTTGAAATCGCAGGTCAACTTCTTCGATCCCAAACAAGCGGCTTTTAGCCACTAAACGCGTTTCGAGAATTTCTGGCTTATGAGGCATACTACTCACTCCTAACATACACACACATTTTTTGGATACTTCATTACTATGATTAACTGGTCTTCGATCGACACAGTACTACTCGATATGGATGGCACTCTGCTAGATTTGTTTTTCGACAACTACTTTTGGCAATCCTATGTGCCAATGCAGTACGCAGAGAAAAACGGCCTATCCAAAGCCGAGGGTTTTGCTAAGATCGCCGAGTGGACCAATGCTCAGATCGGCTCCCTCAACTGGTATAGCTTGCCTTACTGGTCGCAAGAACTCGACATGGATATTGAAGCATTGAAACTTGGTTTAGCACACCTTATCACTTTGCGCCCTGGCACTGAAAAGTTCTTGCAAGCACTGCGTGAAGCAAATAAAGAA
>DATGUF010000052.1:0-41560 GCA_035301485.1 Alcanivoracaceae bacterium
GGCCAGCAAATTGAAACAGGCGCTTTCATTACCGCAGGTAACGCCTCGCAACTCTCCGATGGTGCTAGCGCAAGCGTATTAATGGAAGCCAAAGAAGCAGAACGCCGCGGCTTGTCACCACTAGGTGCCTATCGTGGCATGGCTGTAGCGGGTTGTGAGCCTGATGAAATGGGCATCGGCCCCGTATTCGCTATTCCTAAACTCCTAAAGAAGTTCGGCCTCAACATTAACGACATTGGCTTATGGGAATTAAACGAAGCGTTTGCTAGCCAAGCGATTTACTGCCGCGACAAGTTAGGCATTGACCCCGAGTTATATAACGTAAACGGCGGCGCTATTTCCATTGGCCACCCTTACGGTATGTCTGGTGCACGCATGACAGGCCACGCTTTAATTGAAGGTAAACGCCGTGGTGCAAAATATGTGGTAGTTACCATGTGCATCGGTGGCGGCATGGGCGGCGCTGGTTTATTTGAAGTATTTTAACAGTTACAGGGGCGTATGAAATTATTTGCTTACGCTCCTGTTCTCTTTTTTATTTACAAAGCACTTAAATAAAATTTTGTAAAATGCTATAAGGGAGATGCTACATAACAAGAAAACGTCGTTTCATCATAAAATAAAAATTTAATAACTATAAAACAACTATAAAAAGGTAGGACGACAATGCCTCAAACTTTTTTAGCTCATAAGAAAAAAACTGGACTCGCACTAGCCATTGGCGCTTTATCGATGATGGGAACATCGATGGCGCACAGCGCTACTGATTTTGATGTGGATGTTAATGCATTCTATCGTGTTAGTGCTTATGGCGTACAAAACAAGAACATTGATGATACACAAGGTAACGTATCGAATACCGATACCGGTATCTCCCACGTATTACGGGTTGGGTTAAACTTAAAAGACAAAGAAACAGGAATTGCTTTATACAGCAGTGCTGAGCTAGCCGGCGACCGTTGGCAAGGTAACCGTCGCGACTATGGTACACAGGTGGCACAATTTAACGATACTGTACGTAGCGAAAACGTACGCTTAGATTACGCTTACCTTTCACTCCCTATTGCGGAACACGGCAAACTCAACATTGGCCGCCAAACCACTAGCTATAACAACTGTTTCTTAGTGTGTGAGGGCCGCCGCGACCGTGTTTCTTTCCTCTACCCTGTCATGCCTACCCTCATGGGTGTGGTGAACTACGACCGTAACAGTGACACTGAATCCTTCAACCGCCTAGACAATGGTGACCTCATTTTCTTCGGGGTGATCGGTAAGGTGAATCAGCTAGATGTTGGTTTCCTGAACTTCCATTGGATGCATAACTATAAAGGTGACATGGGTAGCCAAGATGGTACTGAATTGCACTCACTTTCAGGTGTGCACATGATCTCAACCTATGTGGGCGGCAACGTTACTGAAGACGTTAAAGTCACCTTAGGGGGTAACTACCTCAACAACGGGCGAGTTAAAGTAGCCGGCGCTGATGGCATGATTTTTAACAAACGCAGCATCTCAGGATACCTGCGTGCCGAAGCAGATCTCGGCCAGTTTGGTGTTGGATTACAATACGTAGCCGCCATTGACGGTGGCTTGATCTCCCCCGGTTTTAATACCTATTCCAGCCTTATTAACAGCAGCCCCGATGCCACCGCCACCCCCACCAGCATGTACCACATGGGGGGCAGTAATGGTTTACGCAAAGCCGACGACCAACTCATTGCGGCGAAGTTAGATTACAAAGCCACAGACAAGGTCACCCTCACTGCCGCTCTCGGTAACTTAAACGTTAAACGCCCCACTGGCACAGGCACTAAATCAGACAACAGCATGTTCTACGACCTACAAGCCAGCTACAAACCCAACAAAACCCTGCACGTTTGGGCCACGGTTGGCTTGCTGGAGAAAAATGATACGGGCACACTTAAGGGCAATCCGCACCTTTATAGAGACGGAGCACCTGCTGGAGCAAACCTCTTCGGTAGCTTTGAAGACAAAGACGTTATCGCCACCAGCTTAAACGCTGTGGTTAAATTCTAACCTCTCTTTCACCCACTAACAGGCCTTGGTGTTCTCACCAAGGCCTTTTTTATGGCACAAAAAAAGCGCCAACTTCAATTGAGGCTGGCGCTCTTATGCTCGCTTTATGCTGCGCTAGAGGGTGATACCGCCATCCACTAACACACACTCACCGGTAACATAGCTCGACGCATCAGAGACTAAATACAGCACGGTGCCTGCCATTTCTTCAGGCTCCGCATGGCGGCGCATGGGGATACGCTTCATGGCTTCTTCATACACCCCTTCGGTAAACAAAGCGCCCGCAAACTTTGTTTTGGTTAAACCAGGTAACAAAGCATTCACGCGGATATTGTGCTCTGCACATTCCATGGCGAACGATTTGGTCATGCCAATAACCGCTGCTTTGGTAATAGAGTAAATACCTTGCATGGCACCTGGCCTAATACCATTAATAGAAGCGGTATTAACAATAACGCCGCCGCCATTATCACGCATGATTTTTGCGCCTTCTGTAGACATAAAGAAATAGCCGCGAATATTTACTTCGCAGGTTTTATCAAAAGCTTCTACTGAGGTGTCTAAAATATGGCCGTAATAAGGATTGGTGGCCGCATTATTAACGAGAATATCGAGCTTGCCATGCTTCTCGCGCACATGCGCAAAAACAGCCTGCACTTGATCTAAATCGCCAATATGGCACGCAAACGCCTCAGCACTGTTGCCTGCTGCTTTAATGCCATCTGCCACTTCTTGGCAGCCTTCTATTTTACGGCTAGAAACAATCACGTGGGCACCCTGCTCAGCCAATAGCTCAGCAATGGCTTGGCCAATACCGCGGCTAGCACCCGTTATCAGTGCCACTTTACCTGTTAAATCGAATAATGAAGTGCTCATACTTAAAAACCTTTGTTGTTATGTGTTTTGATGAATAACGTTAAGCGCTGCTTGCGCTAGGGGTTCAACCGCTTTGCCGGCAAGGCTTGCGCGCTTGTTAGAAGCATTACCATCTAAGGCGCGCTTCGCCACGCCTTGCGCAATGGCAGCAAAACGGAAAAAGTTAAACGCTAGATAAAACGACCAGTTAGGAATGCTATCGATGCCGCGTCGTTCACAGTACATGCGCACGTACTCTTCTTCCGTAGGGATACCTAGTTCTGTTCGATCAAGGCCATCTAACCCTGGAATACCGATGGGGTTATCGGCGGGCATACGCAACTGCATGCACTGGTAAGCGATATCTGAGAAGGGGTGGCCTAACGTGGATAATTCCCAATCTAGCACCGCCATGATTTTTTCTTCGTTCGGGTGCCACATAAAGTTATCGAGGCGGAAATCGCCGTGCACTAAAGAGACTTGTCCATCATCTTCCGGCAGCGCTTTTTCTAACCACGCTATTAACTCATCCATGGCTGGAATAGGGTCAATTTCTGAAGCGCGATATTGTTTTGTCCAACGGCTTAACTGGCGCTCGAAGTAGTTGCCTGGCCTGCCATAATCGGCCAAACCAACCGCTTCTACATTTACGCTATGCAAAGCAGCCAATACTCGGCTCATTTCCGCATACATAGCACTACGTTGTGCTGGGGTTTTTTCTGGCAGTGAGGGGTTCCAATAAATATCACCTTTGCAATAATCCATTAGAAAAAACATAGAGCCAATAACGGACTTATCTTCACAAAGATGAATCATTGGTGGCACAGGCACTTCGGTACCCGCCAATGCACTCATTACTCTAAACTCACGATCTACTGCATGGGCAGAAGGCAGTAACTTGCCAGGGGGCTGGCGACGGAGTACATATTCACCAGAAGCAGCCTCAATTTTAAAAGTGGGGTTAGATTGCCCCCCATCAAACTTTGTTGCAGTGATTGGCCCCTTAAAGCCCGGCACGGCAGCCGTTAAATAAGTAGCCAACTTATCAACATCTAACTCATCTATTTTTGTTGTCATTTCGCCTCCTAGAGTTCGCCAGATTCTTTCATACGACGTGCAAGGTTACGGCCCAACTGCATCATATGCACTTGATCCGGCCCATCAGCTAAACGTAGGGTTCTGCTATAAGAAAAGAATTGTGCCAACGGTGTATCTTGGCTTAAGCCCACACCACCATGAGCCTGAATAGCTCTATCCACTACCCTAGAAGCCATGTTAGGCGCCACAATTTTGATCATAGCGATTAAATCTTTTGCGCCCTTATTGCCGTAGCGGTCCATAGCATCGGCCGCTTTGAGCGTGAGCAAACGAGCTTGTTCAATGTCGCAATAAGACTTAGCGATATCTTCGCGTATTGAACCGAGCTGGCTCATCTTTTGGCCAAATAAAGTACGCTCATTCACACGTTGGCACATAAGCTCTAAGGATTTTTGTGCAGCACCAATTAAGCGCATGCAGTGGTGGATACGGCCAGGCCCCAAACGCCCTTGGGCAATTTCAAAACCACGGCCCTCACCCAAAATAATATTCTCTTTCGGCACACGAACATTTTCAAACAACACTTCGGCATGCCCTTCTGGATGGCCTTGGTAGCCGAACACAGACATAGGGCGCACCACCGTTACACCTGGCGTATTACGTGGCACGAGCACCATGGATTGCTGCTCGTAACGATTTGGGTTATCTGGGGCGGATTTCCCCATCACAATCATTACTTCACACTTTTTGTGCATAGCACCACTGATAAAAAACTTACGCCCGTTAATCACGTAATCGTCGCCATCAGCCACAATGGAGGTTTCAATATTGGTGGCATCGGAGGAAGCCACTTCAGGCTCTGTCATGGCAAAAGCTGAGCGAATCGTGCCATCCAACAACGGCTTCAGCCATTCTTCTTTCTGCTCTTCATTGCCATAGCGAGCCAACACTTCCATGTTGCCCGTATCCGGTGCAGAGCAATTAAACACCTCTGCAGCAATGCTGCAACGGCCCGTTAACTCGGCAATAGGCGCGTACTCAAGGTTGGTAAGGCCCGGGCTGTATCCTTCGTAGGCGGGTGGCAAAAACAGGTTCCACAGCCCCTCTGCTTTGGCTTTTTCTTTCAGTTCTTCCATCACCGCAGGCGAACCCCAAGGATCCTCCGCCAACTGCTCCATGTATTCCGGTACACGCGGTTCTATTTCTTTTTCAATGAACAATTTCGCCTTCTCAATGAGGCTTTGCATACGTTCGGTATATTGGAAATCCATTGCTCTACTCCCTACTTAAAAAACAACAACTACTTTCATTCGTCTAGCTATAGGTAATGGCCGACAAGCGTTCTGAGTTATCTAAATGCGGCACATGGTTAAAAGAAGCTAACCGGTACACCTCTTGATTGAAGAAACCATGACTAATGCCACTGTTATAAATTTGCATATTCATCTCCACCATCGTGGTAGGCTCTGTACGCCACACAAGGTGGCCGAAGGTGCCGATCACACCGCCTGAACTCACAATCAATACATTATCGGTATCACTGTATTGTTGCTGTATATGCGTTAAGGCTTGCTGAATGCGCTGTTTAAAATCATCCCAAGATTCTAGTTCTGGCCCTGACAACTGATGTTCAAGCCAAGCAAACATGGCTTGCTTCAACAGCTGATAAAAAACACGCCGTCCACTAGCCTTAGTAGGCGGTGTTATATTAGGGTTTGCGGCTAAATACGCCAATAACAACTGGCGGAAATCGAATTCATTTAACCCTGGCTGCACATCAATCTCGTGTTGCGTACCAAGGCCCGCAAAAATGCCTTCGGCAGTTTCCACGTGACGCACCAAATCACCGCTAATAACAGCATCAAAAGTAACATCTCTTTCTTTAAAGTATTCACCCAGCCACTGCGACTGTTGATGCCCTAAGGGTGATAACTGATCATAATTAGCACTTCCAAAGGAGGCTTGCCCGTGACGAACAAGATAAAAATTAGCCATATACTTCTCTTTTCTCCTATTAGCTAGCTGCCGTGGTAAAACGATCCGCCCGCGCCACAACGACCAACATACTGTCTAGTATGAGGGCATACTGTCAAGTATATTTTCACTTTAAAGCATAGAAAAACAGGCAAATAAACCGAAAGCCCTGTTGCCTTCATCGCTCGATTACTCTTCAATGTGATGCAATAACGTTACCGTTGCAAACAGGATACAGGCATGAATTTTGATTTTATTAGCCCCGGCCGGTTACTCGTACAACAAGGCGCTAGCCAGCAATTGCCTAGCTTTGCACGCGAGATGCAGGCCCAATCTATACTCCTTATTAGCGACCCAGGCCTCGCTGCACTAGGTATGCTCGATGATGTAAAAGCGAGCTTTCAACAACAAGGCATTGCCTTAACCTGCTTTACAGATGTTACGGCAGATCCTAGTGATACTGTGGTGCTCAACGCTGTACAAGCTGCGCAAGCCTGTTCCGCCGATATGATTATCGGCTTCGGCGGTGGCAGCCCCATGGATGTGGCCAAACTCGTGGCTATTTTGCACCACCCTGCTAATACGCAAGCATTAGAAGACCTCTATGGCATCGGTATGGTGCAAGGCTCCCGTTTACCGCTTATTTTAGTACCTACCACCGCTGGCACCGGTTCAGAAGCCACGCCTATTGCCATTATCACCACCGGCGCCACCACCAAAAGCGGCGTAGTGGCGCCACAATTACTTCCTGACATGGCGGTGCTCGATGCCACCCTCACCGTGGGCTTACCGGCTGCAGTGACGGCTGCCACCGGTGTTGATGCCATGGTGCATGCCATTGAGGCCTATACGAGCCGCCATAAAAAGAACCCCTTATCCGATTTACTCGCGCGCGAGGCGCTCAGCATAATGAGCCGGCATATTCGCACCGCCACGCATCAAGGCCACGACTTAGTGGCTCGCGAACAAATGCTATTCGGCGCTCATTTGGCCGGCCAAGCTTTCACTAACGCGCCCGTGGCAGCCGTGCATGCACTGGCCTACCCTCTAGGTGGGCATTTTGGCGTGCCTCATGGTTTGAGTAACGCCTTAGTGCTGCCCGAAGTGGTGCGCTTCAATATGCCAGTTACGCGAGATTTATATGCAGACATCGCACCGTTACTAGGTAGCGAGCCGGAACTCGATGTGGCCCTCAGCACCTTAATAGAAGAATTAGAACTGCCTTCCACCTTGCGTGAAGTGGGAGTCGCCGAAAAAGATCTTCCCATGCTCGCCAGCGATGCCATGCTGCAGCAGCGCTTACTCACCAACAACCCGCGCGACGTTAGCGAAAGCGATGCGCTCGCCATTTACCAACAGGTTTACTAAGACGATGGGCGTATTTACCGATTATGTACAAACGCGTTGGGCAGACAACGACATCTATGGCCATGTGAATAATGTGGCTTATTATGCTTTTTTTGATTCCACCATTAATCGCTACCTCATTGCCCACGGTTTAGACATTCATAGCAAAACCGATGCCATTGCCTACATAGTGGCGTCGCAATGCACCTATTTAAAAGCGGTGTCTTATCCAGAGGAATTGCGTATTACGCTGCAAGTTGAAAAGCTTGGCAACAGTTCTGTTACTTATGCTTTAAAACTCTTCAATGCGGCCGGCGAGCTCTGCGCGGAAGCGCGCATGACCCACGTGTATGTTGATCAAGCCACACAGGCACCTACACCAATTCCCGCACACCTGCGAGCAGCGTATGAAAAAATCCTTATGGAAGGGCATGAGAAACAAAGGGGTGCAATAAGTAAAGGGCGGCTAACATTTAGTTAACCGCCCTTTATTTTTATTTGGCACTAGCGGCCAAATTCTTCGTAATATTCGTTGGCAAGATGTTCTGGCAACCACTCAACACTTAAGCGGTTCCCATCAACATGCACCACTCCTTGGCGCGCATGGGGTTTATTATGTTGCACACGCTGCTTCAACAATTCGTGCAATTGCTCCATTAACAGCTGGCTGAATCCTGATTCGCGGATCTCTGTCTGTAAGTCTTGATTGATAGACCAACGACCATGACCCACATAATCTCCATCTGGCGCGCTAAAGAAAACAAACTTGGCGGATTCCTCGTTATTCACAAGAAATTGCTCTGCCAGCATATCTAAACGCTGTTGTTCTAAGTGCGGGTCAAACTCCATGTAACACACTCCTATGTTATAAGACGATTACAAAGACGCTTATTTTGGCGCAGGCATCCGCCCAATAGCCGTAATGGTTAAGCTACCAAAATAAAGCGCTTCACCCTGTTTATGTACACTTGTAATGGGTGCGTAGGCATCTTTGGCAGCATATTGTAAGTTATGCACCACTTCGCCCTCAGCATTCATCCCTAGTACAAACGCATGCTGTTTTGCTTTCGGTTGCACGAACGTGGGCAATCGATAAGCTACCTTACGTAACCACGGCTGCCCGGCGATGGCATCGAGCATCTTATTGCGCGATGTGAACAATGCTAGCCAAAACGTTTCTTCACCATCGAAAGAAATGTTATCGGGCAAACCTGGCAAATTATCCATGAAAATATCGTGCGTTCCCTGCTTCGGACCTTTTAGCCAGTAGCGCACAATACGGTAAGCACCGGATTCTGTCACGAGTAAATATTCTTCGTTTGGCCCCAGTGCTACCCCATTGGCGAATTGCAGGCCATCCAACAAGGTGGTGACCACCCCCGTGTCTGGGTGATAGCTCAGCAATCGGCCGTTACCGCCGTGCTCTAAGATATCTGCCATAAACTCGCCGCCACCAAATTTATAGGTGGCATCAGTGAAATACATAGTGCTATCGCTGGCCACTGCTACGTCGTCTGCAAATGCGAAGCGCAAACCGTCAGCTTCTTCTGCTAATACCTTTACATCGCCCTCTAAGCTCACGGCCAACAAACCTTTATCGCCATCCGCCACAGCAATGGTACGGTTGTCTGCCCATGCCATGCCCAACGGGCGGCCGCCTGTGTTCGCGATAACAACGGGTTCTTCACCGTCCACATTAAAGCGCCTAATGGTGCCATCCACGAACCCTGCGTACATATGGCCCCGCTGATCAAACAGAATATCTTCTGGCCCTTCTGCCACACCGTCAGCCAAGCGTTCAATCTTCGCCAAGGCGTTATTTTCCGCATAGGGGCCCACGAGCTCAGGTGCAGGTGGGGGCTGCCAAGCGACCGGCTCCAATGGCACTGGCCACAGCAACAGGTACAGCACACCTAGCAAGATCACCACAAGTAATTTCTTCATTAGATTATCCTTTTTATGTATTGCACAGGTCGATGCGTCTTATTATTTTCTTTAATTGGTCTTCTATGGTTAAAGCAATCCTTGCCCCTTGTCTAGCGACAATTTTGGCCTAGCAACTGCCTAATTCAACACCGCTTCACCCAACCAAACGCCATGCCAAGCGCGCCGCATCAGTGCGAACGGCATAGTGTGGCGGCCTAGATAAATGTATAGAAAGAAAAAAATGAAATACTGACTCTGAAGACAGGCCTTGGTTCGCTCAACAGCAATTGAGCAAAGGGTTTAAGCGCCTGCTGCTTAAAATGAAAAAGACGGTGAGGTTTGTTGTTTAAACTGAGCGAGCTTTTGATATAAATCGGCGCTGGTGTGTATGCCTTGCTGTTGCGCTAACCGAAATAGCTGTAGCACCATTTTGGCCGTGGCATACGCATCTCCCCAAGCATGGTGCCGTTCAAGCAAAGGAATATTAAAGTAAGTGAGCCAATCGTCTAAGGTGCTTTCCTTTAATGGAGCGCCCGTTAACAAAGGGGCTAGTTCAGCCACATCTATACAGCGATGCTGCCATCGATAATCAAACGCGTTGCGCAGCTCCCGCGTAAGCAGTTGTTCGTCGTAAGGGGCGTGAAATGCTAACAGAGGGCTATCTTGGATGAACTCTAAAAAACTCAGCAGCCCCTCCTCCACCGAAACGCCTTGAGCCACTGCGTCTGGCCCCAAACCGTGTATTAACACGGAGTCTGTGACTTCGTGTTCGCGTTTTAGCACACAGTGAAAACGGTCGGCTAACACAATGCCGCCATCCTGAAGAGCCACGGCGCCAATGGCTAAAATAAGATCTTTACGTGTGTTAAGGCCCGTTGCTTCCACATCGAGCACCACGAAACGCTCCGTGAGCGCTGCGGTGCTATCGCGCGGCGCAGGCAGCTGTGCCAAACGCGCTGCCATGGAAGCCGTTAAGCTACGAGCGGGTGAGCGTCTAAACCACTGCAGCCAGCGCTTCATAGCTTGTACCGAAACGTTAAACTGCTTTGCAAACGCTGCGCCTGGCGCAAGGATTCACGCAGAATACGTTTATCGAGGTTGTTCAATTTATGCGGAGCAATGCGGTTAGAATATTCTAACCCTTCGCGCGCTTGACGGTGGTGCTCCTGCATGCGCAGCAATTGAATGAAATGATACGCCTCTTCGTAGGCTTCGCCATCTAGCCGGTCTATTACGCCTTTACTCATGAGCAAACGCAAACGGTCTAAAGTGTTCACCGCCTCCACTCCATGGGCTAGCGCTAAAACCCGCATGCCGTCCACAAAAGGCGCTAAACCCTGAATTTTTAAATCCACTGTGTTTTTATGTTCGCCCTTTTTTGCCAAAGAGAAATCACGAAAAAAACCACCCAATGGCGGCCTGTGCTGCATGGCATTTTGCGCCAACAAACGCTGAAAACTTTTATTTTCTTGCGTGTGGCTTAGTAAATAACGGCGCAACGCTTCTACTTTTTCCACCTCACCCCAAATGCCGCGCAAATCAAAATAAATAGTGGAATACAGTAGGTTCTCTGGCGTGCTATTGCGCACTAGCGACGCAAAACGTTGCCGCCACTCTTCATAAGACAAACAAAGTTCGGGGTTGCTCGCCATAATGTTGCCAGGGCACCAAGTAAAGCCACAGGCATGCAAAGCTTTATTAATAGCATGCGCTAGCGGCAACAATAACTGCCGAATACGTTCAGCTTCGGCAGGGGTGCTTGCTTCAAACAACATGCCGTTATCTTGGTCGGTATGCAGGGTTTGCTCTTGGCGCGCCTCACTGCCAAACACCAACCAAGTGAAAGGCACCTCAGGGGCTCCGTGTTTTTTAATCATCAGCTCAATCACACGGCACACCGTATGATCATTAAGCAGAGTAATGAGGTGTGTGAGTTGCTCTGGGCTCGCTCCTTGCGCCGTCATGCGCTCCACCAGCTGCTCCACATCTGCACGCATCATTACTAAGCTTTCCACCGTGGGGGCATTACGCAAAGTGCGGGCCAAATGCACTAAATCCATGCGTTGCAGTGCAAACAAATCACGCTCAGAAATCATGCCCACCAAACGGCCCTGTTCCACAATACACAGGTGGGCAATATGCTGTTCTGTCATGGCCACTGCTGCGTCAAACGCAGTATGGCGTGGCGACAAATAGGTGGGGTTCGCTGTCATCACGGTGCTCACGGGCTGCTCTAGCTCATGCGCTTGTGAAGCAATTACCGTACGTAAATCGCGCAAGGTGAAAATACCCACGGGGAAATTCGCTTCATTCACAATGGGCAAACTGCCCACCTGCTGCTCATGCATTAAACGCACCGCGTCACGAATAGGCAGCTCGCCACTGCCCGTTACAGGCTCACGCAGCACCAACTCAGAGAGGCTGGTATCAAGGCTGTATTGCGTGCCCACTGTGGCCGCAGCCTGTTGGCGTATTTGTTGCACAGCGTGGTCGAGCAAACCACTAATGCCGCGCACACAATAATCGCGGAACACAACACAATGGTTCAGCAAATAAACGAAAGCGGGCTTGCTTACGAGCAAACAAAAAGTATCTTCTGCCGCTAAATGCGTAGTGCGTGTGGCACGCTCAGCCATCAAAGCGGAAATGGGGAAACACTCCCCCATGGTAATTTCAAAAGTGGTTTTTTCTTCTAATTCTGTTTGTTCGCTAACATCTTCAAACTGGAAATTTCTCAGCCCAATAATGCGCCCTTGCTTCACAATATAAAAATGCTCGATAGGGCCATCACTGGGGCTAATAATGGACTCATGCTTGCCATAGAAACGTAGAATGCTGTGCTCGATTAAATAGCCCACATGCGTATCTTCCATTTGATTAAACGGAGGATATTCACGCAGAAAACTCATAATGCCTTGTAAGTTATCTTCTACAGCCGTGCGCGCCACCGCAGAATCTACATTCTTTTTGCGCATATGGAACCTCTATTATTCTTTTTTAATAAGCATAGAGGAGTATGACGCATGTTGCTGCCGCACCAAAGTATGAGGATCAAAAAAAGGAAGGATTAATTTTTCAGGTAATCGCGCAGTTGCTCTAATTCAGCAAGCACTTCTTCAATCAAACGGCTAGAACCCGTGCCTAGCACCGCTACTTCTCCCGCCAATTGCTGGCGTGCACCTTCAATAGTAAAACCTTGATCGTACAATAAAGTACGAATTTGACGTACTAACAACACATCTTCGCGCTGGTAATAACGGCGGTTGCCACGGCGTTTCACCGGCTTCAATTGGCTGAATTCTTGCTCCCAATAGCGCAGCACGTGCGGTTTTAAATCGCACAGCTCGCCCACTTCACCAATGGTGAAGTAACGTTTATCGGGTATCTCAGGTAAAGCTGGATCACTCTGAGTCAGCGCTTGCATACTTATCTACCTGTTGGCGTAATTTTTGGCCTGGCTTGAACGTCACCACTCGGCGTGCAGACACTGCTACTTCTTCACCGGTTTTTGGGTTACGGCCAGGGCGCTCACTCTTATCGCGCAAATCAAAGTTACCAAAGCCTGATAACTTGATGGGCACATTCGAGGATAAGGCCACGGTCACCTCTTCAAAAAACATTTCCACCAGCTCTTTCGCCTCGCGTTTATTCACGCCTAGCGTTTCGTGCAAGCGGTCAACTAAGGCTGCTTTGGTTAAGGTGGTCATGGCCTCTCCTTCGATTGTAGTTGTTATTGCTATCTACTTATTCACGTAGTGTAGCACCGGCATCTGCTTTTACGCGCGCCAGAATACTGTCAATTAGTTGATTAATATCAGAATCCTTAAGAGTGCGTGATGGGTCTTGGAACGTCAAGCCCACAGCGATACTCTTCTTCTCTTCACCAAGAGATTCGCCCTGATAAACATCTAACAGCTCCACTCGTGTTAGCGCAGCACCGGCCGCGGCACGAATAGCTTCTAGCAACGTGGCAGCCGGCACAGATTCAGCCATCACCAAAGCGAGATCACGGCGCACCGCCGGCTGATCTGACAATGGGCTGAACGCGGGCACTTTACCTTGTGCAAGCACCTCTGCTTTTAGTTCAAACAGATAAATATCTTTAGCCACATCCAGCTGCTTGGCAACACCTGGATGCAAGCGCCCGACCCAACCCACAGACTCACCATTGCGCAGCACCTCTGCACTCTGGCCTGGGTGGAGCACGGGGTGCTCTGCGGCGACAAAACTGTATTCTTCAGCCACCCCACCTAACGCTAACAGGGCTTCAACGTCTGCTTTAATATCGTAGAAATCCACCGCACTGGGGACAGCAGAGAAGTGACGTGGTGTTGCATTACCATACAACAAACCAGCGATCATGGGCTCTTGCTGCAATTCATCGATGGAAGCGCCTGGTACAAAGCGCAGCCCTTGCTCAAACAAGCGCAAGCGCGACACTTGGCGGTTCAAATTACGCTGTGCCGTGGGCAGCATGCCGGCCCACAACGTGGTGCGCATTACAGATAAATCACGTGACAGCGGATTGGCCAACGCCAAAGGCTCAACATTCGGCGCCAAAGCTGCTTGAATGCTAGGGTCCACAAATGAATATGTGATCACTTCACGGTAGCCGCGGTCATTAAGGGTGTCGGCGAGCTTGCGGCTATTGAGGTGCGCCTCTTCTAACTGCGCGTGGCCACCGGAAATAGCGGGTAAACGAATCGGCAAGCGGTCGTAACCATAAATGCGCGCGATCTCTTCAATGAGATCTTCTTCAATGGCCATGTCAAAGCGCCAACTAGGGCCAGTCACCTGCCACTGCCCTGCGCCTTGTTTAACCACATCCATGCCAAGCGCGGTTAGCGCCTTTTCAATATCGGCTTCTGGTACGGAGAAACCGAGTAAACGAGTAACGCGCTCAGCACTCAAAGCAATGGCTTGATTGGCGGGCAAATGTTCTGCCGAGGCCACTTCTAACACGGGCCCTGCTTCACCGCCTGCCAATGCAAGAATTAATGCCGTCGCACGCTCCATGGCTTGGGCCTGAAGCTGCGGATCCACACCGCGTTCGAAGCGGTGCGAGGAATCCGTGTGTAAACCGTAACCACGTGCTTTACCCACCACTTTTAGCGGCGCAAAGAAAGCACATTCGAGCACAATGTCTTTGGTGCCGGCCGACACGGCAGACTCTTCACCGCCGGTAATGCCTGCCAAGGCTAAAGCGTTGTTGTCGTCTGCAATCACCAAGGAGTCTGCGGTTAAGGTGAGTTTTTCACCTCCTAAAGCAGCGAGTTTTTCGCCCTCTTTGGCATAACGCACCTGGATGCTGCCATCGATTTTTGCCTTATCAAACGCATGCAACGGTTGGCCGAGTTCTATTAATACGTAGTTGGTGACATCCACGATGGGATCAACAGAACGCATGCCAGAACGGCGCAAGCGCTCTTGCAACCACACAGGGCTCGTGAGGCTCGCATCCACATTACGAATAACACGCGACAAGTAGCGTGGGCAGCCTTCAGGCGCATGCACAGCTACTGACATCACTTCATCGTGGCTCGCAGGTACCGCGTCTATGCTAGGTGCTTGTACAGCAATATCATTCAGCACACCCACTTCACGGGCCACCCCACGAATGCTTAAACAATCCGCACGGTTAGGCGTTAAATCCACCTCAATTAAGGTGTCATCTAATTGCAAATATTCGCGAATGCACTGGCCTAACGGAGCGTCTGCAGGCAGCTCTAACAAGCCATCCACAATATCTTCTAAGCCAAGCTCTGAAGCACTGCACAGCATGCCGCGGGAGGGCTGGCCGCGCAACTTGGCTTTTTTAATTTTGAAATCGCCTGGCAACACAGCACCTACACGCGCCACAGGGGCTTTCATGCCCACACGTACGTTTGGGGCGCCACACACAATAGTGTGCTGCTCAGTGCCGTCGTTCACTTCACACACTGATAATTTGTCGGCATCGGGGTGTTGTGCCACGCTTACCACTTCACCCACAACAACGCCGGTAAAAGCGGGAGCGGCAGGTTCAACGCCGTCCACTTCTAAACCAGCCATGGTAATTTGATGGCATAAATCAGCTGAATTTAAATCTGGGTTGGCCCACTCTCTGAGCCAAGCTTCACTTATTAACATGCTACTTAATCCTTGCTCAGTGGAATTGGGCGAGAAAACGTTCGTCGTTTTCAAAGAACAGGCGTAAATCGTTCACGCCGTAACGCAACATGGCTAAGCGTTCGATGCCCATGCCGAAAGCAAAACCAGAGTATTCTTCTGGATCAACGCCACCGTGGCGTAACACTTTCGGGTGCACCATGCCGCAACCCATAATTTCAAGCCAACCTGTTTGTTGGCACACACGGCAACCTACACCGCCGCACTGCGTACAGCCAATATCCACTTCTGCCGAGGGCTCAGTAAAAGGGAAATAAGATGGACGGAAACGCACAGGCAAATCTTCCACTTCAAAAATATGGCGCAAAAAAGCCGCCACGGTACCGCGCAAATCTGCCAAAGTAATACCCTTATCCACTAACAAACCTTCCACTTGGTGGAACATAGGGGTGTGGGTAACGTCTGAATCACTGCGGTAAACACGGCCTGGAGCAATAATGCTAAACGGCGGCTTGCCTGCCTCCATGGTGCGCACTTGTACGGGCGATGTGTGTGTTCGCAGCAAATGGCTTGCATCAAAGTAAAAGGTATCGTGCATGGCGCGCGCAGGGTGATGATCTGGAATATTCAGCGCTTCAAAGTTATGGAAGTCATCTTCCACTTCCGGCCCTTCAACAATGTCGTAACCAAGGCCCACAAAAAAATCTTCAATGCGGCGGCGCATACGCGTTACCGGGTGCAAACTGCCAGGTTTTTCACCACGGCCCGGCAACGTTACATCGATGCGCTCACTGGCCAATTGCTCCGCCAGTGCTGCGGATGCCAACGCCTCTTTGCGCTCTTCAATAGCTTGTTGCACACGTTGGCGCGCTTCGTTAATCACCGCACCAGCTTTAGGGCGCTCTTCTGCGGAGAGCTTACCCAACCCTTTGAGCAAAGCGCTGATGGAGCCTTTTTTGCCCAAATATTTAACTCTTACTTCATCCAACTCACGCAAAGCACTGGCGTTTGCTACTTCTGCAAGCGCGGCTTCTGTTAAGGGTTGAAGATCTTCCATTATTGTCTCCGGCTAAATCATCGTTGGCGAATGCCAAAAGCGAAAGAAATGATGGCCGCTTTCATGATTGGCGTGTTAGTGGTTCGCAAACAAAAACAGGGAAAGAGCACGAGCTCTTCCCCTGTTCTTCATCGCTATGCAGCGATGCTGTTCACATTCTGTCTAGCATATGACTCAGGCAGCAAGGCTCGCTTTGGCTTTTTCAACTAAAGCACCAAAAGCGGCTTTATCATGCACTGCTAGGTCTGCTAATACTTTACGGTCGATTTCAATTGAGGACTTTTTCAAGCCATTAATGAAACGGCTGTAAGACAACTCGTGCTGACGCGCACCAGCATTAATACGTACAATCCACAAACGGCGGAATTGACGCTTTCTTACTTTACGGTCGCGGTAAGCATACTGGCCTGCACGCAATACCGACTGCACCGCGGTGCGGTAAGAACGGCTGCGGGCACCATAGTAGCCTTTCGCTAGTTTTAAAATTTTCTTGTGACGACGGCGTGTTTGTACACCACGTTTTACTCGAGCCATGATTCAATTCTCCAAAAGCCAGGCAACCCTGGGTAATTAAAAAGGGTTAAACACCCGGTAACATACGCTTAACTAAGGCAACATCGGCAGCGTGCACTTGCGTTCTTGGACGCAACTGACGAATACGCTTAGGGGTTTTCTTAGTTAGGATGTGGCTTTTGAACGCCTGCTTACGTTTGAAACCGGAGGCGGTTTTCTTAAAACGCTTTGCTGCCCCGCGGTTTGATTTCATCTTTGGCATTTTATGCTCTCAAGTTTGTTGATTAATTTACACCGACGTTATGTCGATCACTTTTTACGCTGCGGACCTAGCACCATCACCATTTGGCGACCTTCCATATTGGGGCGCTGTTCTACAGATCCGTACTCTTCGAGATCGGCCTCAATGCGCTTTAGCAATTCCAACCCTAAGGATTGGTGAGCCATCTCACGGCCGCGGAAACGAACGGTTACCTTGGCCTTATCGCCTGCCTCTAAGAAGCGGATAAGATTACGCAACTTAACGTTGTAATCTCCCTCATCTGTGCCAGGACGAAATTTAACTTCCTTCACTTGCATACGGCGCTGTTTTCTGCGGCTCTCACGCTGTTTTTGGCGGAGATCGAACAAGTGTTTACCGTAGTCCATTAAACGACATACGGGTGGTTTTGCGTCGGGCGATAGCTCAACTAAATCTAGCCTTCTTTCCTCAGCTAGTGCTAACGCCTCTTTAATTGGCACAACACCTACTTGGTCGCCGTTTTCATCGATTAAACGTACCTCAGGTACGCTGATTTGATCATTAATTCTGGCGCGCTTACTGCCGCCTTTGCCACCACTCTTAATGTGGAGTACCTCCAAAATATTTTTATTTACCAAAGCAATGTAAGGCGCATCTCAGCGCCGAGCTTTGGCCCCAACCTTGTTTTCGATTGAGCCAATATTATACAGCCCCACCCCTGCATACACAAGTGGGTACTTACTGGCTGTCTTCAAACCACCTTATTGGCTTTAAGGTTGCTTTTAAAGCGCTACTAACAAGGCTAGAAAGCCGCGCATTGTAGGGCTTTTAAACACCGATTGCCACCCAACTCCAAACCATGTCACCGAGACCCTGCTGCTTAAAGCTTGCATACTAAGATTTCTTACAAATTGACAGCACTAAAAGCCATTGGAGCGACCCGTTTTGTCGCTTAATCCTGCTGTAATGTCTATTTGCTGATCTTTAGATCTAAACATTCAAAGACAACCTTAAGGAGATAGCCATGGCCCTATCAGCGCACCCCTTACCTGACTCACTGCAGCAGGCCGTTAACCAAGCCCGCCAAAAAGCCGGTGAGTTTTATCAATTTACTGAAGATGAAACACCGCTGTTAATCCAGTCTCAGGATGGTACCGCCAGCGGTAAAACCTTCAGCGTTTTTTATCAATATCTCCGTGCGGTGAACCCAGCTGTGTTGCCTGGCCAAGGGCATCGCAATTTGGTTTTTATTACGCCGCTCAAATCACAGATTGATTTGCCAGCAGAGATTATTGAGTTGGCTGAGCGCAAGCAGGTTAAGGTTTTACCTTTTTTATCTATTGGTGATTTAGCTGACTTGGCTTTTATTCCTTGGGGGCAAGAGCAGCAAGGTGAAGAAGCCACTAATAAAAATCGCTACCAGCGCTGGATTAAGCAGGCAACAGGGTTACTAAAACGCAGCTTAAATGATGGTCCCAACGCAGCCTTAGTGGCTTTTAACCGGCTAGAAGAAGAGCTATTTACTCACGCGCGTCTTGAGAGACGCTTATCTGAAGAAGCGGATGCAGGCTTTATTGATGAACAGCAATGGCTGCAAGATCAACTCGATAAAAGCAATTTTAATCTGGTGCGCCGTTTACAAGAGGCGTGTGTCGAGCTGCTCAATGGGTTGAACACAGATATAGAGACGCTGATGATTGCAGCGGAGCACGATCTTCAGGGCAAGCCGCAACTGGCTGTCAGTATGTTGCAGCATCTTTTTCCTTTTCAAGCCGCCTTATATCAGCGCTGTATTTTACTGGCGACTACGAAGAAGTTTGATGGCAGCGTAACTCTACTGCGCCAGAGTAAAGAGGGGCATTTTGTACACTATACGCGCCCTTTGGATTGCCTATTAGGGCAGAAAAAAGTCTTGCCAGATAACCCACTGGGAGAGCTGGCGCAGTTACCCGAAGGGGAGCGTATAGACGCGTTAAAAACGCAGTATTTTGTGCATGATGCAGATTCACCTGTTGCCTTGCGCGATATTCGTTTTACGTTGGTGCTGGATGAAGAGCATGACGCCTATGCGATCTTTCAGCAAAACGTTACTAAAATACTGCTCAGTGATGATGTGTAGCTCCCTTCCTTGTTAGCGACCTTGCATCGGGTGATCGAGTTTGTGGACGAGTGTGCGGATGATCCGCGCGCGCCGAATTACGAAGCGCTCAAAGACTATATCGATGAGATTAAAAAAGCTTTAGCCAAGTGTGATTTAAGGGCTGACTTTGAGCTCAAGCAGCTGACTCAATTGTTTCAAAATACCTTGCTGGACGTGGTGGTGGATGGGCGCAACACTGAGCAGGTGATTGCGCTGATTGGCAATGTGTTTAGTCATCAGATTCAGCGTTTTTATCGTGAAGATGATTTGCGTCGTATTCGTTTACGCAGCCATGGCCGTTATTCGTATACCGAGATGTATGTGGCAGCTGATGACGCAGACGATAATAACTTTAGCCTTTATGAGTTGTATCAGACGGTGACGGCTGTCTTAGCGGCGTCCGCCACTTTAGTGCAACCCAGTCGGGTGCAACACATGCTATCCCAGCAAGAGCAGGCTAATCATAATAATCCGTTATCGCGCTTTATTGGTAAGGCGCAAGCGATCAAGGGCGAGGCTAAATACTTATTGGCTGGCCAAGGTGATCATGCGCAGTTTATTGATGATTTCTTCACTTACTTCCAGCCCAAAACCTTGTTTTCCTTGTCGCCGCGCGATCAGGTGATGATGAAGGCTGAGCAAGTCAAGGGCTGGATTTTGCTCAAGTTTCGTATGGAGTTGATTAAGGAGTTACCGGAAATTAGTTTGTTGCGCATGTTGTATCAAACGCGCAATACAGTGACTTTACTTTCAGCTACTGCAGGGTTTCCTAGCACCTATAATGGGCAATACAGTCGGCCTTTTTTAGAGCGTTATGCCAGTATTTTAGGCTTCCACACGCGTCGCCGTGATCTTGCAGCAACCCAGTCACTCGTTAGCGTACGCACACTACGAAGCAAGATACGGCCGGTCAATATTGAAGTCTTTGATGAGCAGCAGCTACTGCTATCGCCTGTCGTGAATGAACCAGCATTTTTGCGGGTGTATGAGCGTTGGTTGCAACTGCTGCAGCCTTACCTACACGACATTAAGCATAATCGTTATCACCATCGTGAGTTTTGTCGGCATTTACAAGCTGTTTTGTTGGCGGCCTATACTGAAAATCACTCTTTAAGTATTGGCTTAAGTGGTCGTTTTTTTCGCGTACTGGGCTTGTATTTGGATGCTCAAACACGCAGCTCCACCCCTGAACGGAGGCTGGTGATAATTGATAAACGCCAAGATCAGGATTTGCATCGAGTCTTTGAGTTTCGGCCGTTTAAAGACAAAAACCCGCTGCGTGTGGTGATGTTTGATTCTCGGCTTAACCGTGAAGATCAGGTGCGTGAGTACCTGCGAGTTGATCGGCCTGATCTAACCATTTGCATGGTGTCGCATTTTAAAGGGGCGAGCACCGGGCTGAACCATTATGTGAGTTACCTGCTTGATGAGCGGGTGTTTCAGGTGGACTTTCAGCGCTTGATATTGGTATGCAGCAGTTATTGGAGCCAGGTGACGCAGAAGGATACGCAGACGGGTAGCCGTAGCCGCAATACCTTGGCCAACTATATTACGTTGCTTAAACACTACAGTCATGGCCCTGTTTTGCGCCGTGTGGATGAGTTTGAGACTGATTTAGTCGACTCTTCTGCAGGACGCTTATTAGATAGGGAGCATGTTGTGGAATTGCATAAAACAGCCATGCAAACCTTTGGCCGCACCGAGCGGCGCGATGCCATTATGGTGGGCTATATTCAGCTGCCATACGATGTGCAGCTTAATGCTATGCGGGTATTTCGTGATTTAAAACGTCATCCGGATGCACAGGTGTTGCTAGCCTCCTTAAGTTTGCACAATCATGCATGGGCCACGCATGCGTTGCAGCACTTGCAGCAAGCCAGCTTTGCGGATGGGCAACAGCGCCGCTCTTTTGAGCACAAAGTGGAGCAAGCCTGCCAGCACTACGATGCATTTGAAAAGATTTTTGTGCAGCAGATTTTACCGCAGGCGAAAGCAGGTGATGCTGATGCGATCGCATTTAATGAGGCCCTGCGCCACAGTGATAGCTTTCAGAACCCTCAAGCTTATATTGCCCGCCTGCAGCGCACGGCTTGGGTTAAAAAGGATTCTTTTTTGGCCCACTGCATTGATCACTTCTATTTGACCCGCGAGGCCGACTGGGAGCAAGTGATTGTCGCGCGGGCTGCCGATGAGCCTTATGGTTTAACTGATTTAGCCAGCGGCACCACGGCCTATCAGCCGGAGAAGCTGTTGCCGCCCTACCATCAAGATATGAGTGACAATGCGTTTGTTTTGGAGAAAAAGCTCTTCAGTGATTTCCTCAAGTTGAAGCCAGAGCCACTGCAACACAATATGCCTATCCCTAAATTGCTGCCACTGCTAATGGGTAATATCGGTGAGTGGCAAGTGCAGCGTGTGCTTGAGCATGCCGGCATTCAGGCGCTCACACCCCAGCAAGTGTGCGAGCAGCTTGGCAGTCATTACTATGAAGATTTTGATGTGTATTGCCGAGTGGGTCAGCAGCTGATTGCCATTGATGCGAAGAACTGGCGCATGGGTGCTAATCACCGTCAGCAAGGGCAAGAGCTCCATGCTCAAGCACTGCAAAGGTTGCACAGGTTACAGCAGCTGAGTGTCAATAACCCGCAGATCCAGCAGGTGCGCGCGGTGTATTTAAACACCCGTTACAGTCGAAATGCCTTGAATGACCGTGCCGAGCAAATGGCGCAAGAGCAGCTGTTTTATTTAAATTTGTTTAAATCCATTCCGCTTTATGAGTCTCACCACACATTAAAAGATCAAGCCAAGTTGCGTTATCAGTTACGTATAAGCCCAACGCTCTTAGCGCTATTAGACGCCGCTGAGAGGGATCCAAAAGGAGAACAAGAATGAAGAGCAATGCATTGCACAAAGTGAGCTATCAGGTTGATATGGCAGCTGAATGGGGGCTGCAAGAGCCTGCACATTATGCACCGCCGGCGCGCACTCAGTTGTTTGATATTGGCGAACCAGCCGAGCAGGTCTTGCAAAAACTCTTAGCGTTTCATGATGAGGAGGGCTGGGGCATTGATGCCTTTATTCTTGAGCGACCTAAAGCGAAAGAGCAGAGTTGGGAGGCTCATCTGCAAGCTGTTTATAAGGAAGTACGCCATAGAGTGGCTGATAAAATCGCAGTTAAAGCAAGTTCCGCTTTGAAATATGAGATTTTAAGAGAGGGTGTGCGGTATTTGGTGATCTATCTGTCGCCTCAAGCGCAGTTTACGGCGCAAAAACTGCACGATATTCAGCACTTTAATACCCATCAAATTGCGCAAACTGTATTGGCCTTAAGAATTAAACTGCTGTTACTTGAGGATGTGGCGCAGTACAGCGAACTGGGTGCGGTGGATTACAACAGTGAGTTGTATTTTGGTGCTGCCGTGCAACCCGGTGGGCCCAACAAGAAAGGCGAGTTTTATATTGACGGGTTGCAATATGAATTATTTTACTCTCCCGACTTTCAAGACTTAACCTTTAAGCTTTTTTTAAGCTGCTTTCGCGCAAAAAACGCAGGACTCGGACTGGTCGGTGATGCAGACCGCGTGCTGATTGCCAACCAAACCACGTTACAGGTGATTAAGAAAGTGGACGGGCGACGGTACAGCAAAATGCCTTATATGCGCTTTGCCAATAAAGACTACGCGGGCTGCCGTAACCATGCCGAAAATCGCTTACAGCGACTTATCAGCGACATTTTAACCAGCAGTAAAATTGCTTTTACGCCACAGGTGTATCAAGCCACTCATTGTCAGTTGCAATTTGTAAGCGCTAAAGAGAAGCGCTTACAACGCCCGCTGGTATTGATTGATAACCTGGGTGAGTGTGCTTATGTAGAGCAACGGCAGGCTTTTTTACAGCAGCTAAAAACGGATCTGGCTGCGGCGGATATCATTCAGCCGACAGCCATTGAAGCGCTCAGCCCCCACTGCAATTATTTGGTCATTAATGCGGAGCAGAAAGACAATGGTTCTAGCATCACCGCTCTAGTCGTAAATAAGAAAGGTGAACGCGAGCACAAACAGCTGAACACTTTTTGGCAGGCGCTCGCATGGGTGCAAGGTAAGGAGCGCAGTGAGCAAGCACAGCGGTTGCAGCAGCTCGATTATTACAGTCAATTAAAAATCACTCGTTTCCTAGAGCTTGAGCAGCATGGTTCCAAGGTGTTACAAGGCCTTAATATTGATCTAAATAAAGTTGCACGCTTTAAGCCAGAAGCCGCGCCGATTATCGCGCCACAATTAGCCATGCTGCGTTATGAGCTAAGTTTAAAAGAGGCTGTATTGGTGGATGGCTGTATTGATGGCTTTCAAGTGCCTGACGGTCAATTTATTTTGGTAGCGGTGCGCAACTTTAAAAAGGGTAAAGGCAAGGCTAGCTATATTGCCGTAACACACATTGAATTTAAGTCAGGACGCCTTAGTATTTCACCAGCCAAACTGTACGACGATGAGCAGCGGGTGCGTTATGAAGTACCTGGAATGAGTACTGAGACTGTTGATCAATTACGCGATGGCAGCTTTTATCTGGTGGATGCCGAGCAACAGGTGGTCATCAACCGTTACTCAACGAGTCGCGTGCCACAAATCATAGGTTCTGCCGAACGCTGCAGCTTGCAAGAGGCACAGGCCAATGCTGGAAAGATTCAGAAAACCGGCCACCCGCAGCGTACTTGCCTGCCGTACTATCTGACGCCTAAGCCTAAAGGACACCCCACCAGCCGTTACCAGCAATTGTTTATACAAAAAAATGGTGATGAAGCTTTGTTGTTTTGTAGCACCAGCAATCAGATCAGCCAGTCGCCGCATAAGGCGATCAGAGTTTACAAATTAGTAGCAAAAGATTTTTCAGGCCAACCTGTGGATGCGCTCAATACAGCCGCTGCACAATTGTTATTGCGCACCTATACGTTGGATTTGCTGCGCTATAAAGAGGTGACGCAAAGCTCGTTGCTGGAAAAAATTGCGCGTATGGCTTTAGAGAACTAGCCTTAACCAACATAAACACACAACATAGGCACTCCACATGAAGTTAGGCCGCAACACCCCCTGCCCCTGTGGCAGCGAGAAAAAATATAAACGCTGCTGCATGAACAGCATCGCCCAACAACAAGCTGCGCTTGCCGATGACATTGCTCAAGCAGTAGCAATGAATCCCAGCCTTAGTATTGATGAACTAAATCTTGTGGCGCAGCGAAAAATAGAGCAGCGCAATCATCAGCCACATGCTGATTTTTGTGGTCTCACATCTACGCAGATGCAAAATTGGCTGTATGCCCCGCTGGATGAGTTAATTGATGTCACGATCAACACACCCAGCGATTTATCCGACAGCCCCGTGATGCGTTATTTAGCCTTGATACTAGATGAAGCCATGCAGCAAGGCGGTTCCTTCAAAGCCACAGCAAAAGGCAATTTACCCGTTAAACTGGTTAAACAAGCTACTGCATTGTTGCCTGAATTTACCGTGGCAGAGCTCGAAACGGTGCCCAGTATCAGTGAATATCAAGGCCATAATGAAGATCAGTTTAATGCCTTACATTACACCCGTGTTTTAGCCGAAATTGCTGGCGTTATTTACCATAGAAGTGGCGCTTTTCATGTTAAAAAAACGGCGCAAAAGCAGTACCAAGCACAAGGCTTGCATGCTTTCTTTTTGCCCATGCTCGACGCCGCCGTTAGCCACTATAACTGGGGTTACTTTGACAGCTTCGATGATCAAACTGATTTACGCCTATTCTGGCTGTTTATGTTATGGCGGCTGCAACAACACGGCTCCGCGAACACACTCATCACAGAAACGGCCCGCGCCTTCCCTGCTTTGCTGGAGCAAATGCCCGTGAGTCACTACCACTCAGCCACAGAGCAGCTGCACATATTAATCAACACACGTTTTATGAAGCGTTTTTTACAATACTGGGGCTTTATCACTGCAGGACCACGGCTATTTTTGCACGCCGAAGACGCAACAGAAACCGTGACCCTCCAACCTCTTCTTAGAGAAAGTTTTGTTTTTTCTGTGTAGCGTGTTTTGTTGGACACCTAAATTGCGGCGCTTATCATGCGTAAAACAACCAAGGCGCTATAATACCCCATTCGCCCACCTTTAGGAGCCACCATGCTAAGCAAGAATCAAGCCAAAAACATTCGCGCCTTACAACGCAAAAAAACACGTCGTGAAACCGGTTTATTCCTTGTTGAGGGCGAAAAAATTGTGGCTGAGCTGCTAGCTTCTACCTGGAACATCCACAGCCTCTATGCCACCACCACCTTCTTAGCAGCGCATCAAGCGCTGGTGTTAGCGCGCAACATCCCCGTGGTGGAATGCAGCGCCAAAGCCTTAACCGCTGCGGGCTCGCTGGTGACAAACAACGCAGCTATTGCTGTGGCTCACCAAGCAGCAACCACTCACCAAACACCCTCCGCAAACGCTTGGACGCTAGCGCTCGACGACATTAATGATCCTGGCAACCTTGGCAGCTTGCTGCGCATTGCAGACTGGTACGGCATCGAACAACTCGTTTGCTCCCCCACCACGGTGGACCTGTACAACCCAAAAGTGATCAATGCCTCCAAAGGCTCTTTCCTGCGCGTACCTGTACAACAACTGCCGCTCAGCGAATATTTCCAACACTTACCCTCAGGCAGCAACATTTATGGCGCCTACCTAGATGGTCAATCCATTCATCAACTGGCGCCGAGCAACTCGGGGGGTGTTATTTTGTTAGGCAGTGAAGCGCACGGCATCAACGCTGCGCTTTCTGATTACGTTACGCACAAAATCACCATTCCTGCTTTTGGCGCGGCAGAATCTTTAAACGTGGCCGTAGCCGCCGCCATTATTTGCGACAATATAAAGCGCCTTCACCCTTAGCTGTGGTGAAAACTGACTTTAGCAAATGCTTTTCAGCGCCCCTCTGACCCACTAGTCTATCTTTTTAAACAGGCAAAAAACCATTTTACCCTATTAAAAACAACAAGATAACAAGATCGCAAAGGCCGCCAACATCTCCTGTCATTATTTTTCTGTCAGTTTTGCTTCATTTTAGTTTATGATATGGCTCTTAATTTATTTCCAAGAGGCTTTTATATTTAAATGACTCAGGCTTCCGATATCCGCATCGAACATGATTTAGTGGGCGAACGCGAACTGCCTAATTCCGTTTATTATGGCGTTCACACTCTAAGAGCCACTGAAAACTTCCCTATTACAGATGTTCCTATTTACATCTACCCAGATTTAGTGCGCGCCCTTGCTAGTGTAAAAAAAGCAGCGGCCCTCACCAACCACGAGGTAGGCGTTCTTTCTGAGGAGCACTGCCAGGCTATTTGTGCTGCGTGCGATGAAATTATCGCCGGCGAATTGCATGATCAATTTGTCGTGGACGTTATTCAAGGTGGTGCCGGCACCTCTACAAATATGAATGCCAACGAAGTGATCGCTAACCGTGCGCTCGAACTCATGGGGCACAAAAAGGGCGAATTTAAACACCTTCACCCCAACGAGCATGTGAACTTTGGGCAAAGCACTAACGACGTGTACCCCACCGCCTTGAAAATTGCTTTGTGGCACAAAATCACTCGTTTAGTCGGCGAAATAGCAGACTTGCGCGAAGCCTTCGCCGACAAGGCGGAAGAATATAAAGATATTCTTAAAATTGGCCGCACCCAGTTACAAGACGCTGTGCCCATGACCTTGGGCCAAGAATTTCAAACCTATGTGACCATGCTCAGCAACGATGAGCGCGTGCTGCGTGAGGCGCAAAGCCATATTTGTGAAATTAACCTTGGCGGCACCGCCATTGGTACCGGCATTGCTTCGCACCCTGATTATGCCCGCATTGTGGTGAAACACCTGCGCGAGATCACCGGCATTCCGTTAGTGAGCGCGAAAGACCTCATTAGCGCCACGCAAGATTGCGGCGGCTTCGTGCTAGTGTCTGGTGCGATCAAAAACGCAGCCACCAAACTATCGAAGATTTGCAACGACTTACGCTTGCTCTCTAGTGGCCCACGCGCTGGTTTTAATGAGATTAATTTACCCGCAGTGCAAGCAGGTTCGAGCATCATGCCTGGCAAAGTAAACCCTGTGGTGCCAGAAGTGGTGAGCCAAGTGGCGTTTGAAGTCATCGGCAACGATCTTACCGTCACTATGGCAGCCGAAGCAGGACAGTTGCAGCTCAACGCCTTCGAACCCATTATTGCGCACAGCATTTTCAAGAGCGCCAAACACCTTGGCGCGGCGTGCAACACGTTAGCCCTTAACTGCGTGAAAGGCATTACGGTGAACACCGAACACCTAAAGTGCACCGTCAGCAATGCTATTGGTATTGTTACCGCCCTGAACCCTTATATCGGCTATGCCAACGCCACCATCGTGGCGCAGGAAGCGCATCGTAATGGCACCAGTGTTTACGATGAAGTGCTAAAGCGCGAACTCATGAGCCGCGAGCAATTAGATGCGGTACTGAAGCCTGAAACACTCACCTGCCCTGTGCCCTTAAACCGTTGATTTAAACCGCAGCACTCTTACCCGAAGAGCGCTGCGGTGATCTGTTTTATTTGCTATTTCAGCACACCTACCTTTTTCTACCCCAACACCCACTCATAATCCATCAAAATCACACCACCTACTTGCGAACGATTATCATTTAGACTATGGTTCTCATCAACAATAATGGAGGCTAACAATATTGCCCCGAATCTCACCTACAAAAAGGCAAAAGATAATATCCAGCCCCCATTTACAACCTTAATCCTCAAGCCAGTAACGCAGAAAAAATGAAAACCAACACTAAAGCATTTTGGATACGTCTCTTACACCAAGCACACTGGATAAGCGCCGCCATGAGCTTGGTGGTCATGCTCTTGTTTGCTTTTACTGGCATCACATTGAACCACGCTGCCGACCTTCCTGCGCGCCCCACCATAACCACCAAAGAAGCGCACCTTCCTAGCAAGTTACTACACCAACTGGAACAGGAGCCCATCGACGCCAATGTGGACGCCTGGTTTAAACAACATCTGCAACTAACCCTAAATTGGGCTCAAGCAGAGTGGGACGACGCCGAAATCTATCTCGATTTACCACGACCAGGCGGTGACGCCTGGCTCGCCATTGACCGCCAAACAGGCAACATTTTTTATGAAAGCACGTCGCGCGGTTGGGTGGCCTGGTTAAACGACTTACATAAAGGGCGCAATACGGGCACGGCGTGGAGCTGGTTTATCGATATTTTTGCTTTAGCCTGCCTCATTTTTTCCATCACTGGCCTCGTTTTGTTGCAGCTATACAGCAAAAACCGCCCTAGCACTTGGCCGCTTGTGGCCACAGGCACCCTCATTCCATTAGTACTGCTTGTGCTATTTGTACACACATAGGAGAGACCCATGAGAAAAACACTGGCAACACTTACCTTACTGGCCTGTGCCAGCTTCGCCCATGCACAGGACGTTGAACTGAGTATTGAGGTGCCTGCACTGAATGTGGCCGAATACCATCGGCCTTATGTAGCAGCTTGGCTAGAAAACGAAAACGGGCAATTTGTGGCCAATCTCAGCGTTTGGTACGACCAAAAGCTACGCAATAACGAAGGTGAAAAGTGGCTAAAAGATATGCGCCAATGGTGGCGCAAATCGGGCCGCACCACCAGCGTACCCGTGGAAGGCGTAACCGGCGCTACCCGCCCTGTGGGTGTGCACACTCTCACCTATTCCACCCAAGCAGCGCCATTTTCTGAGCTTGCCCCTGGCAAATATCAGTTGCGCGTAGAAGCTGCACGGGAAGTGGGCGGCCGCGAAATGGTCACACTACCTTTCACTTGGCCACAAACCACAGCAACCAAGTTTCAACAAGCTGGCGACAGCGAGCTTGGCACCGTTCAATTGACCATTAAACCTTAATAGGACACTGCTATGTATACATCGCTCTTACGCACCATTAGCCTTGCCGCACTCGCTGCGAGCTTAATGTTACCGATCAACGCCCAAGCACACCGAGCTTGGATATTACCTGCTGCCACTGTGCTTTCTAGCGACAATGCTTGGGTCACCGTGGACGCCGCCATTTCCAATGATATTTTCCACACGGATTATCACGCCATGGATCTCAGCGCCATAAAAATATTTAACCCCAAAGGCAAAGAAGTGGCCATGCAAAACCCCAGCAAAGGCCGCTACCGCTCAGTATTTGACGTGGAACTAACAGAAAACGGCACCTATAAGATTGCTGCCGTTAACGAAGGGGCTTTCGCCATGTGGGAAGAAAATGGCGAGCGCAAACGCTGGCGAGGTGCTTTAGCAGAACTTAGCCAAGCTGTCCCTGAAAATGCCAAGCAAGTGCAGTTGACAGAAATCCATCGGCGTTTAGAAACCTTCGTTACCAATGGCGCCCCCACTACAGAAGCTCTAACTCTCAGCAAGCAAGGGTTAGAGCTCCTACCGCACACCCATCCTAACGACCTGTTCGCCACAGAAACAGCACGCTTTCAATTATTAATAGACGGCAAACCCGCCGCCAATTCCAGTGTGGAAGTAATACCTGGCGGTATGCGCTACCGTGATGCCCAAGAAGCAATATCCACCACTGCGGACGAAGAAGGCTACATTAACATTACTTGGCCGCACGCGGGCATGTACTGGCTGAATGCGATCTACGAGGACAATCAGGCCGAAACTCAAAGGGCTAAACGACGCGCGAGCTATACAGCTACTTTTGAGGTGTTGCCTTTGTAGGCAGCGTTTACTTCCCCCCCCAACCCCCACACCTTCACTGGTGTGTTTGGTTGGGGCTCTTTAATGTGGCTTTCATGAAACGTATCGCTCTATACATCAGCGTTGGCGCTGCTCTATTATTTTTAAGTGCCCCAACATTGCTGACCAACAAAACGGAACAAGGCCTACAGGCTTTTAATCAGATTGCCCCCACAAAACAAGGCCTAAGCACTCACCACCTACTGCAGCAAGCAAAGCATCACCAACCACTAGAAGCTGACAGGTTCACCTTTTATCACTTTCCTCAGGCACACCCTTTGGTGCTTTACTTCGCAGGGCCACAAGTGCTCCACATGCAACGCCTGCACCAACAAACCGGCGAACCTATCGCGCCTTTGTTAGGTGAAGCATGGGTTAATTCGTTGCACCGGGCTATGCAGCATTGGCAAAACCACTGGCACACTCCTTATTGGCCCGCCGCTTTAGCGCTCTTATTGTTATTTATTCTTTGGGCTCGTAGATATAAACCAGCTGTCGGCACGCTAACAGAGCTCAATGCTAATACCCTATTGCTAGCTTACGCGAGCCAAACTGGCACCGCACAAGCCATGGCAGAACAATTGCAGCAAGCTTATGAACATCAAGGCCGTGCTGTTCACTGTGTAAGCCTAAACGCTCTCACTCCACAATTATTACAGCAATGCCAACGAGCCCTGTTCATTGCTAGCACTTGCGGTGATGGCGACACACCTGATAATGGGGCTCGCTTCGCCTCACGCTTTTTTACTCAGGCGTTTGATTTTTCAACCCTCACTTTTGCCGTATTGGCTCTTGGCGATAAACGCTACCCGCAGTTTTGCGCCTTCGGCCTGCGCTTGCACCAATGGTTAGAAAACAACCAAGCGCGCGCTTTATTTGCACCACAAACTTACGATAGTAGCAACGGCGAATTGCCCACACTCTGGCAACAACATTTGCAGCAAGAAGGTATAGATGGCACCAACCAAACCGAGCCATGGCATGCGGCCACCCTTATTAAACGAGTTTGCCTAAACCCTAACAGCCATAACGAACCCTTATATCTGCTACGCTTCCATACACCCACGCTCACGTGGCAAGCGGGTGATATTTTGTGCTGCCAAATCCCCACGGCGAGCGGCTATGTGCTTCGCGAATATTCCATTGCCAACATGCTGACCACACAGCAATCCGTTGAATTAGTGGTGCGGCAACTGCACAAAAAAAATGGTGAACTAGGCTTAGGGTCAGGATGGCTCACCGAAACACTTGCCTTACAAAGCGACCTAACCGTAAAAGTGCGTACCAACCCTGCTTTCGCCCTCGCGCCTCACGACGCGCCTGTAATACTTATTGGTGCTGGCTCCGGCATAGCTGGTTTACGCAGCCATTGGCAGCACAGGGCCACCCAGCTAGCAGAAAACACATGGCTAGTTTATGGTGAACGGCACCCTGATAACGAAAATTTCCTACCTTTCTTGTTGCCCGAAACGTTTGCTTGCATTAGCACAGCCTTCTCACAATGCAGCTCGCAGCCACACTATGTACAAGATGTTCTCGTTAACCACCTACAACACGTAAAACACTGGATTAACAACGGTGCTTATCTTTATATCTGCGGAAGCCAAACGGGAATGGGCGAAGGAGTGCACCAAGCTTTAGTTAGCATTCTTGGAGAAGAAACGTTGCAGAAGTTAGCCAACGAAGGCCGCTACAGGAAGGATTTATACTAGCCTTGCCCTCATCTGGGGCAAGGCTGCAAGGCGTGGGATTAAGGTTGCGTTAAAGGCTCTGCTGCTTGTAAATAACTTGCCCCACTGTTTTGTATGGTGTCCACATCGAAGGTTTCTGAAGCCACATGCACCTCTTCTAACAGTTCTGCAATGTTTCCCAATGCCTCGGCAATGGTTTCTAAAGCATTTTCTAAGGTATATGTCAGTTCGTGGATAGCTACCACGTCTTCTCCAGTGATGTTTCCTGCTAGCCTCTACTTTAGCCGTTGGTTGTGACTGGTTAGGTTAGCCACGGCCAGTGTAGGTGCTTCTAAGCCTTTAAAATGAGGAGGCCGCTGCAGATCTTCCTGAGCGATCCCTGCATCAGCAAGAAACAAAGTGGAAGTGAGTGCTAAAGTCGAAAATACACGTTTCATACGTTCACCTGTGATGGTTTATAAATGGTTTTCAACTAAAAAGACGTGCCGCCGCTGAGTGGATGGCTGTTACTTTGCGGCAGCACGTGCAAAACTACCGCGCCAAACTCAGCTGCCCTTCCGCCTGTTGAGGCTCAAGAAGAAACGGCGCCAAGGCAGCCTCTGCTGCTGCCAACAGCTCAACTTGAGTATGCGCCTTTTCTGTTTGGTTCAATGCATCACGAGCAACAGCACTGAAATGTGCTCGTTTATTTTCCCCTGGCCACTGCAGCGCCACTTTTTCTTGTTGCATTAATGGCTTCCACACCTCTCTCACTGCCTGCCAATATTCTTTAGTCTCCTGCCAATATTGTTCTGCTTTCGCAAAATCTAAATCAGGGTTACGTTGGTAAGTGTTAACACCCCTTTCTTTAGCCACCAAGGTGTCATTGGCACTTTTTAATTTCTGGCTATCTTGCTCATGCACCCACCCCTGAGGCGTAAGAACATGACGATTCACCGTTACCATTACGTCATAATCCTGGCGCTCGCTGTATTCTCTCCGGGGCAAAGGGCGCCAGCTTGCATCAGACTCCCAGCTCACCACGCCATGCTTTTTCTGCCAACGTCCAAAGCCTGCATAACGCGGGCTGTCATCCACTTGCCACACAGTTTGCACCCAAGCATCGCGGGCTTCAGCTGCTGGCACCTCTCGCTGCCCCCAAGTGTAATCGCCAAGATACTGCCAAAATTGGGTTTGCTCGTATTCCCAGTCTTGCCGCCAATGTTTAACCACATGCCCATCCACTACCAAAAGATGTTGCAAACTAATGCGCTCTGGCGAATTCTCTAGTACCAGCACCTTCTCTGTTGCCTGTGCCGTGTAAGGTGGCTGGAGTGCATACCCTGGTTCCATAGGCACCGTTTCTTCAAATTGGAAAGTTACATCGAAACTTCCTGCCATGGATAAAATAGCTTGCCGTTGTTCTTCCAGTGTTAGCTTTTCTACGTGTTGCGCGTGGCCCACAGGCTGAGGTGTGCTGCAAGCTACCAACGCCACGGTAGCTAGAACACCCATGATGGTGATGAGTTTTCGCCGCATAAGATCCTCTCTTCTTGTTTGTTTTTAACGTACCGAACGAGAACCTTAATAAGAATCATTATCAATTGAAATAAGAGATTTTCCGACGATATTGTTATGTGGCGCTGGCCTCATGCTCACCCTAGGCGCAAAGCTTGTCGGCCACCAAAAAGCCATCGGCACTGTTCATAGACTTCATTTTTTGCTATGGCCGAAAATTTGGCTTTAGCGTGACTTTACAAAAGCTAGATTGCGAATAAATGCTATGAGCACGTTTACGGGTAGATTTTAGAGACGTTAACAACAGCACCACATGGGGTTTCTAGCTAGATGCCACCACTACACAAACGCCGACGATATGTTACAGGGCCAAAATGGCCTGCATTATATTATTTTTTCTAGTGACAACAGAGTGTTTAGCCCCCTTGGAGCCATAGTAGCAGCGCCATTTAACGCAAACCCTGTGCTGCCAACCAAACGAGCAGGCTAGCCTGCTCTTGCGGAGTATGGGTAGCTAATATTGAATCCCACGACTCTTCAGCTAACCAGCGTTTAAATAAAGGGGCCAAGGCTATGCCATCCACATGCCAAATACCGAGTGGCTGATCTGGTGTAACAACCACTTCTTGCTCGCGAATGAAAAAATCCTCTATAACAGCTTTTTTACGCACAGCTATTTCTGCTATAGGCGTAGCCATTTGATGGCTCTCTTGAGTATCTGGCCACTGCTGTCGTTGGTGCCAAAACACTTCATCAGCATAGCGTGTCTCCTCAGCATAAAATTCACGCCCCATGCGAGCAAAACGATAAAATAGGTGTTCCACCCGTTGGTTATGAAAATCTTTAGCCAACTGCGCAGAGGACTTAGCCTTCAGCAAGGTATTAATCACGGATGGGGCCTGCAACGCTGAAGACATGGACTGAAAAATACCATTGCCTGACAGCGAGTCCACAGCCATGGCGGCATCACCAACTCTTAACCAGTTATCTCCACAAGCAGAGTTATTCAGAATTGAAGTACCAGCCCTAACATGCACATCCACGGCCCGCAATTCATCCTCTGCAAACAACGAATGAAATACATCGCAATGCTTCTGTTTCGCACGGCAAAAGTCTAACAACTCATGCTTAGCCGGCAACACTTCTGCCGTATCTAACGTATATTGCCAATAGCCTAAACGCGATAAACGCGCGCCCCACACCCACCCCTTAGGATCGCTACGAATAGCAGTAGCATTAGTAGCGGCGTTATGCGTCCATCGGTTTAAAATACTGATTGTTTCTGGGCCACGAAGGCTTTCTGCAGCCCGTGGTGCACTGCGCCCTCTGGCCTCCACCCAAAAATCCGCCTCCACCGTAGCACCGGTATCCACATCAATGCGCCAGCCGGAGCCATGCTCAGAAACCTTGGTCACACCTGCTACCTGCACAGGCACTCCTAACGCTTGCGCATCTTTCCACAGAGCACGGTCAAACTTACTTCTGTCTACTAGCCACTCATGGTTTTGGGCATGTTGGACGCCATTCCAACTCACTTGCCGTACACCCGGCTCTTCAATGCTGGCTACCGTATGGTGCAACTGCTGCTGAGCAAGCGCTTGCAACACCCGTGCAGACACCCCCTCTACAGAGGCGAAACGCCGTGGCCGCCCTAGCAAGCAAACGTTATAACCCAATCGCTTTAAGCCTACTGCTGTTATAACGCCTGCTGGCCCAGCTCCTGTTATCACAATGGTAGTCAAAATGGCACCCTATTTATGCGTAAGCTTCAAAACGACATAGCGAATAAAATTTGACCATAGAGGTTATGTTTATTTGTACCAAGTTGCGTACCCCCATCTTTCGCCTTATAAATTCCTAGCAACGGTATGACATTCAAATACGGTGACGCCGCCCAATCTACAAAGACGTTCGCTTCCTGCCCATCCAAACGTGGTGCCTGTTTTCTATTATCACGGTAGTTAAACAGCATTACCCCCACCGCCACACTTTCTTGAGGAGTTAACATAACGTTAACATGATCAATCGATGTATTGGTACTCAACGGCCCCGCATAATTGGCGGCTACCTCACCTTGATACCAAGTACCAAACCCTCTACTAAACCCATAAAAAAGAGGATCGTAACCTGGCGAAAACCGGCTATGACGATAGTGCACGGTAGGTTGCCCCCAATGTTGGGAGAACGACCAACCACCCTCTACATACCAAGCATTCTCACTGCCTGAAACACCGGCAAAATCTTGGTATACATATTCAGCAGAAAGGAACAGATCTTCCACACCCGCATTACCTTGTGCACGGAGGCTGTAAATATCCATGCCATCCTTCACGCTATCCATACCTTTAACGCCACTGTCTGCCTCTAGCCCGTGCAAATAGGTGACACCAATGGTGGCTTCGGGCATCACGTATTCTGCATTCGCCACCAACATTTCCACTTTATCTTGAATGTCGTTATCCGACTTTATCCACATCAGATCAGCACGCATACCCTCGTTACCACCGAGGCTGATCACCGCAGTGTTAGCAAAGGCGCTGCGGCCCGCCAAATAGTAAGCACCTCCACGGTTCTTAATACCTGGATAAAGGCTACCCTTACCAAAAGAGACTAAATCACCGTACAAAAGGAAACCATCACCCACACCAATAGCTTGGCGCCCAGCCGATATTTCTAATCCGTTTTCACCAAGCCAAGCAAAGCTGTTGCCGGAGCGCCAGCGCAACCAAGCATCTTCAATGTCGTTTTTACGTTCCGTGCCATTAGTGAAGCCAGCCGCATCACCATCGCCAAACGTGGCCGTACTCATGCCTGATATACGCCCAGCTAAGGTGGCGCCCTCAGCACTCACATTCCATACGAATTCAGCGCCGTATTCAGCCACTCCCTCTTGCCACGCCACACTGCCTGGGCCATTGGCGTTAGTGGCCCCCAAGGGATCATAGGTGCGTTGGCTATGAAAAGCGCCGTACATGGCATCCAATGTCAGATCTACTTGAACTCGCTCATTTTCATGCACGGTATAAGCAAAACCAGCGGCCGAAAAAAAGAGCGTAAAAACCCCTACCCCATTTAGGTATAATTTTTTCATCACGAATACTCTTTTATTTATTATGGTACGCCCCCTAGAGAAGGGGGCGTTTTAATTATCTAATGAAAATTTGAGCTGTAGTAATAGCTTGGTCACCACCCTCCAGCTTTATGCTATTAACTTTTTTTAAAGTTTTAGCATCATGCACACTAACATCATTTAATGTACCAGCTAAATATATTTTATCCCCTCTAACATTAAAATTAATATTGTAATAAGTATGATCTAAACTTTTACTTTTAATTTGTTTTTTATTCTCAATATCATAAACATTTAAATTATTAAGAACACCATACATTTTATTGGGTTCAAATGGATGCCTCATCCCTGTAAAATACACTTCTGACAACGAGGCAAAGTCAACCCGCTCCGTTTTGCCTGTTTTCAGATTCACATTGATAAACCCGTAAATAAAATCTTCCTCCGTCACACCATCTTCGGCATATTTAGGAGCTGCGTACAAAATACTGAAATCACGCGTATGTTGTTGATGAGGCCAGAAATAGAGAACGTCTGGCGCCCCATAGCCTTCTCTGCCCCAGTTTCTCAATGGTATAGCCACCTCAAACTCACCAGTATTCACATCCACTTTGTAAAAATCGGGCCCCGCTGCGTACAAAGAACCATCATCAGCCGCTTGCATGACATACATTTGTCGCGGGGCTGGGAACGTTCTTATAGCCTTTGCATTAACACCATCAGCAGTGCTATAAACCTGCAATCTTGGTGTTTGTACACGGTAATGGTCCGCATATTTTATGGTTGGATTGGTGATGGTATATACTTCTTTTCCGTCTGCACTCACTGCCATGGAAAACATTGAGCTTGCTACTTCACCTGGCTCTTGTGCAAACCGCGCTCTAAACTCTAACTTACACGTATCTACATTCACGCCATAAATTTCTTTAAAACTATTCGTTAAGATATAAGCCCTAGATTTATCAGGGCTCATCTGCACTTGCCCTGGCCCATATTTACCCGGCATTTCGCATCTTTTATAAACAGTCTCTGTTTTTAAATCTATAATTTGCAAATTGTTGGGATAGTTCGTTAAGACCATATATTCTTGGCCTTTCTTTAAAGCTTTATCAACATTTGTACCTTTTAATTCTGCCATTGCACCCTGGCTCAAAGCGACACTTAATACCAAGGCCGCCGTGCCATATAGTTTATTCTTTAACATAAGGCATCCTCTTTTATTATTAGTTGTCTTCAGGAAAAGTAGTTTCTAAATGGCGCCAGCCTTCAGCAGAATCGGCGGCATTTTTGTTCCAGTCTGGATGCGTACTCATAATGTCTGGCAATTGTGCTGGCCACCAACAGGGGTCCGCGCAACCATATAGGTCTGCTTCCATCGGCTGACACAAACCCGTCACCCCACCAAAAGCATCCACTTCCCAACCTGGATCAACCGTTGCTGTACATCCAGCTACCGTTGTCATGGCCATCACTTCGCCAAGCTCATCCGTCGTAACAGATTGATCAATTTGCTCAGCTTTCTTATTAATTGGTTTAAGCGCTTTCATAGAAATGCTCCTTTCTTGGTGTTATAAATTGGTCAATAAAAGCGGGGTTATGCATCATGATTTCCGCATATATTTTTATGCAAAAATCCACCCAATCACGCATTAAATCACAGTAGTAATAGGTGGGATGCGAAGGATCGTTATACTGAACATAACTTTCGTGATAGCACCCACCAGAACATAAGTTTCTGATATGGCATGTATCACACCCTGTTTCAGTGCGGTCAAGGCGCTTAGAAAGAAAGCTATTCAGTTCTTTGTGCTGCACAATGCCGTGCACATTACCAAAGGTGTCTAAATCTGAGCCTGTAAAACGGTGGCAAAGGTTTAAATCACCGGCGTGATCCACTGCCAGCATTTTATAACCGGCACCACAGGGCAACGATTTTTTGTGGCCTTCGTGAATATCCGTCAGCATTTGGTGCATGTTAGAAAAGCCGATATTTCTATGCTGCAAGGCTTCCTCGAGATAATAACGCCCAAGCGTCTTCATGTTCTCGAACACTTCCACCACTTCATCGCCGGTTAAGTTGTATGAAGTGATATCACCAGATGTAACGGGGGCAAATCCAACTTCGGCAAAACCCAACTCGTTGAACAAGTGGTTCCAAATGGTTTCTACATCCGTAATACCTCTGGTGAGGGTCACTCTAGCCCCCACTGGCCGGCTACGATATTTGGATAGCAGCATTTCTGCTTTTTTGCGCACTACATCGTAAGTACCTTGCCCGCCCACCGTAATTCTATTTCGATCATGTACCGTTTTCGGACCATCAATACTCACAGACAAGCCAAATCGATGCTGATCTAAAAACTCAATCCAGCTTTCAGTTAGCAAAGTGGCATTGGTTGTCATGACAAAATCTACTGACTTACCCAGTGCTGCTAAGCGTTTTTCACAATACGCCACTACCTTTTCAATTAAGGGCTTATGCGTCAGTGGTTCACCACCAAAAAACACCACTGTGTAGCGGGGCTCATCAGGTGATTCTCGCAACAGCATTTCAACGGATGCTATCGCTGTGTCGTAATCCATCTTGGTACCTTTTGAAGGCACCGCTAAATCTTCTTTATAGCAATAGGTACAGCTTAAGTTACAGCCCGTATTGATGTTGAGCACCACCGTATCTAGCCTCACTTGGCTTACTTGTTGTACCGGGATATCCGGCGTTAACGGTGTGCCGTCAGTCAGCATTTGCAAAGCCAACAATTCGTTCACTGTTGACGTTACGGTTTGGCGCGGAAACATCGTCAAAGCATTGGCTAACTCTTCTGTGGCCATCGATGCTTCTCTTAACTTGCCCAATACAGCTTGAGTCACTGAATCTGCTGCAAACAAAGCACTGCTTGGCACATGAAAAATCAGGGCTTGGTTATCCACCTGTACTTCATGTACGTTCTTTTCCACTACCTTTAATGGTGTACTCATTAGCTCACCTCTTTATTGTTATGTGTGTGCCTACCTGCAAAGGCAGGCAGGCTTAGTGTTGAGCACGGTTAAGGTATGGGGGGCAATGTCCACACAGGCACCGCAACTATTAGTTGCCCAGAGCCATTCAGCTTCTTTTTGCCATCTTTCACTGTGGCTGTGATAGCGAGGTTGCCAATGTTATTAGACATCATACTTCGCTCTTTATTCGGCCCTGCATCCGCAGGTGTGAACACCCCCTTCGCTTCATCTAAGCTGCCCGCATAGTGCACATCACGGTTTTTCTTCGCTTCTTCATTAAAAGGCGTCACCTTCCAAGTGGCGGGCATCACACCTAGCAATACCTCTTCACCCTCTACAAGCGTCCATCCCAGTGCATCAAAGCGGCCTTGAACTTTTTCCACATGGCCACCACCGCCACCAATTCGGGACACTGCATAATTAGGAGATACTGTGACTTTATCTACGCTGCGGTACACCGTTAACGCGGCCTGACCACCCTGCCCAACCAACGCTCTTCTGACCTCAGCATTGTTATCCACAGCCACCTTCACGGTGTACAAGAAAGGGCTTTCATGAAGCACTTCAGTCACAGTAATACCACTACCTAGAGCAGGCAGTTCTGTCATGTTACTGCCGACGATATGGAGCGTAGCTTCTGTGCCTACCTTCACGTAACTCGGCTGAACAGCGAGAACTGCATTTGCAGTTTCATGCACAGCTACCACATCAAGCCCCCTTTCATAATGTTTGCGTTCAAACATACGACCTTCCATTTTGCCGTCGATCACGCTAAACACCTGGCGCATACGTGTATCACCAATATCGATGTTAGCGCGCCATTCGTGGCCGTTATACAACAGCGCATCGCCTTCACCATTAAACGGGCGCCCATCTGCAAACTTACCCTCTATGGCTACTGTTAGCGTCTCATCATCTTGGACATTCACGGTCATCACGCCATGCAGCTCACCTTCGCCTGGATAATGGCCACTAAAACCCCATTTACCTGCTAACGAAGAAGGCTCTGGGCGCTCTTGCTGCCATTTTTCCCACGTTTCACTGGCTAAACCGTAACGCTCTGTTAATTCAGGCACGGTTTTCGTCAGGGCAATATCCAACCAATCACGGTCACGCGATAATGCCTGGTACTCTAATGAAGGCCACTGCCCCAAGTGCATATGAATGGTGTGTTCCCATTCCGCCTCACTGCGACGCTGCAAGGCAACTCGAGCGCCTGAATGGCACCGTGCGCACATCTCACCAAGATGTGCTAATTCTCCCTCACCATCACGAAAGGCTTCGATCACATTTAAACGCCTTTCTAAACCGTAGCGATAACCCTCGCTTTCAGCGGGAGACAACCCCTGTGAGTCGGCTAAATATTTTACTAAGGCACGCTTTTCCTCTTCCTTTATTTGCACACCATGCGCCACTTGCATGCGCTTTATGGTCATCGACCAACCTTCTGGTGTTTTGCGTTGCTCACTGATGCGGCTTAACTTTTCACCTGTGGCAGCCGAACCGCGCCCCAACCGGGTACTGTTATGACAGGCTCCGCAGGTTTCGGTTAAAATCTTTTCAGCACTGCGACTGGCATCAGCGCTTGCCGCAGCAACCGCTTGCATACTTTCAGTTTTACTCACGTCTTCAGCACTGCATGCGGCAATGCCTGAAAACAGTAAAAGGGAAAATGACGCTACCACCTTTTTCCCATAATTGATCACTGTATCGTTCATTTAAGCCTCCGATATTATCGTTATTCTTGGCCTTTTAATTATTTACAGACTCTTGCCTGCACCTAAATTGCTAACCCTCGCTAGCCACTACAACAGGATTTTTTTTACCGGTCAAAATAAAACAACCTGCTGCAAAAGTGTTTCATAACGAGACAAGAAACTCGTCAAATCCTGCCAATTTGGTGCTTTCAGCTCAGGCTCTCACTTCTCAACATGCACGGATCCGGTGTTGAAGACAGTGGCACAAGCATGACTAACATCATAGCTAGCGCCTTGCAGAACGAATAAAAAACTAAACTCGCTCTTTCTCATCTTTCCGCACACAGAGTGTTTCACTCTGCAACACTCTGTGTTTTCCACACCCAGTTTTGACCTGCCTCTTCCCCTCTCTCTACCATGAAAAATGTAAGTCACACCTATACCAAAAAGGATAATAACGATGGATAAACTACCTTCTCCTTTAGCGAGCACCACTGCGTTCACGCAGCGTGAACATAAACTTTTCATTAACAATCAGTGGCTAAGTGCCGAGACAGAGCAGTCCTTTACCACCCACAACCCAGC
>DATGUF010000053.1:0-10426 GCA_035301485.1 Alcanivoracaceae bacterium
CTTTCTGAGCACCGTCAGCGTTTAGCTACACTGGCTGAGTTAACGCCCTTTTGCCCTGAAGTGGCCATTGGGTTAGGCATTCCACGCCCACCCATTGAGCAGCGTTGGTTGGCTGGGCAGTTGGCGGTGGTGCAAGTGGATGATTGGCAACAAGAGAGCACCGCGGCTTTGCGCGATTATGCGCAGCATTTAGCGCAGGTGTTTACGCAGCAGCGCATTAGTGGTTATGTGCTCACGCCGAAATCGCCCTCTTGTGCGCTCCACAGTGGCCGTGTGTTTCGTGCAGATGAACAAGTTAGCAACACAGCGCCGGGCTTTTTTGTACGCTGTTTACAAACACACCTGCCCCATTTGCCCATGATTGAAGAGCCCGACTTGGCCCAGCCACAGGCTTTTTCGGCTTTTCTGCTGCAAGCGCACTTGTACCACCGTTGGCACACGGCGCCGCCGCAAAACCATGCCGCACTAATGCAGTTTCATTGGCACCATTACGTGCAGTTTTTGGCCACGGCGCCTTCTGCTTTACAGGGGTTAGATGCTTGGCTGCAGCACCCTGGCCCTTGCCAAGATTATTTACCTCAAGCGTTGGCTTTGTGCGCGCAGGCGGGCACCGCGCAACAGCACCGTGCGGCGCTGTTGGTGCTTGCTGAGGGGATTAACAACACTGGCAACATGCCCTTAACTCAGCTTCAACGTGCAACACGTGCCATGGAGCACAGCTATTTTCACCTGCTGCCGCTATTTGCGGGCGTCTGCGGGGGTGGTTTTGTGTAGCCATTGCTGCACATACTCGTACAGCCTTGGTTCTTCAATGATCGTCATGTGGGCCATGCGGTAAAACACCTTGCGCTGCAATTTGGGGTGCACAGGGTAATAACGCAAGCCTAAGCCGCTTGGCACATCCACCAACCAATCACCACTGGGGTTACCTTCAGTGCTAGCACTGGTGCTCGCTGCCACAAACAACTGTTCTGCTTTGTCATCAAGTGGCACTGAGGGCGATGGGTTTAAGGAATTTACCGATTTGGCCTGCCACTGTTCTTCCACTAAATAACCAAAGCGTAGATCGCGAATACCATTTGAGCGCAAGCTGCCAAGCCGCATGAGCGGTTTCGTATAGCGCGTTAAGGCGAGCATACGGTTCACGTAATTGCCGAGGCGCTCTAGCACTGCGCCTTCATGCGGGGACGCTAAGGTAATGAGGTGTGTTACTTTTTCAGCCCAGGGGCGCTCTTGTAAACGCGCTTGATGCAAGGCGCTACGCGCCACTAAGCCACCCATGGAATGGCCGATGAGGATAACCCTTTGTGGTAATGGTGTGTGATCTAGCAAGCCTGCTAATTTGCGGCCATTATCTGAAATATGCAGCCCTGTGTTATAGCGTAAGTACGCCACCTCGGCATCAAACTGCTCTTCCACCCAACGTGCAAAGCTTTGTGCCGCGGGGCTGTACCAACAGGCATCGTTCATGCACAGGCCGTGGGCAAACACCACCAAGGTTTTTGTTTCTGGGCGAAAATCATTCGGCGTAAGCTGCATGGTGATGGCGTAGTTGCTGTTTTGCTCTTCGTACAGCTGGCCAAAAATGCCATTGAGGATGCTTTGTAAATCTAGAAACTCTTTTCGTTCTTTACTGGGGTCGCGCAGTATATTGGTGAGCCCCACTACGTTGCCCAGCTGCCTAAAACCGTAGCGCACCAATTGGTACACCATGGGTGCGGGCACATAATCTTTGCCACGAATAGAAAAAGGATTAGCGACGGCACCGTGCACATCTTGCACCACATCCACCACTTCATTACCAAAGTGGGTTATTAGCTGGGCCACGCCGCCCACATGGTGGCGCAGGTGCTTGCCTGTTTTACTACTGCTTTTTTGTTGCATACCGCGCTCCAAGTGAGGCGTTAATAATAAGTATCTGGGGCGTTATCGCGATGAAAGATAGAAACCGTTTCAGTAACGTCATCAAACCAAATCATCGCTTCGCCTGTTTCTAACAAACGCTGTACCTGCGCCACTTTGGTGTCTAGCGACACCTCTTGTTCACCGTAGTCGGTGCCGTCGCGGCTGACGAATTCTTCGATCATCAAGCGTAGTGTGTCACGAGGAATTTCTTGCCAGGGTACTTGCACGTTTTCTCCTTAATACAGTTAATTTATTTGGTACTCCGATGGCCTGAAGTTTTTAGCTTGTAGCCAAAACTCAAAGGTAAAACCGGGCCACAGTGCGGTAATTTTGCCGTTGCGGTGTTTGTACCAGCTATCACACCCTGTGGACCATACGGAGCCTTGCAGGCGCTTTTGCAGTGCTTCGTTAAAGTCATCTTGCACTGTTTGCTTCACTTCTAAGCGCGTTGCTTGCTTGGCTTTCATGTGGGTTAAAATTTTCTCGATGTACGCCACTTGCGCTTCAATCATGAAAATCATCGAGGTGTGGCCTAGGCCTGTGTTGGGCCCAATGATGAAATACAGATTTGGAAACCCTGCCACCACTGTGCCGAGGTACGCTTCTTCGCCATCTTTCCAGGCTTCAGCCAATGTTTGCCCCTCTGAGCCCACCACGCAGTTCGCAATGGGGTTTTCGGTGGCGTAGAAGCCGGTGCAAAACACGATAGCATCCACTTCTATGTGGCGGCCATCTATGGTGGTGATGCCAGTGGCATTAATCGATGCAATGTCTGTGGTATTTAGCTCGCACTGTGGTGCTTGCAGCGCAGGATACCAATCATTCGAGATTAAAATGCGGCGGCAGCCAATTAAATAATCCGGCGTTACTTGTTGGCGCAGCGTTTTATCTTTCACTTGGCGGCGAATATGCAATTCAGCCACTTTTTGAAAGGCCTTCATCAGCGCTGGATGAATAATCATACCCATTACTCGCGCTTCATGCCCCCAATAAATGCTGGCTCGGTGTAACGCGCGGGCACCGGGTAGGTGTTTAAACGCTGTTTTTTCTAACCAGGAATAATGACGGTTGAAGCGCGGAATAATCCAGTTAGGCGTGCGCTGAAAAACGGTGAGCTGCCCTACTTCTTTCACCAGCTCTGGCACGATTTGAATGGCGGAGGCGCCGGCGCCAATAACGGCCACGCGCTTACCTTTTAAATCGTAATTATGATCCCATTGCGCTGAGTGGAAGGTTTTACCCTCGAAGGTCTCCACCCCTGGAATATCAGGCAATTTAGGTTCGGCTAAGCCGCCATTACCCATAATTAAAGAACGGGTTAAATACGTATCAGCGTTGGTGGTTACACGCCAGAGGTTTTCTGCCGGCAAAAACTCGGCCTTTTCTAACGTTTCGTTAAATTGAATATGTGGGTACAAATCGTAATCGGCCGCAATTTCTTTTAAATACGCGTACAGCTCTGGCTGGCTTGGGTATTTGCGTGACCAATTATGTTTTGGCGCAAACGATAAAGAATAAAGATGCGAGGGCACATCGCAAGCGGCGCCTGGGTATCCATTGTCGCGCCACGTGCCGCCCACTTCACTGGCACGTTCAAGCACTTTGAAGTGCTGCTGGCCCATGTTTTTTAATTTAATGGCCATGGCAAGCCCGGCAAAGCCGGTGCCCACAATGAGAGCGTCGTGAATATTTTGTTGTGCTGCCATATATCACCTAACAGGTATGTGGTTGTTCATAATATATCCATCATACCTTGTGCCTTGGGCTGTTGTGATGACACATGGGCAGAGGGCACTGGCCTTAAGTGCCATAGTGCACCCAAACAAAAAGGCGCCGCAGCGCCTTTTGTTAACGAAATAGAGGGGCGTGGTGGTTAGGAACAGCCGCCACAGCATACGCCTGGGTCGCCGTGCTTGCCTTTGCTAGGCTGCTCGTTGGCGGAGGCGCTTTCTTGCTCTTTATTTTGTTCCACTTCTGCTGTGGCTTCTTCTGCTTTTGCCTCAGCGTTTGTTTGGAATAAGTTTTTGATTGAAGCAACGATACCGGACATATGGCTTACCTTCTACAGTAGTTGTGTTGGTAAGGCCCATGCTAGGGGGTGCCCAACCACCGGTAAAGAGCGCTTATTGATAGGAATCAAGCGTTTCTTTTTTACCTCTATGGGAGGCGCTCTAGCGCCTGTATTCGGAGGCGTTCTGGGCCATCAAAGCGCTCTTCGCGCAAGGTTTTAATCCGCGCTTGCTTATCTGGCTCGCTTAAATTTTGATTGCTGAGTATTTTTTCGCGCTCTGCCATCCATTGCTCAACACGCTGTTGCCACTGTGCTCGTTCTGCGTCTAATTGTTCTAACCTTTTGGTGGCCGCCTCACCCACCATTTTTGTGCGCAGTGCGCGCAGCTCTTTTTCATCGCCACCTGCTGCCTGCCATTCGCCAGTTAGATGGCGCAAATCTTGATATTCGTTGATGCTTTGTAGCGTTTCTTGCAAGGCTTGCGGTTGTTGGCTGCGAAGCTCCGATAATTGGTTTGCTTTTTCTGCACTGCTGAGCTGTTTGTCGTTCATTATTTTTAAACGTGCGATGGTGTAGCGGTCGTAAGTGTCTTCTTCTAGAAAAAAAGCATCGTTGGCCACCGCTGAAAAATATTCACCGCGCAACGCAGCGAGGCGGTCTTTTTGTTCGCTGAGTAAATCCAGATCTAACCGTTGGCCTGGCACAACCGTGGAATCCATTTCATCTGCGGCCGCCAAATAACCTATATAGCTATCGAGCAAGGCTTCTGCTTCTAGCGCTGCTTCACCTTCTAGTGTGTGGTGTATGTAAGCGCGCAAACGGCGCAATATAGTGCTTAACGGTTCTTCGCCTTGGGCTGTTAAAAAGTAATCGAACAAGGTGCGAATATGATGTGTTATGACTAAATTACCGTCTTCATCCAGCACAAAGCCACCGTCCACTTCTGTGCCTTGTAGCGATGGCGGCAAATTTTCCACGCCAGTAACAAAGTGTTCTTCGGCACTATCAGTGCCCTTGGCGTAGCCCTGAGTGTGCGTGTTAGCTGTGCTGTTTGGCTGCTTAAGTAATGCCGTTTCTGCAGGCAAAACAGCATTAGGCTGGCTATGCTGCGCGGCTTTTTTATCGCCTCTCGGCAGTAAGCTTAGTAACACCACCAACGCAACGAGCAGTGTTAGTACATACATTAAACGACGCATAGGATGAGTTCTTCGTTGTTCTTCCAGAAAACAATAAAGCGCCGCGTGGGCGCTTTATTATGCTTAAGTGATAGCGAAAACCGTGCCTTATAAGCCCACGTTCTTCAGGCGGTTTGCATGCTGACGAAACACCGCCTTAGGGTTCGTTTCAAACAAGCTCACCAAACCAATAAACTGGTTTACTTCATCAAGGTGGTCCATGCGGTAATTATCGCGAATTACCTTACCTAAGTGGCTGCTGCAACGCCCTACTAAGCCATCGTTATCTGGGTCTTCTGTGCCTAGAAACATAAACCCTGTGGCGGCCATGGCATAGGCGCTTGGGTCGAGCAAGTTAGTCATAAAGCCCGTGCCACTCCACGAGTAATAACGCACGCCATTCACCTCATAAGCACCTTCGCCACAAGCTGTGGTGGGCACACCCGCGGGGAAGCGCTCGCTGAAGTCTGCTGCACCTTCAATAGATAAAGAGTGCAAAGAAGCGAGAGCGTCTTGTGGGAAAATTTCACCCGACACCAAGCCAATGAGCCAGCCTAAACCGTTCACAGCACCATAAAATGTTTGTGCTATTTGCTCGCCCATAACGGGCATGTCTGCCATGCGTAGCACGGCATCAGCCACGGGCGAACCTTTAGTGGTGCCGCCCACCGAGGTGGCAGAGGCCACACGGTGCGGTATCACGCCCGCCACATAGCGAATAGATTGGTTACCATGGCTGTGGCCAATTAAATTTACTTTTTCAGCTCCGGTGATAGCGAGAATTTCTTCCACTTGCGCTAGTAACTGTTCACCACGTACTTCAGAAGCCTGAAAAGGGGCTACTTGCGTAACAAACACTTGTGCGCCACTTTTGCTTAAATCGTTAGGTATTTGGTACCAGTAATCCACGGGCCCTAGGCTTTTAAAGCCGCCCATTCCATGTGCCAACACGATGGGATATTTGGTTTTCGTGTATTCACTCTTAAAGAGGTTAAGGAAAGCATAGCTCGGTGAGCTCAGCACCAAAGCTAAAACAAAAGTGCTAATGATTGAGACGATACGTTTCATGGAGAAGCCCTTATAATTTTTATTCAATCCATTGCCTATACAGGCTGCGTTGAACTTTATCGTAGGGCTTGGCGTTAAGCAATTGAGGCAATAGCTCTATTCACCTCACTTTAGGGTAAACAAGCCATTGCCAGGCTTGATAGGGCAATCGGTGCTTAAGTAACTCGCCGCCCCTCATGGGAGGCGGCGATGGTTGAGCTAGTAAATAGCTTCTTCTGTGTTACCTGCACACATGGCTTCGTACTCATCGGTGAAGAAAAACTTTTCTTCGCCAAAGGCGGGCACAAGATCATCAAACCAAGTGGCGTTTGGGTCGTACTTGGCAAAGAAAGGAGCTTGCACCCAATTGGGGTTGCGCCCTTGGATAAAGCGCAGCACAAACACTTTTTCGCCTTGCAGTTCGGTAATGCCCTGGATTTCTACTTTCCCTGGCCCTGCACTCATGGAGGGGCCACGCGCTGTTCTACCTAAGCCAGATACGCCTTGCATGGCTTGGCGATAAATCTCATAGGTGCGCGCTAAAGGCACTTCAAAGTAACGTTTTGCGCCTGTATCACGTTCCACAAACATGTAATACGGCACCAGCCCTAAACGCACTTGGGTGCGCCACATGCGAACCCACACGGCTGGGTCGTCGTTAATATGCTGCACAACAGGAGCTTGCGTGCGAATAACCGCGCCGGTGCTGCGAATGCGGCGAATCGCTTCGCGCACAATGGGGGTTTCCATTTCTTGCCAATGGTTGAAATGAGCCATAAACGCTAGGTGTTTGCCGTTTTTAACCAGCTTGGTGAACAAGGCCAACAGTTCATCGGCATCGTCATCAGTAACAAAGCGCTGCGGCCAGAAGGTGAGCGATTTTGTACCTATGCGGATAGTTTGTAAGTGCTCAAGCTCAGGTGCTAACAAAGGTTCTAAATAATTCTCTAAGTGCCTGGTTTTCATCACCATTGGATCACCACCGGTAAGCAGCAAATCCGTCACTTCCTTATGTTTAGCTAAATAAGCGTGCAGCTTTTCTGCCTCATTAGAGGCGAAACGTAGGTCTTTATCGCCCACAAATTGCGCCCAACGGAAACAGAAGGTGCAGTAGCTATGGCACACCTGCCCTTGGCTTGGGAAAAACAACACGGTTTCACGATACTTGTGCTGCATGCCATCGAGCGGCTCATTCGCAAGCATGGGCACATTCATTTCTTGCTGCCCTGCAGGATGTGGGTTAAGCCCTGCCTGAATTTCTTTCGCGAGAGCGTTAATTTCTTTTCTTTCTGCACCACTTTTTAACAGTGCTGCCATGCGATCGTAATCCGCGGGCTCTAACATGCCTCGCTGCGGAAAAGTTAACTGGAACACAGGATCATTGGGCACGTTGTCCCAATTGATTAGTTCATTAATAACGTAATCATTCACTCTGAAGGGCAACACGTTAGACACCACTTCCATTTCAAACCGCTGTTCTGCTGAAAGCTTTTGTAAGGGTTTGATCTTATCTAGATGGCGGTGAGTATATACTTGGAAACGTGTATGTTTGGTTAGCTCTTCGCCCAGTTGCTTAACTGGAATTTGAGTTGCTGAAGACATAAAACGACCTCTTTTCTATTTATTAAACTCAACAGGCACAAGGCGGCTATACTTTGGCCTAACTTTGCACGCCTGGGTTTAAAAATTGATACATGCGGCCATTTATTTACCGATGTAATACGATAGGCTATTCGTGTTAAAACGTGCCTAATAATTGACTCGCTCATTTCGAATGAGATTCACCACTTTAACACGTTTTCAGCTTTAAAGTTTAACTATGTCCCCACTTTTATATTTAAACTTTCACCAAAGCAGGCTTTATTAGGCTATTTATATCCCTCTTTTTTATATTATTAAGGTTTTTTATGTGCGAACGTGCTTTCCAAGATTACTACCCCGCTGAATTTGCGCATTGCTATGGCTGCGGCCGTTTAAACGACCAAGGGCATCAATTGAAAAGCTATTGGAACGGCGACACCACCCTAGCCCGCTTCACCCCAGCGCCCCACCACACGGGCGGTGTGCCCCATAATACATACGGCGGCCTCATCGCTTCTTTGCTAGATTGCCATGGCGCTGCCACCGCGGCCGCTGCTTCTTGCCGAGCTGAAGGGCGCAGTTTAGAAGACTTACCCTTTGTACGTTTTGTTACCGGCACGCTAAATGTGGTATTTCACCAACCCACGCCCATTGATACTGAACTAGAAATTCACGGTGATATTGAGGAAATTGGCACACGAAAAGTAGTGGTTGGCTTACGTTTATATGCGCACAATACGCTCTGCGCCAGTGGCACTATGGTGGCGGTGAAGTTACGCCAGGCATAGCATGCGCCTATGGCACGTATTGAAACCGTAGGCATCGCTTCCCATATCTATATTAGTTACTATTGATATAACAAATTCATCAGAAGGAAATACTACTGTGATTAAACCTAAGCATGCCCCTTGGGTGTTTTCGTTTATTATGTCTGCTTACATGGTGTTCATCATGACGTTTGTAATTACGTGGGTGAACACAGGGTTCGGTGGCAACTTCCCTGCCCGTTGGATTAATGCGTTTGTTGTGGCCTGGCCTGTGGCTTTTGTTTTGGTGTTGGTGGGTGGTTCTAGAATCCGCCAGTTTGTTGAACGCCGCGTGCAAAAACCTGAGTAAACGCCTCTGGCAGAAACAGAAACGCCTAGCAGCTTTTACACTGCTAGGCGTTTTTTATTGCTAACTATCGCTATTTAATTAGATAGGATAGCGAGAAATTACCGCTAGCTGCTGGCGGCCTGGGATATCATCCTTACGCACTGCCATTACCTTAGCGCCGGTGCGCAATGCACGGCCTGCAATTTCGTCGATAATGCCGTAGTTTTCAGCATCACCGCCTTCTTTACCGAACCTTACTTCACCGGTTTCTTCATCAATAAAACCATCCACCACGCTATCCATATCGATGAGTAGTTTGTCGATACCACCGAAGGTGGCTAGGCGCGCGGCGTCTGAAATATCTGTTGTGGTGCGTTGTTGCCCTGTTCTAGCATCGTATAAATCGTGGAACTGCTTAATAATGCCAGCATAGTAGCCATCTAACACAGGGCGCGCAGCATCTGCTAATTCAGAGGCGGTTAAGCGATCTGGGTTACCTGTAATAGCTTCTTCCACTGCGGGAATAACACTGATAGAACGGAATAAGTTTTCCAACGGTTTAGTGGTTGCCAAAATAAGCGGCTTCTCTGAACCTTTCACCAGTGGGCGCAAGGCTGCATCGATGAGGCGCAAGTAGCGCGGCAAGTGCATGTTTTCACTTTGCGAACCATGGCGATGGCCTGTTCCGGTGTAGTTTTTGTTGGTGGCACGGCCAGATACTTCTTCTGCATTCAACGGCATGTTGGCCACTTCTAGCTCTTGTGCCGGCAAATCTGATGAAATTTCTACTAAACGCACGGCGTTTTCAGACAATGCTAGTACATAAGCATCGTGAGAGAACGTAACGGCACGCAACAGAGGAATAATATGGAAACGATCAGACACTTCCACAGCTTCAGCGAGCTTGTTCGCTAAACGGTAAGTGCGGATAGACTCTGGAGTGGCAAAAATAGCGAGGCTGTTAGCTTGGTGCGCCCAGAAATCATCGTCTGCTAACAATTCAGTGAACTGATCTTCTAGGCTAGCAATGCCTCTCTTATCAAACTCTGCTTCTTCTAACTGTGACACCGCTTCTTTTAGCAAATTGCCGAGATTAATACGGCTCTGCTCCACCTCTTGTGTGAGGGGCGTGGTAGGCAAATAAATAGAGATACAAGCCTTGGAACGTGTTGAGTTCAATAAGCCAATTTCTTCTTGGCTGGGCATATCAACATAGTACATAAAGTAACTCCTACAGTTAGACTGAACACCCAATATAGCAACTTAAAATATAACTAACAGCTAATGAATAATTACAGCGTGTAATAAATAATTATCAGCGTTTATTACATTAATTAATTCCTATCGGGCGGGATAAATTTTCTCCTTTTTATTTATAACAGAAATACGATTAATCAAACTTGAGACGCATCAAGATGGTGGGCTATTTGCACATAAAAAAAGCCCACTTCGTGAGAAGTGGGCTTTTCATAATTTGGAGCGGGAAACGAGACTCGAACTCGCGACCCCAACCTTGGCAAGGTTGTGCTCTACCAACTGAGCTATTCCCGCATGGCGTCCCCTAGGGGATTCGAACCCCTGTTACCGCCGTGAAAGGGCGGTGTCCTAACCG
>DATGUF010000054.1:0-34563 GCA_035301485.1 Alcanivoracaceae bacterium
GAATCCATCACGGCCCACCAATTTCCCCTCTCTAAGTGAATTCCTTAGTCTCAAAGTCCTTGTATAACTTCATAAGCAAGGCACCTCCTGTTTTAATATATCTCTTTCAATATACACTCATGCCATTGTTTTGTTGGTATAAATCATTTCACTGGAATTGATGCCAATAATGTCTGTGATGAGGGGTCGAAAACCTATGTGTCGGTCTCGCTTAGGCACGCAGTTTAGTAATATATGGATCCCCACCCCTCACTAGCACATCTCTAGCCACGCCTGCGCACTATCCGACAAATACAGCGCATCCCACAGCAGAACCACTTGCCAACGCAGGGTAGGGTCTTCTATTTGGCGGCAGGCCATGCCGGCGGGCAGTTGTTCGGTGAAAGGTTCGGGCAGTAAGGCAATGCCTAAGCCCGCTTGCGCCATTGAAATTAGCCAATCCCATTGGCTACTTTGGGCGTAGATGGTGGGGGTTACGTTAGCTTTGGCAAAATGCAGGTTTAAAAGGCGAGTGATGCCGAAATCTTCGTTTAGTAGTAGCAGGTTCTTATTTGCTAATTGCGCCAAAGTAAGTGGGTTGTTTAGGCGATCGATGACATGTTGTTGGGCAATGGCATACAGGGGGAAATCGGCAAACACCTCTTGTTTTAAGGCTAAACCTTGCTCTACGGGGGCAATACTAAACCCAAAATCTAGCCGCCCTGCGGCCACTTCCTTTTCAATCATGGGGCCGGGTGGCTCGTTAATCACTAAAGCAATATCGGGGTAACGTTCCCTAAACTGCTTCAAAGTATGTGTTAATAGCAGGTTTACCATGGGCGGAATGCCAATGCGTAAGCGGCCCATTTTCAGGCTTTGCATGGCGTGCACGTCGTGCTCTAGTTCGGTAATAGCTTGCAGTATATGTTGCCCTTTTTTATATAAGTGCTCGCCAATAGCGGTGAGTTTTAATGGCGTGCTTTGGCGCACAATCAGTACATCACCGAGGTCGTTTTCTAAGTTTTTGACCATCTTGCTTACGGTGGACTGGCTTACACCTAAAGTATGAGCCGCCTGCGTAAAGCTACGTAAACGCGCTGTTTCAACGAAATAAACGAGGGCATTAAGGTTTAGCATAGATAAAAGCCATATAATTCATGCAATCAATTCATAATGGTAATGATAGGCTTCGTTGAAAATTAAATCTAATAACAACGACGGCGGAGAAGATCATGAGCCAAGCGCGTATTCGTTTAGAGCAGTTAAAAAACAAAATAATGTCGGCGGCTGAGGCGGCGGCTTTTGTAAAACCGAACATGACGATTGGCATGAGCGGTTTTACCCGTGCTGGCGACGCTAAAGCAATGCCCCAGGCGTTGGCCGACAAGGCGCAGCAAGAGGGTGCATTAAACTTAACGCTATTAACGGGTGCATCCTTGGGTAACGATAGCGATAGCCTGATGAGTAATGCGGGCGTGTTTAGCCGCCGTGCACCGTTTCAGGTGGATGCGGATTTACGCCGTCATATTAATACTGGCAAGGTGCATTTTAGCGATATTCACTTGTCGGAAATGGCGGAACAGCTACGCTCGCAGCCTGGGTATCCTATTGATGTAGCCATTATTGAAGCGGTGGCGATTACAGAAGAAGGCCATTTGGTGCCAAGCACATCGGTGGGTAATTCGGCCAGTTTTGTAGCCCATGCCAAGCAAGTGATTGTTGAGTTGAATACGGCCATGCCGGCTGAACTAGAAGGTTTTCATGATATTTATTTACCGGCCTCGCGCCCGCATCGTGAGCCATTGCCGTTAACCAAGGCGCACCACCGCATGGGTAGCCACGCTATTGCGGTGGACCCAGAACGCATTGTCGCTATTGTTAAAACCGAGCAGCTAGATAGCCCTTCAGTAGTTGCTGATCCTGATGCCGATACGAAAGCCATTGCTAAACATATTATTGGTTTTTTTGAGCAAGAAGTGGCGGCAGGGCGGTTAACGCCATCGTTGCTGCCATTACAAGTGGGCATAGGCAGTATTGCTAATGCGGTAACACAGGGGCTAACCGAATCGAACTTCCGCGATTTAGTGATGTATTCTGAAGTGTTGCAAGATAGCGCCTTCCATTTGCTGGAGTCGGGCCAGTTGACCTTTGCGTCGGCCTCATCTGTGACCATTACGCAGCCAATGATGGAGCACTTTTTCGAGCACCTCGATAGTTTTAAAGAGCGCATTGTATTGCGTCCGCAAGAAATGAGTAACCATCCTGAGATTGTGCGTCGCTTAGGCATTATTGCTATTAACACAGCGCTAGAATTTGATTTGTACGGCAACGTAAACTCCACCCATGTGTGCGGTACAAAAATGATGAATGGCATCGGCGGGTCGGGAGATTTCGCGCGCAATGCTCACTTGTCTATCTTCGTCACGAAATCCTTAGCCAAAGACGGTGCCATTAGCCGTGTGGTGCCCATGGTGTCGCACACGGACCACGCCGAGCACGATGTGGATGTGTTGGTCACCGAGCAGGGGCTAGCTGATTTACGGGGTTTGTCGCCCAAAGAACGCGCGGTGGCAATTATAGAGAACTGTGTTCATCCAGAGTATCACGCACAGTTAGCTGATTATTTTCAGCGCGCCAGTGAAAAAGGCGGGCACACACCACATTTATTGCACGAGGCGTTGTCCTGGCATCAGCGTTTTGAGGAGCAGGGCGATATGCGTGCAGCTGTAAAAACACCATTAGCCGACGCTGTCTAACTCTCTGTTTGAGAGCTTTGGGAGGAAACGGTTTGTTTCCTCCTTTTTTTTGTGTTGTACAAATGCCAATAACGTTTTTATGAATCGTTCGCCAATACCGCTGCACATTGGGCGGCTGCTGACTTACAAATCGTGCGCCTAGGCTTGCATAAAATAGCTGTGATGGCAGCGCGTGTTTGATGGTAACGCCTCTATTTGCGGCGGCATTGGGTGCTCTAGAGTGGTGTCATCCCTCGGGATGATTAACAACATTAGGAGCAAAACGATGAAAATAAAAAACAGCTTTTTACCCGCTTTGTTATTGGCGTTTGGTTTGGCAACGGGCCAAGCGGCAGTGGCCAGTGAACCCGCTTTAGCCGCCACGGGCCCTATGGTGAACATTAATACAGCCAGTGCTGAGGAATTGAGTGAGGCACTGAAAGGGGTAGGCCCCTCTAAAGCGCAGGCCATTGTGGCGTACCGTGAAGAGCATGGTCCTTTTACCAGTGCTGAAGCGTTGCAAAACGTGCCAGGCATTGGGCCGAGTACTTTGTCGCGCAATGAATCTCGCGTAGTGGTGGAATAAGAGCAGCAGCCATTAAGTTGGAAGCAGCTTAATGGCTGTGTTGTTAGGCTTGTTGGCTGGCCTCTAAGTCTTGCAAGGCCACTCGGCAGCGCTCTTCAGCGGAGTCGAGCTCTAATTGCATTTGCTCAATGTCGAGCAGTTGCTGCTCTAGCTGTAGGCGTCGTTCGGCAATTTTTTCCAGCATGATATTGAGCTGGTGTTGGTTGCCCTGTGGGTTATACAGGTCGATGAGGCCTTTGCACTCAGCAAGAGAAAAGCCAATACGTTTGCCGCGCAAAATTAAGATGAGCGCAACTCTGTCTTTATCGGTGTACACCCGATCACGGCCCTCGCGAGAGGGTGTGATCATGCCTTGCTCTTCGTAAAAACGAATAGTGCGGTGGGTGATATCGAATTCGTTGGCTAAATCGGCGATGGAATAGGTTTTGCGCTCTTTATCTGAACTCACGTTTGTTGTCCTCGTGCTTGGGCGACTTTAGAAGCATTAGCACGACGCAAACGGTGGCTCATGCGGTGGCCCACGTTAATCAGAGCCTCTAAATCTACCCCTGTGTTAATGCCTAAGCCTTCGAGCAAATACACCACATCTTCGGTGGCCACGTTGCCGCTGGCGCCTTTGGCGTACGGGCAGCCGCCTAAGCCTGCCACAGAGCTATCAAAGATGCTCACGCCTTCTAATAAGCTGGCATAAATGTTGGCGATGGCTTGGCCATAGGTGTCGTGATAATGGCCGGCGATTTTTTCCACGGGCACTTTGTTGCGCGTTACCTCAATGAGTTTGCGCGTGGCGCTCGCTGTGCCGGTGCCAATGGTGTCACCGAGAGATACCTCACGGCAGCCCATGTTGTACAGCTCGTAAGCCACCTCGGCAGCTTGCTCAGGGTTTACTTCGCCTTCATAGGGGCAGCCCAACACGCACGACACATAGCCGCGCACTGGAATGTTAGCAGCAGCGGCGGCAGCCATGACGGGCTCAAAGCGCTCTAGGCTTTCTTTAATAGAGCAGTTGATGTTTTTCTGGGAAAAGCTCTCGGTGGCAGCTGCAAACACCGCCACTTCGTCCACTTTAGCGGCAAGCGCATCTTCAAAGCCGCGCAAGTTAGGGGTGAGCGCGGCATAGGTGATGTGCTCTTTGCGTTTCAGTGCACCAAACACGGCGCCGCTGCCCGCCATTTGTGGCACCCATTTGGGCGACACAAAGCTGCCGGCTTCAATGTAAGTTAAACCCGTTTCCGCTAGGGCATGGATGAAATTAACCTTGTCTTGCACGGTAAGCGGAGTGGCTTCGTTTTGGAGCCCGTCGCGCGGGCCCACTTCAACGAGAGTAACGTGTTCAGGTAACGACATTAGTCTGCCTCCATTTCTACGAGGATGGTGCCCTCGGCCACCATGTCGCCTTCTGCGCAAAATACGGCTGCCACGGTGCCTTCTTCATGGGCACGAATACTGTGCTCCATTTTCATGGCTTCTACCACTACTAGTAAATCGCCTGCGGCCACGGTTTGGCCAGGAGTGACGGCCACGTTCACGATGTTGCCATTCATGGGTGCAGTGAGGCCACCCGCTTCGGTGTCTGCTTTTGCTGCCGCAATAGGATCGGCTAAGCGTAGGGCATGCACGTCACCGTGCCAGTGAAAGTAGAGGGTGCCTTGTTTAGCGATGGCGGTACAGCGTTTTTGCACGCCGTTTTCCACGTAGAAGAACTCGTCATCCTGCCAGTGGGTGCTCGCCAATGTTTCAGCGTTAACCCAAAAGGTTTCTGTGTGCTCTTCAAGTTCTAAGCGCAAGTAGGCGCGTTGCGGTGTGGCGCTGCGCCAACCTACGGGTGCTTGTGCCCAAGGAGAATGTTGGTCTTCTTTGCGCACCGGCTGTGATTGGCTGTGTAACCAAGCGGCACCGGCTAGTTGCCAGAAGTGTTCATCGAGGGGCGCTTTTTCAGGGAACAGGGCATCGCGGTAATCCTCAATGAAGCCTGTTTGCACTTTGCCTTCGGCGAACGCTTCGTGAGCAAGGATACGCTGCAGAAAGTTAATGTTGGTGCGCACACCAGAAATGGTGGTGTCGGCCAACATGTCGAGCAGGCGTAAGCGCGCTTGTTCACGGTCTTCTCCCCACGCAATAACCTTGGCGATCATAGGGTCGTAGAAGGGAGACACTTCGTCACCTTCGCGCACGCCGGTATCCACACGACGGCCCGGGCCATTGGCGGGCTCGCGGTATACTTCCAAGGTACCGGTGGCGGGCAGGAAATCGTTGTCAGGGTCTTCTGCGTACACGCGTACTTCCATGGCGTGGCCATGCATAGGCACTTGCTCTTGCGTGAGTGGCAGCGCTTCACCGCGTGCTACGCGTAGCTGCCAGGCCACTAAATCGGTGCCGGTAATAAGTTCCGTAATAGGGTGCTCTACCTGTAGGCGGGTGTTCATTTCCATGAAGTAGAAATGCCCGCGGGCGTCGAGTAAAAATTCCACGGTGCCCGCACCAATGTAGTTCACCGCTTGGGCGGCGCGCACGGCCGCTTCACCCATGGCTTGGCGCAAGGCCGGTGTGAGGCCAGGGGCAGGAGCTTCTTCCACTACTTTTTGGTGGCGGCGCTGAATGGAGCAATCACGCTCGTGCAGGTAAATGCAGCGGCCGTCGGTATCGGCGAAAATCTGAATTTCCACATGGCGTGGTTCAAGGATGTACTTTTCCACCAGCATGCGGTCGTCACCGAAGGCGGCGAGGGATTCTCGTTTGGCAGAGGCAAAGGCTTCGGCGAGTTCTTTTTCGCTTTCCACTACTTTCATGCCGCGGCCACCGCCTCCCGCGCTGGCTTTAAGCAACACGGGATAGCCGATATCGTTGGCGGCTTGAATAAAGTGTTCGAGATCTTGCGATTCACCATGGTAGCCCGGTACGAGGGGCACGCCGGCTTCTTCCATGAGCTCTTTCGATGCGGATTTGCTGCCCATGGCTTCGATGGCACCCACGGGTGGGCCCACAAAAATAAGGCCTGCATCGGCAATGGCACGGGCAAAATCTGCGTTTTCCGCTAAAAAGCCATAGCCAGGGTGAATGGCATCGGCGCCGGTGTCTTTCGCTGCTTGAATGATCTTTTCGATGACCAAGTAGCTTTCGTTAGGGCGGGCACCGCCTAAGTTTACGGCAATATCCGCGGCGGCCACGTGGGCGGCATGGCTGTCCACCTCACTGTGTACGGCCACGGTGCTAATGCCCATGTCACGGGCTGTTTGGATGATACGGCAGGCAATTTCGCCTCGGTTGGCGATCAATAAACGCTGAATAGGCTGTGTCATTATTATTCCTCCTGCCAGTTGGGTTTGCGTTTTTCGAGGAAAGCGCGCAGGCCCTCTTGGCCTTCATCCGTGACGCGTACGCGCGCAATGGTATCCTCGGTAAGCTCTTGAGTAAGCGGGGAAGGCATACTCTGGTCGAATTTTTGTAGTAGTTTTTTGCTCGCGCGCATGGCGGCTGGGCTATTTAGCTTGAAGGTTTCACACCATTGGGCAACGGCTGCATCAAGGTTGTTGGCGGGGTATAGCTCTGCCACTAAACCGTGCACCATGGCCTTGTATCCATCGAAGCGCTCGCCTGTGAGGGCGTAGCGGCGTGTAACACGAGCGCCCATAGCGTTCACCACATAGGGGCTGATTACCGCGGGAGCCAAGCCAATGCGCACTTCGGAAAGCGAAAAGAGCGATTCTTTCGTGGCAATGGCCATGTCGCAGCAAGCTACGAGGCCTACGCCACCGCCAAAGGCAGCGCCTTGTACGGCAGCTAAGGTGGGGGCAGGGAAAGCCGCTAAGGTGCGCATGAGTTTGCCCAGTTGCTCTGCATCGGCACGGTTGGCTTCGTAATCTAAATCGGCAGAGGCTTTCATCCAGTTTAAATCGCCGCCGGCACAGAAGTGCTTGCCTTTACCACGCAGTAGCAGCACGCGAATAGCGTCATTTTCTGCCAAGGCCTCTAACGCGTGGATAAGCTCATCGATCATGGTGGCATTGAAAGCGTTGTTCACCTCAGGGCGGTTGAGCCATAAGGTGGCAATATTTTGTTCGTCGATGTCAACGAGAATAGTTTCGTAATTCATGTGGGGCTCCTTACATGCGGAATACGCCGAATTTGGTGGGCTCTATAGGCGCTGACAGGGCAGCGGAGAGGCCGAGGGCGAGCACTTCGCGGGTTTGTGCGGGGTCGATCACGCCGTCGTCCCAGAGGCGGGCGCTGGAATAGTAAGGGTGCCCCTCACGCTCGTATTTCGCCAAAATAGGCTGGCGAATGGCTTCTGCATCTTCCTCTGTGAAGGTGCCACCTTGGCGCTCCACTTGGCTTTCTTTTACTTGCACTAATACGTTGGCAGCTTGTTCCGCACCCATCACACCAATGCGGGCGTTGGGCCACATCCAGAGGAAACGTGGGTCGTAAGCGCGGCCACACATGCCGTAGTTACCGGCGCCGAAGCTGCCACCAATAAGCACAGTGAGCTTGGGTACTTTCGCACAGCTCACCGCTGTTACTAATTTAGCCCCGTGCTTGGCAATGCCTTCTTCTTCGTATTTCTTACCCACCATAAAACCAGTGATGTTCTGTAAGAAAATCAGCGGAATGTTGCGCTGGCAGGCGAGCTCAACAAAGTGGGCGCCTTTTTGCGCGGCTTCAGAAAACAGCACGCCGTTGTTGGCCAAAATGGCCACGGGGTAGCCGTGTAAGTGGGCAAAGCCACACACCAGTGTGGTGCCGTAGAGTGCTTTAAATTCATCGAATTCGCTGTCGTCCACAATGCGGGCGATAACCTCGCGCACATCGTAGGGCTGCTTAGTGTCGGCAGGAATGATGCCGTACAAATCCGTGGCAGGGTAGCGCGGCGCTTTCGGCGCACGGGTTTGAATATTTGCTTGTTTGCGCCAGTTAAGGTTGGCAACACAACGGCGGGCGATGGCGAGGGCGTGGTGATCGTCTTCTGCGTAGTGGTCGGCCACACCTGAGGTACGGCAGTGTACATCGGCGCCGCCTAATTCTTCAGCGGTGACCACTTCACCCGTAGCGGCTCTCACTAACGGCGGGCCAGCAAGGAAAATAGTGGCTTGCTCGCGCACCATGATGGTTTCGTCGGCCATGGCAGGCACATAAGCGCCGCCGGCGGTGCAAGAACCCATCACCACGGCAATTTGTGGAATGCCTTTCGCACTCATGTTGGCCTGGTTAAAGAAAATGCGGCCGAAGTGTTCGCGGTCTGGGAATACTTCATCTTGGCGTGGCAGGTTGGCACCGCCTGAATCCACCAAATAAATACAGGGTAGGTGGTTTTCTTCGGCGATGGTTTGTGCGCGTAGGTGTTTTTTTACTGTGAGGGGGTAGTAAGTACCGCCTTTCACAGTGGCGTCGTTGGCCACGATCATGCATTCGGTGCCAGCAACGCGGCCAATACCGGTAATGATGCCGGCGGCGGGTACGTCTTCGCCGTACATATCGTAAGCGGCCAGGGCGGAGAGTTCTAAGAAAGCTGAGCCTGGATCGATTAAGGCGTTAATGCGTTCACGTACCAGCAATTTACCGCGGCTTTCATGGCGCTCTTGTGCGGCCGTGCCGCCGCCTTGGTGTATTTTTTCTAGTTGAAGGTGGAGATCTTTCACTTGTTCGAGCATGGCCTCGGTGTTGGCCATAAATTCGGGAGATCTGGGGTTCACCTGCGTGTTCAAAATAGCCATTACTAATCCTCTTTGAGCTACAAACAAGGCGCGTTAGTACGCGCCCTGTTTAGGCAATCACTGATCCGTGTTATTAACGACGGGTTTCGTTGAACAGCTCACGACCAATGAGCATGCGGCGAATTTCACTGGTGCCGGCGCCGATTTCATACAGTTTGGCGTCGCGCAGTAAACGGCCGGTGGCGTAATCGTTGATGTAGCCGTTGCCGCCTAAAATTTGAATGGCTTCTAGGGCCATTTGGGTGGCTTTCTCAGCGGTGTAGAGAATCACGCCCGCTGCATCTTTACGGGTGGTTTCACCGCGGTCACAAGCTTGGGCCACGGCGTAAAGATACGCGCGGCTAGCATTGAGGCCGGTATACATGTCGGCCACTTTGCCTTGGATAAACTGGAATTCACCAATGGATTGGCCAAACTGCTCACGTTCGTGAATGTACGGCACCACTTCGTCTAAGCATGCTTGCATGATGCCAATAGGGCCACCAGCGAGTACCACGCGCTCGTAATCGAGGCCACTCATGAGCACACGCACGCCGCCGTTCACTTCACCCAGTACGTTTTCTTTAGGAATTTCCACGTTATCGAAAAACAACTGGCACGTGTGTGAACCGCGCATGCCGAGCTTGTCGAAGGGTTCGCTGCGGCTAAAGCCTTCCCAATCGCGCTCCACAATAAAAGCGGTGATGCCGTGGGGGCCTTTTTCGGGCTCGGTTTTAGCGTAAATCACATAAACGTTGGCATCGGGGCCGTTGGTAATCCAGGTTTTGGTGCCGTTGAGCACAAAGTGGCCGCCCTTGTCTTCGGCGCGTAAACGCATGGACACCACGTCGGAACCCGCGTTGGGTTCGCTCATGGCTAAAGCGCCCACGTGTTCACCCGTAATGAGTTTGGGCAAATATTTTTTCTTCTGCTCTTCGTTACCGTTGCGGTTAATTTGGTTTACGCACAGGTTGGAATGCGCGCCGTAGGACAGGCCCACAGAGGCGGAAGCGCGGCTGATTTCCTCAATGGCCACGGTATGGGCGAGGTAACCCATGTCTGAACCGCCGTACTCTTCAGGTACGGTAATGCCAAGCAAACCCATATCACCAAATTTACGCCACATGTCCATGGGGAAGGAATCGTTGGCATCGATGTCGTGTGCACGAGGGGCTAATTCTGCCGCCACAAAGTTTTTTACTTGTTCGCGCAGCATGTCGATGGATTCATCAAAACCAAAGTTCAGAGTTGAATATTGCATTTAGGTCACCGTTTTTTTGAGGGTCGTCTTGGAGACGAAATAGTTGTTTTTTGTTTTTTGTTGACGTTAACGTAAAGTTAACAGTATGTTGTTGTCAACAAGGAAAACAAAAAAACAACAACTAGCGATACAAAAAAATAAGAAGAGGGAGTAATTTCATGCCGGAATTAAGTTACAGCCGTGGCGCACTAGACAAACCCTTATTGGCGAAAACTATTGGTGCAGCATTAGATGAAACGGTGCAGCAGTATGGCGACCGTGAAGCGCTAGTGGTGCGCGACCAACAAATACGCTACAGCTGGCGCCAACTTGCCCAAAAAGTGGATGAATGCGCGCGCGGCTTATTGGCTCTAGGCCTTGAGAAAGGAGACCGTGTGGGCATTTGGTCACCCAATAATGCGCAGTGGTGCATCACGCAGTTTGCCACAGCAAAAATTGGCGTGATTTTGGTGAATATCAACCCTGCTTACCGTTTGAATGAGCTGCAATATGCGTTAAAGCAATCGGGCTGTGCTTGGTTGATTACCGCCGCCACCTTCAAAACATCCGACTACCATCACATGGTGCAACAACTGGTGCCCGAGTTGGAGGCAAGCCCCATCGGCGCATTAAGCAGTGAGACTTTACCAGCGCTAAAAGGCGTGATTAGCCTAAGCGAAGAGGGCGCACCTGGCATGCTCACGTGGGAAAAGATGTTACAAAAAGCGACAGAGGTGGAGCCAGAAGTATTGGCCGCCCGCAGTGCCACGTTACAGTTCGACGATGCCATTAATATTCAATACACATCAGGCACCACAGGTTTCCCCAAAGGGGCCACGCTGAGCCATTACAACATTCTTAACAATGGTTTTATGGTGGGCGAGAGTTTAGGGCTCACCGAGCAAGACCGCATGGTAATTCCGGTGCCGCTGTACCACTGTTTTGGCATGGTCATGGGCAACCTAGGTTGTATGACCCACGGCAGCACTATGATTTACCCAAGTGCTGCGTTTGAGCCGGATACCACCTTGCGTACAGTGGCTGAGGAAAAAGCGACGGTGCTGTATGGCGTGCCCACCATGTTTATTGCCATGTTAGAGCACCCGGTGATGCAAGAGCTTGATTTATCTACCTTGCGCACAGGCATTATGGCGGGCTCCACATGCCCGGTTGAAGTGATGAAGCAGGTGATTTCAGATATGCACATGGAAGAAGTGCAAATTGCTTACGGCATGACAGAAACGAGCCCTGTGTCTACACAAACCAGCGCTGAAGATTCTTTAGAAGCGCGTGTAACCACTGTGGGCCGCACGCAGCCGCACTTGGAAACGAAAATTATTAATGAAGACGGTTGCGTTGTGCCACGTGGCGAGGTGGGTGAGTTATGTACCCGTGGTTACAGCGTGATGCTGGGCTATTGGAATAACCCTGAGGAAACACAAAAAGCTATTCAGCCCTCGGGATGGATGCACACGGGTGATTTAGCGCTGATGGACGAAGATGGCTACGTGAAAATTGTGGGCCGCAACAGCGACATGATTATTCGTGGGGGTGAAAATATTTACCCGCGTGAAATTGAAGAATTTTTATTTACTCATGAAGCAGTGTCTGATGCGCAGGTAATTGGCATTCCGGATGAGACCTACGGCGAAGAAATTGTGGCATGGGTGCAGTTACACCAAAGCGAAACGGCCACGGAAAACGAGCTTATTGAATACTGCAAAGGGCAAATTGCCCACTTTAAAGTGCCAAAGCATGTTTTCATTGTGGAAGAATTCCCCATGACTATTAGCGGCAAGGTGCAAAAATTCCGCATGCGCGAACTCACCTTAGAGCAATTAGCACAATCATAGAGCCATGCTGTGAAGTGCAATACAAAGGCGCCCTAGTGGCGCTTTTGTTGTTTAACGCTATGGCAATACAAATAAACTAGCAACAGCGTACTAACTGGCGTGGCGACAACGCAGTTAATTGGGCATAATGACGCCCATATTTTCATTCAGCGCTGCATTAAGAGGGATATATGATTCGTAAAGCGGTATTGCCTGTGGCAGGTTTCGGTACGCGTTTTTTGCCTGCTAGTAAAGCCATTCCAAAGGAAATGATCACAGTGGTGGATAAGCCTGTGATTCAATATGTGGTGGCTGAGGCCGTGGCAGCAGGAATTAAAGAAATTGTATTGGTGACGCACAGTGCCAAGCGCGCCATTGAAGACCACTTTGATCGCCATTACGAACTGGAAAGCGAACTGGAGAAAAAACAAAAAACAGATTTACTGCAAGCCTTGGAAGATATTATTCCGGCGGATGTGCGCATTATTAGTGTGCGCCAGGGGCAAGCCTTAGGGCTAGGGCACGCAGTGTTGTGTGCCAAAGAAGTGATTGGCGATGCGCCCTTTGCTGTATTGTTACCGGATGTGTTGGTGGATAACCACGGCCAGGGTGACGGCCATGATTTAGCCCGCATGTGTGCAGCATATAAAGAAACTGGTGCCAGCCAGATTATGGTGGAAGAGGTGCCACAGGAGCGTGTGTCGCAATACGGGGTGGTGGCGCTTGAAGCCGCGGCGCCAGCGGCTGGTGAGAGCCAACCCATGACGGGCGTGGTGGAAAAACCCGCCGCAGACCAAGCTCCTTCTAACTTGGCAGTGGTAGGCCGTTATGTGTTGCCAAGCCGTATTTTTGCCTTATTAGAAAACACGCAGCCAGGTGCCGGTGGCGAAATTCAGCTTACCGATGCCATTGCAGACTTATTAACAGAAGAAGCCGTGGCCGCGTACCGCATGGCAGGCGTTACTTATGATTGTGGTAGCAAGGAAGGCTATTTTGAAGCCACACTGGCATACGCGGTGCGCCATGCTCAAATTAGTGATGCAGCTAAAGCGCTGATTAAAGAGGCGGCGGCCAAACTGGATAGCTAAACCAGGAAAAAATTATGGAACTATGTGTATATGGAGATACGCTCAATGCCTTGGTAACGGCTGCGGCGTTGGCGTCCACCGGTCACAGGGTGTCGTTGCGTACCCTCAATGAAGAATTGAATGAGCAGTTACACCAAGGTTTCACTCCCTTTCGCGAACACGATTTAGAGCAAATGCTGCGTGAACAAATAGCGCAGCAGCGTTTGGTGGTGGAAGAGCGCGATGCTCCATTAGCCCCATGTTTAAGGGCAATGTTTTTTGCGTTCCCTGAAACCCACTACGCGTTAGCGCTTGAGTTGGCGCAAAGCCTGCAAGGCCATTCGTTTTTACTGATTAACCAAAGTGCTTTTCAAGTGGGTGCCACAGAGGCGCTGCAAGAACAATTTTCGGGGCCAGTGGTGGCCATGCCTGAGTTCGTGCAAGAGGGTGCTGCAGTGGAAAGCTTTGTGCGCCCGAATCGTTTGTTGCTTGGCTGTGATGATGCACAGGCTGAGCGTTTGGTGCGCGAAATTTTCCGTCCTTTCAACCGTCAAAAAGACCACTTTCAGATAATGCGTCCCCGTGAAGCGGAATTCACTAAGTTAGCGATTACGGGCATGTTAGCCACCCGCGTGAGTTTTATGAACGACATGGCAAACTTGGCCGATATGCTTGATGTGGACATTGAAGCGGTGCGCCAAGGGGTGGGGGCAGACCCACGCATTGGCGAAGCCTATCTTTACCCTGGCAGCGGTTTCGGTGGTTTTGGTTTGGTGCAAAACGTGACTCATTTGGCCGGCACGCTCGCTAGCAAAGGGGTGAAATCCACCTTGCTAGAGCAAGTGTTGGATATTAACGAACGCCAAAAAGAAGTGATGTTCCGCAAATTGTGGCGCCATTACGAGACGGATTTAGCGGGTAAAACGGTGGCCCTGTGGGGGGCTGCGTTTAAACCTGGCACGGCGCGCATCGATAATGCGCCGGCCATAGCGTTGATCGAAGCCCTGTGGGCGCAAGGGGCAAGCGTGGCGGTGCACGATCCGCAAGCACTCACTACGTTGCAAGCCCATTTCGCCGAGCCAAAAGGTGAGATTCGCTATTGCGCTGATATGTACGACGCAGCACGGCAAGCAGACGCATTGATTTTAGTAACGGAATGGAAAACGTACTGGAGCCCAGATTTCGAGGCATTAAAACAAACCATGGCGGCGCCGTTAATTTTAGATGGCCGTAATATTTATGAGCCAGACTACGTGCGCCAACGCGGTTTTACTTATTACGGGGTGGGACGATGAGAGGGAAACTATCCACGCCTCAACTGCCGCCAACCTGGCGGGCAATGGCTGACCAAGCTGTACGTTTACAGCACACACATATTGCCGATTTGTTCGCACAAGAACCCCAGCGCTTTGCGCAATGGCAGCACCAAGCGGGGCCGTTGCTGTTAGATATTAGTAAACAGCGTTTGGATCATCAGGCCTTACAAGCCTTGCTGGAGCTAGCGGAGCATCAACAGCTCGGCCAATGGATTGAGAAGTTGTTCGGGGATTACCCCGTGAATGGCTCTGAGCACCGCACCGCTTGGCATTGGGCCTTGCGTGCGCCGCAAGAAAGCACCATTCCTGAGCCCGCTGAAGGAGTGTACGCTGCCATCCAGCACGAGCTAGCTCATATGGAAGCCATTGTGACGAAGTTGCATGCTGGGCAGTGGCGCGGCGTTACAGGCGAGCCCATTACCGATGTGGTGAACATTGGCGTGGGTGGTTCAGATCTCGGCCCTTACATGGTATGTAAAGCCTTGGAAGATAGCCGTGCGCACACAACGGCGCCGTTGCGCGTGCACTTTGTTTCCTCCATGGATGGCAGCCAATTGTCGCCGCGTTTGCAGCGGCTGCGCCCTGATACCACTTTATTTATTATTTCTTCTAAATCGTTCACCACCGTAGATACCTTGTACAATGCGGCCACGGCACGGAAATGGTTGGAACGCCATTTGGGCCATTCACCGGCCATGTTGAGCTGCCATTTTGTTGGTGTTTCAGGCGCGGCGGAAAAGATGACGGAGTGGGGCATTCACCCTGATAACCAGTTGCGTATGTGGGAATGGGTGGGCGGCCGCTTTTCTTTGTGGTCTGCTATTGGTTTGCCCATTGCTTTGCGCATTGGCATGGAAGGTTTTCGCGAATTACTCGCTGGCGCCCATGCTATGGATAAGCATTTCCGCGACGCACCTTGGGCCAGCAATATTCCTGTGCTGATGGCGCTAGTGGGCGTGTGGAATACCAACGCCTTAGGTATTCGTGGCCACGCTATTTTGCCTTATGACGGCCGGTTAGAGTTTTTGCCCAGTTACCTTGAGCAATTGGAAATGGAATCTAACGGTAAATCGGTGACCCGCGACGGCGATACCGTAGACATTAACACCTGTCCCATTTTGTGGGGGGAAGTAGGGCCGAATGCGCAGCATGCGTTTTACCAGTTGCTGCATCAAGGCACCGTGGCGGTGACGTGCGACTTTATTGCTTCTGCGAAGCGTTACCACGAAACCCATCACGAGGAATCGGAGCAGGAATTACGCCATCAGCATCAGCTTTCGTTGGCGAATTGTTTGGCGCAATCACGCTTGCTTGCGTTTGGCGAACACATTTTTGCTGAGCAAGAAACCCTGCCCAATTACAAGCGTTACCCGGGTAACCAACCTAGCACCACGTTGATTTGTGAAGAGCTAAGCCCCTTTGCGGTGGGCAGCTTGTTAGCGGCGTATGAACACAAAGTATTTGCACAAGCAGTGCTGTGGGGCATTAACCCCTTTGACCAGTGGGGCGTAGAAATGGGTAAAGTGATTGCCACTGAAACCCTTGCTCATATTCAAAGCGACAGCGCTGACAACAGCAGCTTAGATAGCTCTACAAAGGGGCTATTGGCATTTATTCACGCCCATCAGTTTTAAATGGGCAGCAGTGACAAGGTAAACATTATGACGGCTTCTATACCTGAAACAATTTTCCGCGCTTATGACATTCGCGGCATTGTGGGCGACACCCTTAACCAAGACATTGCCCGCTGGATCGGCCGCGCTGTGGCGGCCGAAAACCTAGCACGCGGTGAAAAAAACATTGCAGTGGCCAGAGATGGGCGCTTATCAGGCCCCGATATGCTCGGCGCTTTGGTGGAAGGCTTACGCGCTGGTGGTTGTAACGTGATCAATGTGGGCCAAGTGCCCACGCCGGTGTTGTATTATGCCGCTTCCGTGCTGCCCGGTGTGACATCCGGCGTTATGGTTACGGGCAGCCACAATCCACCCGATTACAACGGCTTCAAGATTATGTTGGCCGGTGAAACCTTATCCGGTGATGCCATTGTGGCACTGTACCACCGCATTCAAAATGAAGATTTAAGTGAAGGAGCCGGCACGCTCGAAGAAAAAGATATTTCCGCCGAATACTTGGCGCGCATCACTGGCGATATTCAGTTAGCTCGCCCCTTAAAAGTGGTGGTGGATACAGGTAATGGCGTGGCGGGTGAGCTCGCACCGCTGCTTATGGAGCAGCTGGGCTGTGAAGTGGTGCCGTTGTTTACTGAAATTGATGGCAACTTTCCTAACCACCATCCTGACCCAGGCGACCCTGCAAACATGCAAGACCTTATTCGTGTGGTGGCGGAAACCAAGGCCGATATTGGTCTCGGCTTTGATGGCGATGGCGACCGTGTGGGCGTGATCACCCCCAAGGGTGAGTTGATTTTCCCAGATCGTTTAATGATGGCTTACGCAGAAGATGTGCTGAAGCGCGTGCCCGGTGGGCGTATTATTTACGACGTGAAATGCAGCGGTAATTTAGCCACATTGATTCGTAGCAAAGGCGGTGAACCAGAAATGTGGCAAACAGGCCACTCACTCATTAAAGCACGCATGAAAGAGACGGGTGCACCGCTAGCAGGCGAAATGAGCGGCCATATTTTCTTTGAAGAACGTTGGTATGGCTTCGACGATGGCTTGTATGCAGGGGCGCGTTTGCTTGAAATTCTCGCGCAGCAAGACGTGGACGCAGATGCTTTTTTTGCCCGTTACCCGCAAGATCCAAGCACACCAGAAATCAATATCGACGTGAGTGATGAGAAAAAATTCGCGGTGGTGGAACGCCTAGTGGCAGAAGGTGAGTTTGGTGATGGCCAACGTACCACCATTGATGGGCTGCGCGTGGATTTTGAAGATGGTTGGGGCCTGTGCAGGGTATCGAACACTTCGCCTAAGTTGGTAACGCGTTACGAGGGCAAAACGCCCGAGGCTTTGCAGCGTATTCAAACGCTATTTGAACAAAATATTGCTGACGCAATGGCAAAAGAAGGCGTGTAAATGTTGTTGTATAGCATTTAGACATCGCATTATGCTGTTCGAGGGCATACTTTGGCGTTAATAATGACCACTCTTTAATGAGTGCATCCAAACAAACGGGAGTTACTTGGTACATGGATTTTCCAGGACGGATACATGGGTGGCTATATTATTTGCCGCGCAGGTATAAAAAGTTGGTGATGCTAGTGGTGGATGCCATCGCATTGCCGATAGCACTGTTGATTGCTTATGCAATGCGCCGTGGGCTTGAGCCTACGGCAGCAATGGTGGATTTTCCCACTAGCTTTTATTGGCTAACCCCCATCTTAGCGCTGCCTATTTTGTATAGCTTTGGTATTTACCGTTCCATGGTGCGCTACCAAGGCATTTTTAATGCGGCTTTTGCCACCGTGGCCATGTTTGTTGTGGCCCTAACTTTGGCAGGGGCTAACTTTATTATTGAATTAGATATGCCACGCGGCGTTTTTGTGATTTTTTGGCTGCTAGGCTCCATGTATTTAGCCGCTAGCCGTTTTGCCGCACGCGTATTTTTAACGTGGGGCCTGCGGCGCCAAAATGAACGTGAGCCAGTGGTGATTTTTGGCGCGGGCAGCTCTGGGTATCAATTAGCTTCCTCCTTGCAAGGCAGCGTGGAATACGGGCCCGTGGCTTTTGTGGATGACAAGCGCTCTTTACAAGGGACCGTGATTCAAAATCTGCCAGTGCTCAGTCGTAAAGAGCTAAAATCCTATGTGAAGAAACATCCTGTAAAGGCGGTGTTGCTAGCTATTCCGCGGGCGAGCCGTGCGGAACGATTAGATGCTGTTAGCTTCCTCAACCAACTGCCTAATATTGAAGTGAAATCCATTCCTTCTTTTGTGGATATTGTGGATGGCCGTGCACGTATTGAAGAAGTGCGTGCGGTGGCCATTGAGGACTTGCTCGGCCGCGACCCTGTGCCACCTAAAGATGATTTACTGCGCGCCTGTATTACGGGTAAAAACGTTATGGTTACCGGCGCTGGGGGTTCCATTGGTAGTGAATTGTGCCGCCAAATATTAGCTCTTTCCCCCACGCGCTTGGTGCTTTATGAGCAAAATGAATACGGCCTGTACAAGCTCGATCAAGAGTTAAGAAATTTAGCGCAGAAACGAAATTATTCAGTGGAAATTGTCACCGCTTTGGGTTCTGTGCTCAACGATAGCATGATGGAAAGCCTCTGCCGTGAGTATGAGGTGCATACTTTCTACCACGCTGCGGCTTATAAACATGTGCCCATTGTGGAAGCGAATCCAAGCTCTGGCGTGCGTAACAATATTATTGGTACTTACCGAGCTGCCTTAGCGGCAGAAAATGCTGGGGTGGAGCGTTTTATTCTCATTTCTACAGACAAAGCGGTGCGCCCCACCAACGTGATGGGTGCTACGAAACGTTTCTCTGAACTGATTTTGCAAGCCATGGCGGCGCGAGGCAGTGAAACAGTTTTCTCCATGGTGCGTTTCGGTAACGTGCTTGGTTCCTCAGGCTCTGTGGTGCCTTTGTTTCAAGAGCAAATTAAAGCAGGCGGGCCTGTTACCGTAACGCATCCTGACGTTACCCGCTATTTCATGACTATCCCTGAAGCGGCGTTGTTGGTAATTCAAGCGGGTTCCATGGCTAAAGGCGGCGAAGTGTTCCTGCTCGATATGGGCGAGCCGGTACGCATTGCTGATTTAGCTAGCACCATGATCCGTTTGATGGGCTTATCTGTGTGCGATGATGATAATCCCGAAGGTGATATCGAAATTAAATTCACGGGTTTGCGACCAGGTGAAAAGCTTTACGAAGAGTTGTTAATTTCGGACGCCCGTGTGGGCACCGAGCACAGCATGATTATGCAGGCGCACGAACGTTTTATGCAGTGGGAAGAGTTTGCCGAGGCTTTTGAACAAGTGGAAGCAGCATTAGGAGAATCTGATGATGCTTTGTTAAAGCGGTTGCTAATACGTTACGTGGAAGGTTATCAACCTGCGCAGCATAAGAAAGTGGCAGTGTAAATACTCGCGTTGTAAAGGGTGTTTGGTTAAGCCGCTTTTCGAAGCGGCTTTTTATTTTGTAGCAATGAAGAGCTAGGCGAAAGTTGCTAGCTTAAGAACTAAAAGGTATAAGCTCTTGTTTTTATAAGCGCATGCTAAATTAGAGGTGATTGCTCTATGGCCATGGTCAAGAACAACATTGTATTTCTTAATATTTTTATTTTTCTTTTCCTGCTTAATTACCTACCCGTGGATGAGTCCACAGCAAAAGGGTTGAGCTTGTTAGTGTTTATTGCCGTGCTGTGGCTCACTGAAGCCTTACACGTCACCATCACGGCTTTATTGGTGCCCGTGCTCGCGGTGTTTTTAGATATATTGCCGGTGGATAAAGCCTTATCTAGTTTTGCTCATCCAATTATTTTCCTGTTTTTAGGTGGGTTTGCCTTAGCGGCTGCCTTGAGCAAACAAGGTTTAGACAAAGCCATGGCCAATGTGGTGTTAAGGCGCGCCGGCGGGCATTTGGGCCGCGCCTTGATCATGCTGTTTATTTTGTCTGCAGGGCTTTCCATGTGGATTAGCAACACAGCTACTGTGGCCATGATGTTGCCGTTAATGCTGGGTTTGTTGAGCCAGTTACGTGGCGAGAAAGAACACGGCACTTGGGTGTTTGCCTTGCTTGGCTTGGCCTATAGCTCGAGTATTGGTGGTATTGCCACATTAGTGGGCAGCCCACCTAACGCCATTGCTGCCGCTGAAACCAATATCGCTTTTTTAGATTGGACCATCAGAGCCTTGCCGCTGACCTTGCTACTGTTGCCGTCGGCTATTTTGCTCTTGTATTTCTTGTTAAAACCGCGGTTAGGCCAAGCCATTGCTGTAACAGAAGAAAAGATAGAGTGGAATGAAAAGAAGAAAGTGACCTTGTTGATTTTTGGGGCCACGGTGTTCTTCTGGATGTTCAGTAAGCCCATTAACACCATGCTAGGTGGCATTGTTTCTTTTGACAGTTTAGTGGCGGTGATGGCCATTATTGCTCTGGCTGTTGGTCGGGCGGTGGAATGGCAGGATGTGGAAGAGGGCGCTGATTGGGGCGTGTTGTTTTTGTTCGGCGGCGGCTTGTGCTTAAGCCAAGTGCTGCAAGTAACGGGTGCGAGCTTGTTCCTTGGCGAAACTATTGGTGGGTTCTTGCAAAGCACCCATGCCGTTGTGGCCATTGTAGTGGTGGTAACGTTTGTGGTGTTTTTAACAGAGCTGGCTAGCAACACCGCGAGTGCCGCCTTGTTGGTGCCCGTATTTGTGGCCTTAAGCCCAAGCGTGGGAGTGGATCCCGTGGTGATGGCAAGCTTAATCGCTGTGGCCGCTTCTTGTGCGTTTATGCTGCCGGTGGCCACGCCTCCCAACGCTATTGTGTTTGGCACGGGGCTGGTGCCGCAAAAAACCATGATGAAAACGGGTTTATATTTAAACCTCATCTGCATTTTGATGGCTAGCACCTATGCCTTTTTGTTCTGGTAAGAATGTTTTTTGTACAATGTGTTACACTAAGCTATTGAAATTAAAGTAATTAAATAATTAATGGAGTGACACAGTTAGTGACAAACTTTGATGTGTTGCAGCAAGAAAGTGGCGCACCGGTAAAATTATGGGCCCGTGGTGTACCCGTGGCGCGCGAAGCAAAACAACAATTGCTGAATACCGCTGCCATGCCTTTTATTTTTAAGCATTTGGCTGCTATGCCGGATGTGCATGTGGGTTTAGGCTCCACCATTGGGAGTGTGATTCCCACCAAAGGTGCCATTATTCCTGCTGCGGTGGGAGTGGATTTAGGGTGCGGCATGATGGCCGTTCGTACTTCGTTAACCGCCACTGATTTACCCGACGACCTGCGCGATATTCGTTTGGCCATAGAAAAAGCAGTGCCTCATGGGCGCACCGGTGGGCGCAGGCGCCGTGATGTGGGCGCTTGGCATAATACGCCGCCGCTAGTGGATAAGCGTTGGGCGAAGTTGCAACCCGGCTTTGAGCGTATTGTGGAGAAACACCCTCGTTTACGCCGCACCAACAACCATCATCACTTGGGCACTTTAGGCACGGGTAATCACTTTGTGGAGCTGTGCTTAGACGAGTTAGACCGCGTGTGGGTGATGCTACACAGTGGTTCTCGTGGTGTGGGCAACGCCATTGGCCGCACTTTTATTGAAAAAGCTAAAGAAGACATGCGTGTGCATCAGCGCAATTTGCCTGACGAAGATTTAGCTTATTTAGAAGAGGGCACCACGTTTTTCGACGATTACGTGGAAGCGGTGAACTGGGCGCAGCACTACGCCAAAGTAAACCGCGAGGTAATGATGGAGCACACCCTAGCGGCGTTATCCAATGAAATTCCGAAACCCTTTACCAGCACTGAAGAAGCAGTGGATTGCCACCACAACTATGTGCAGCAAGAAGAGCACTTTGGTGAAGAAGTGTGGGTCACCCGTAAAGGTGCCGTGTCGGCGCAAAAGGGCCAAATGGGTATTATTCCGGGCTCTATGGGGGCGCGCAGTTTTATTGTGCGTGGGCTTGGTAACCCCGAGAGTTTTCATTCTTGTAGTCACGGCGCCGGCCGCATCATGAGCCGTACGCAAGCTAAAAAACAAGTGAGTTTGGAAGAGCACCAAGCGGATATTGCCCACGTGGAAGCCCGCCGTGACGCAGCGGTAATCGATGAAACCCCACGTGCTTACAAAGACATTGAAAAGGTGATGGCCGCACAGGAAGACTTAGTGGAAATTGTGCATACTCTACGCCAAGTAGTGTGTGTGAAAGGTTAATTTTCGACGTTTACATTAACAAAGCTTTACTAAACAATGGGCGCATTTTTATGCGCCCATTGTTTATGGGGACGGTTTTGTGCTACACCTCTTTAAGAATGGCGCTGTAACATAAGTTGATTCCATGGCGTCGTCATCTAAAAAAGAAAGAATAATCAGAATAACAAACTGGACAGTTGTGTGCTGTCCTTAAGGAAAAACATGAGTCGTCTTACCTTGGATGCAAATACTGTGGGCAACCCTAATTACGTCACTGCTTTAGCGCGTGGGTTAAAAATTTTACGTTGCTTTGGATCAGGCTCTGAAAAATTAAGCAATTCGGAACTGTCGCGGCTAGTGAATGTGCCACGCGGCACGGTGGCGCGAATGACATTTACATTATCACAAATGGGTTATTTGAAATATACCGCCGCTAGTGAACGCTATAGTTTAAGTGCCTCTGTGCTAGAACTAGGGTTTCTTGATATGGCTCGCGACGGTGTTACCTCGGTAGTGGCGCCTTTTATGCAAGAACTAGCAGACGAAACAGACTGCATGGTGGCGTTAGGCCAAATAAGAAATAACCGCGCTGTCTATGTGCATGTATGCCAAGGACAGAGCCCATTACGTTTGCAGTTAGCAGAAGGTGCAGAGGCCTCCTTAACTCAATCAGCTATGGGGCGAGCCTATTTAGCGGCTTTACCCACAGCTCAAAGAGAACAAGTTTTGGCTCATTTAGAGAGCCAGGAACCTGAAAACTGGAATGAAATGTTACAAGGTGTTGAGCAGGGTTTAGAGGATTATGCCCGCTATGGGTTTTGCATTTCTGCTGAAGATTGGAGGCCTGGGGTGAGTGGTGTAGCAGTGCCACTACGTGTAGAAGGGCAGCAGATTATGCCTATTAACTGCGGCGCCTCTTCGTTACGCCTTAATCGTGAGATATTGATAAGCGACATTGGCCCTAGGTTGAGAGATCTGGTGGCTAAAATTGAAGCTATTATGCTCGTGGCCCATTAATCTTTAACGGTAATTAAATTTCTTTGGATGGTTTATGGGGTGTGGTGTGGGTGTTATTTAGCTTTTCGTTATTTTGAAACCTCGTTTCATAATATTTGACCCGCCAGTTTTTTCGTGCCATATTTACGCTCCGCATAGCATACGAAGCGTTCATTGTTTCGTTAAAAGAATAACGATAACCCGCAGTGAAACTGCAGGAGTAGAAAACATGTTTGATCGGCACTTAGCCGTTTGGCCTAAACACCTACCCTTACATCTGCCGCTACCAGATACGTGCTTTTATAGTAATTTGGCCATTTCTGCGCAGCGCTACCCACACCGTAACGCCATTGTTTATTATGATACGGCCATTACTTATCAAGAACTTAAACAGCAGGTAGATACACTCGCTGGCTATTTGATGGCAAATGGCATTGAGCGCGGTGATCGCGTACTTCTCTTCATGCAAAATGCGCCTCAATTTATCATTGGGTTCTTCGCTACTCTGCGGGCCAACGCGGTGGTAGTACCCATTAACCCTATGAATAAATCGGCTGAATTGGATCATTATTTAGCTGACACTGGCGCTAAAGTAGCCATCGCAGGGCAAGAGGTTGCTGCTGAGATATTGCCAAAAGTAGGGCAACACGCTTTGCGCACCGTGCTGGTAACGGCATACAGCGAGTATATTAAAGAAGAAACAAGCCTAGAGTTGCCTGCAGAGGTGACTGCACCCGTACAAACCTTTACTGACAAAGGGGCAGTGGCTTGGAGCGATGCTTTGGCAGCTGGCCATGAGCCGGGTGAGTTAGTAGTTGGGGCGGACGATTGGTCGGTGTTTCCGTATAGTTCAGGCACCACTGGCGCGCCTAAAGGTTGTGTGCACACCCACCGTTCCATGATGGCCACAACCATGCAAGGTATTACTTGGCGAAGCATTAATGCCGGTTCAGTGGTGCTTGGTGTGTTGCCTATGTTCCACGTAACGGGCATGCAATCTTCCATGACTACCACTATTACCGCCGGGGGAACCTTTGTGCTGATGACACGTTGGAACCGTAAGGTGGCAGCGGATTTAATCGAACGCTATCAGGTAAGCCATTGGGTAAATATTGTAACCATGGCCATCGATTTACTGTCTGACCCTGCTATTAATGAGCGTGATTTATCCTCGTTGAAAGTGATTGGCGGTGGTGGTGCGGCAATGCCTAGCGCCATTTCCGATAAGTTATTTGAGCTCACTGGCCTGCGTTATGTGGAAGGTTACGGCCTTTCCGAAACCATGGCGGCCACACACATCAACCCGGTGGATCGTATCAAGCCTCAGTGCTTGGGTATTCCTGCTTTTGATGTGGATGCACGCATTCGCGATCAAGAGTCGGGTGAGTTGCTTGATGTGGGCGAAGTAGGTGAAATTATTGTTTCTGGGCCGCAGGTATTCCAGGGTTATTGGAATATGCCAGAAGAAACAGAAGAAGTGTTTTTGGAGCTAGAAGGCAAGCGTTTCTTCCGTACAGGTGATATGGGTTATTACGATGAAGAGGGCTACTTCTTTATTGTAGATAGGCTTAAACGCATGATTAATGCATCTGGATTTAAAGTGTGGCCGGCAGAAGTAGAAGGGCTGTTGCACTCACACCCAGATGTTAAGCAAGCTTGTATTATTTCTACACCACATGAGCGCCGTGGCGAAAGTGTGAAGGCAAGTATTATTTTATTGCCTAATAGTGTGGGTAAAGTAACTGAAGAAGACATCCAACAGTGGTGCCGTGAGCGTATGGCTACGTACAAAGTGCCGCAAGTGGTTGAGTTTGTGAAAGAGCTTCCCGTTTCTCCCACAGGCAAGGTGCTTTGGAGAGAGATGCAAGAGCAAGAATGGGCGCAGTAGCGGTCATTAGTGTGGGGTGGCCATTGGTTCACCAGCAAGGGATAAGCGTTAAAAACTAATTTTCATGCCGCTGCACAGCAGTGTACGGTAACAAGTAATACTTAATAAATAAGGCGTCGCCTTAGCGAAAACGGAGTACGTATTAATGATCGAGTTTAATTGGGAAGACCCTTTATCGCTAGATAGCGTGTTAACAGAAGATGAGCGTATGGTGCGTGATGCGGCGCGTGATTATTGCCAAAGCAAGCTAATGCCCCGTGTGTTAGAAGCTAACCGTCACGAAATTTTTCATCGTGAAATTATGCTGGAAATGGGTGCTCAAGGGTTGCTCGGCTCCACGTTGCCGGAGAAATACGGCTGTGCGGGCGTAAACTACGTGAGCTACGGCCTAGCTGCGCGCGAGGTAGAGCGAGTGGATTCAGGTTACCGTTCGGCCATGAGCGTGCAATCTTCTTTAGTCATGTTTCCTATTTATCAGTTTGGTAGCGAAGCCGTACGCCAAAAATATTTGCCTAAGTTGGCCAGTGGTGAATGGGTGGGTTGCTTTGGTTTAACAGAACCTGATCACGGCTCTGATCCTGGCAGCATGGTAACACGCGCTAAAAAAGTAGACGGTGGCTATGTGCTTAATGGCGCCAAAATGTGGATTACCAACTCACCAATCTCTGATGTTGCGGTGGTGTGGGCCCAGTTGGAAGGTGTTATTACCGGCTTTATCGTTGAGCGCTCCTTTGACGGCTTTAGCACCCCCACCATTGAAGGCAAGTTTTCGCTGCGAGCCTCTATTACGGGTGAAATTGTTTTAGAAGATGTGTTCGTGCCAGAAGAAAATAAGCTTAATGTACAAGGCTTAAAAGGGCCTTTTAGCTGCTTGAACACAGCACGTTATGGCATTAGCTGGGGTGCGCTAGGAGCTGCTGAGTTTTGCTGGCATGCAGCGCGCAACTACACCTTAGAAAGAAAGCAGTTTGGCCGTCCCTTAGCTGCTACACAGCTAGTACAGAAAAAGTTAGCAGATATGCAAACTGACATTACATTAGGGCTGCACGGTAGCTTACGTTTAGGGCGTTTACTGGATGAAGGCAACTGGGCACCTGAGATGATTTCGCTGTTGAAGCGTAACAACTGTGGTAAAGCTTTGGATATTGCTCGCGTGGCGCGCGATATGCACGGCGGTAATGGCGTGAGTGACGAGTACCACGTTATTCGCCACGTGATGAACCTTGAAGCAGTGAATACGTATGAAGGTACGCATGATGTGCATGCGTTAATTCTTGGACGCGCGCAAACAGGTATTGCTGCGTTCTAAGGAATGTAGCAGTAGAGACGAAAGCCGGCCCGTTGGTAGAGCGCGCCGGCTTTTTTATTAGCTTAGTACTAGTGCTAAGGCGGCGAGGGTGGTGAGTAACACAGGTAAGGTGAGTACCACGCCGACTTTAAAGTAGTAGCCCCAAGATATTTTTAGGCCCTTTTGGTGCAACACATGCAACCACAATAACGTAGCCAAGCTGCCAATAGGGGTGAGTTTGGGGCCTAAATCGCTGCCCACCACGTTGGCGTACACCATGGCTTCTTTGATCTCAGCGCTAGCGCTGGCAGCGTCGATAGATAGCGCGCTCACCAACACTGTGGGCATATTATTCATCACGGAAGACAACAGGGCGCTCATGACTCCCGTGCCCACGGTGGCCACAAATACCCCTTGTTCGGCTAACAAATTCAGCACACTGGTGAGGTAGGCGGTGAGCCCAGCATTGCGTAAACCGTATACCACTAAGTAAAGGCCCAAGGAGAAGATAACCACTTGCCACGGGGCATTTTTGAGCACACTTGGGGTATGAATGATTTTTTGACGATGCGCCACGAACAACAAAACCACAGCACCGATGGCCGCTATGGCGCTAATGGGCACAGCGGTATGGCTGAGGCCAAAAAATGCCACCAAGAGGGCAACAATAACGCCCCAACCTGTTTTGAACGTGACGGGATCTTTAATAGCTGAGGCTGGTTCTGCAAGGGCTTCAAGAGGGTAGCGCGCGGGAATATCGTTGCGAAAGTACCACCACAGCACTGCAATAGAGCTGATAATAGACACCAGAGTAACGGGCACCATCACCCGTGCGTAGTCGGTAAAGCCAATGTTGAAAAAATCTGCAGATACGATGTTCACTAAGTTGGAGATGACCAACGGCAAGCTGGCTGAATCGGCGATGAAACCAGCTGCCATCACAAAAGCGAGCGTGGCAGCGGAGGTAAACCCTAAGCGCAATAGCAATACCATCACAATGGGAGTGAGGGTAAGGGCGGCGCCGTCGTTCGCAAAAATAGCCGCCACTGCGGCACCGAGCAGCACTATTAACACAAAGAGGGCGTGCCCATTGCCTTGCGGCCAACGCGCTATGTGCAATGCGGCCCATTCAAAAAAACCGGCCTCATCTAGCAACAAACTAATAATGATGATGGCAATAAAAGTAGCGGTGGCGTTCCACACGATGTCCCACACAATGACAACATCGCTCAGGGCAACCGTGCCCGCCAAGAGAGACAGGGCAGCACCAAGGGTGGCGCTCCAACCGATGGACAGCCCTTTTGGCTGCCAAATAACAAGAACGAGGGTGAAAATAAAAATCAGTGACGCAAGCAGCATAATATCCCCTTGTGCTGAGCAGCGCGTGAATGGAAGGCGGCAAACCGTGGCGATGATAAAGAGCTTAGGTTGCTATCGTCAATAAAAGCGCCTAGCCGCTGCGGGTGGCGGCCTCAAGTGCCGCAAAAAGTGCGTGCCACACGTTCGTGTTCTTGCGGAGGTTGTGCATAAAAATCGCCAACCTCTCGAGCTGCGTAGGGGGTGCTGAGGGCTTCATTCAATGCGTGTACAGCGCTCATGTCGCCGGCTTCTGCTGCCGCTAATGCTTGGTTAACACGATGGTTGCGCGGTATTACCGCGGGGTTGTTCTGTTGCATGAGTTGCTGCGCGGCATCGCCACCGCCACCGGCGAGATACAGGGGCTGCCAACGCTGCCACCAAGCTTGGAATGCCTCTGTGTGATAGCACTCATCAGCGGGCAGTTCAGCCGCCATCAGGGCGCGGTGAGCGTTGGTGTAATCCATCTGTTGCTGTTGTAACAAGGTAAGCCAGTCATCCACCACATCGTGGGCGTCGTTGATGAGGCCTAGTTTGGCGTGCATCATCGTCAACCACTGCTGGGTAAAGCGAGGATGAAAATGGTCGAGCACGGAAGAGGCTAGGGCAATGGCTTGTTGTTCCTCTGGGTGAATTTCGCTGAGCAGAGCTTCGGCCAAGCGCTCTAAATTCCACTGTGCCATGGCGGCTTGCTGGCCAAAGGCATACCGGCCTTGGTGGTCGATGGAGCTGAACACGGTATTTGGATGGTAGGTGTCCATGAAAGCGCAAGGGCCGTAATCCAACGTTTCGCCACTAATAGTGCTGTTGTCGGTGTTCATGACGCCGTGAATAAAGCCCACTCTTAACCAATGCACGATGAGGGTGATGTGACGTTCCATCACTGCCTCGAGCAAGGCTAGTGCTGGGTTAGGCGCCTGTGCTGCGGCAGGATAATGGCGTTCGATGGCGTAATTCACCAACGCTGGCAATAAGGTTTTTTTAGGATGCCAAGCGGCGTATTGAAACGTGCCCACGCGAAGATGTGAGGACGCCACACGCGTGAGCACAGCCCCTGCATGAGCTTGTTCACGAAACACGCTTTCCCCCGTGGTAACCACCGCCAAACTGCGTGAAGTGGGAATGCCTAAAGCGTTCATGGCCTCGCTCATGATGTGTTCACGCAGTACGGCGTTGAGGGTGGCACGGCCATCACCGCGGCGTGAAAACGGCGTGGGACCAGCCCCTTTAAGTTGCACATCAAACCGTTGTTGCTGTGGTGTAACGAGCTCACCTAAGAGCATCGCGCGGCCATCGCCAAGCATGGTGGCGTGGCCAAATTGATGCCCAGCGTATGCTTGTGCAATGGGTTGTGCGCTAGGCAAAGCTTGCTTGCCGCTAAAATATAGTGCTGCCAGAGTGTGATCCATGGGCGGCAAGCCTAATGCTTCCGCAAGGGGTTGGTTGTACAGCAGCAACTCGGGCTGGCTTGCTGAAGCAGGAGACACATGGGCATAAAATTCTGCCGGTAAGGTTTGGTAGCTATGTTGCAGTGTAATACGGCGTTCGCTCATGGTGTCTCCTTTATTGGGGTGGTTAACTGATGGTTATTTGGCCTGAGTCTGGCAGTTGTTCCACTAACTCTTTGCCAATCAATGTTGAGGGGGTGTAAGTGCCGCCCGTGGGCGCTTGCTCTAGCAAAAACGTGGCCACGGCTAACGAGCCGGTAATAGTGAGGCTGTAGCCGTTGGCGGTGCGAATATGTGCGGTTTTAACCTCACCCTTGGCGTTTTTAGCTTCGCCCCACACATAGGTGGGCATGCTAGCGCGTTGCGCTTCATTGGGGCCGGTAATGGTTTTAGCCATGCGTGATTTAATCAGGTTTTGTACAAACCCAAGGCCTAGTACAGGGCGAATGTAGTTGGCGCGTTTAGCGCGCTTAATGAGCCGCGGTGAGCCGGGGATATACACCTCAATGTTAGGGATGCCGGTGGAATGGTACGCGGTGGATACATCACCCCAAGGAATTGTCATGGCATCTTTTTCACCATCACCAAAATCAATACGGCGTACTTTATAAGCCAAGGGAACGGTTTGGATGATGCCGTGGCGGCGGATTTTGCCCCCTTGTGCTAACCCTTCCACAGAAGTTTTGGCCGTGCCGGGTGAAAACCCTGAGCGTGAATCAAACCCTAAGGCTAAATGGGTGGCATCGGGCAAGGCTTCTTTTAGCGCCGTGGCAACACAATCTGTGGGGATCACATCAAAACCCACTCCGGGGCAAAGCACTACGCCGGCTTCTTTAGCTTGTGCATTCAGGCGCTGTGCTAATTCGAACACGGCAATTTCGCCCGTAATATCGAGGTAATGGGCTTTGGCGGCTAGGCAAGCTTTCATCATGGGTTCAGCGGTGGCCGAAAAAGGCCCTGCGCAATGAAGTACCAAGGCGTGGCCGCTGAGTTGATCGCCGATGTTGTCTAAAGAGAAAATACGCACTTCTAGGCCTAGTTCGCGCCCTAAGGGCTCGAGTTTCTCGGCGTTGCGCCCCGCTAAGGTGGGCGTTAGCCCGCGTTTAACAGCTTCGCGAGCGATGAGTTCGCCTGTGTAGCCGTTGGCACCGTAGATCATCCATTTTTTTTGCATAGCGTACTCCGAGGATTAAAAGGGTGATGGGGTACTACCTTATCAGTTTGCATCTGTGCTCGCTGAGAGATAGCAGCCTGATTAAGCATTGCGGCGTGCGGCGGCTAAGCCACGCTCGCGGCCCAACCGGCGATAGTAACTTTTGCCGCAGGCATTTTGGTGGTGCCAGTAACCGCGGAGCAACAAGGGCAGTTCAGGCACCCAGAAAGTGTCGCTAATAGGTTGCACTGGGGTGGGGGTGTCTAGGGTAATGTCGGCCACCACCACGCCGGGGCCTTCTTGGGTGCGGCGCTGGGCGAGTACACGCCCTTGTGCGTCCACAATTTGCGTGGCGCCCACGTACTCGGTGTCGTAAGGCACAGACACATTGGTGCCGGGGACGAGCATAAAATCTGTGCGGAAGGTGCCACAGTGTGAGGCTTGAATCACTGGTACACCCAAACGGCGGGCAAATTCTGCGGGTGCATTTTCAGACATATAACGGTTGTATTGCCCTAAAGCGGCCAAGCTACGGTGGGTAATAGCGCCCCAGTTGGTGGGCAAGGTCCACCAGTGGGTGCCCGTTATGGCCACTTGCACGTGCTGGTGCATGCGTTGCAGGGTTTGGTTGCGAATGAGCTCCCAACATACCGCGGCTCCTACGCCACCGAGTTGAGTGTCAAACACGCCGTCGTCGTTGCCAGGGGCATAAAAGCAGTTTTCCCACATGGTGGGTAAGTCTTTATCGTGCTGATGAATGTCGCCATTGGGTTCGACGAAAAAATAGCGGTTGTATACCTCGTCGTTGTCGGCAATGAGCATGGAGCCACCGAGCCAGCACTGATGGCGTTTAGCCAGGCGCACGAATAATGCCAAAGCGGGGTTGTCCAAGGGCAGTACGGCATCGTGGGCGCGCACATCGAAGGGGAGTTTCGAGGTGCAAAATTCTGGGATAGCAATGATTTTAGCGCCTTGTGCGGCGGCAGCATCCACCAAGCGCTCGATGCTTTCTAAATTATGAGCGACATCGCCTACGGCGGCATTGAGTTGAATGGCACCGGCCCGAATGGTTTGTGACTGCATGAATGTCCCCTTGTAAAAGATAGTGAGAGCAGGCAATAAAAGCGTGTGCTAAAGGCTCTCTTTATGATGTGTAGGGAAGTTACTGTACAGGGTAGGGAATCTTGAACAAGCGTTTTGTACTCTTTTTATTGCCTTGAAATACTTATTGTTTTGTCAACGATGCCAGTGGTGGATGGTGTGGTTAAAAAGCGCCCCTCTAAGCCTTTGCATTGCTTAGAGGAGTGCGCTTAAGCTTGTGCGGCGTGCGCAACAGCCATGGGTGGGGTAATAGGTTTGTTTTGTGTGCGCGCGTAAGCAAGATAATGTTCTCCTGTGTCGGGGTGTACATTGTAAAAGTGCACGGTCATTTGGTAGAGGTCCATTTTCACCCAAACGAAGCCGTATACTTCGCCTTGTTGAAAATAGGTGGGGTTAAGCTCAGGGTTTTTGATGGTGTCGTTTTTACCTCCAGCACCGGAGACAATAATTTCCGCTTTGCCCATGGCTGCCACGGGTTTTAGCCACTGCATTACGTGGTCGTGCCCCGTGACGATGAGGTCTGCTTTGTCTTTAAAGCAATCCTCAAGAAACAATTTGTATTGCATCCCGTCGGCAAAGGGGCTGGTGAATAGCCAACGTAAGTCTGCGTCTAAATTACCGGCGTTACCGTGCTTGCCGTTAGAAAGATAAGGCACGTGTGTCATAGCAACTTTCCAATGGGCGTTACTGTTACGTACTTTGTTGCGCATCCAGCGCTGTTGTGGGAAGCCATATTTAGCCCAGGTGAATTTGGGGTTTTTATCTTGGTAGAAACTAGTGAGTGGGTTGGAGTCCACCACGAATAATTCCATAAAAGGCTTTTCTTCGGTGCCACCAAAACGGTGGGTGTAGTAGCGTGCGGGCATCCTCCACTTGTTTGAATAACGATCTTGTTTGTAGTGGTAATCCACTTGGTAATTTCCGCGGTAGTTATAACTGCCGCCGCCCAGTGGGGTGCAGGCGTTATCGTGGTTGCCGAGGCACAGGTAAAAAGGCACATCAATATGTTGGTAAGGGTATTCGAATTTCTCTAAAAAACCCACATCATCCGCTGAGCTCACACCTTGTTCATAGATGTTATCACCCGTGCAGAGCACAAACTGCGCGCCTTGCTGAGCGATCACCGTTTCCATGGCGCGCGCTACTTTGTATTGGCCATCATTACCTGTACCCATATCGCCAATAACTAGAAACGAGACCTCGTTACTGGGTGTTACCGGCTGGTTGGGAGGAGTAGGTGTGGGGCTAGGTTGTAGTGTTGAGCTTGGCTGCCCAATTTTAGGTGTGGAGGATTCGCTTGATCCACCACAGGCTGAAAGGGCGCCTAGTGCGCCACCACTTATCATTAAGTTACGTAGAAAATCACGTCTGTTCATGCGTGCTATATCACCTCGTTAAGTTGTAAATTAGGGGCTAGAAACTAGGAGCAATGGAGTTCAGTGAAGTGCTAATTATTCTGTTGTTTGCCGAATAATTGGCACGCATTAGCACTCGCTTGCAGCCGAGAAAAGGGTTGTTTTGCTCGGCTGCTACTATTGAGGAATCACCATTTTCACAGTATCTAGCTCCAATAAATGTGGTTTGATCTTAGGGGGGCTGTGTTACAGCTATGTGAAAAAAAAGAATGAAATGAACGCTGGCTGCATAGGTCTGTGTGAGTGATATAAAAAAATATATGGCGCGGCTAAAACGTGAGTGCGCTAATAGAAGTGGTGGGCTAGCAGTAATGGCCAGCAATTGTTGAAGCATAAAAAAAGGGCTGCTATTAGCAACCCTTCTTAAATTTGGCTCCGCCTGCTGGGCTCGAACTAGGTGAATTCTGTTGAATTCACCAATGATTAACATTCGCCGCTAGGCGAACAATCATTGGTCCACTATGGTTAGTCAGCGATTATTGAAGCATAAAAAAAAGGCTGCTATTAGCAACCCTTCTTAAATTTGGCTCCGCCTGCTGGGCTCGAACTAGGTGAATTCTGTTGAATTCACCAATGATTAACATTCGCCGCTAGGCGAACAATCATTGGCCCACTATGGTTCGCCAGCGATTATTGAAGCATAAAAAAAGGGCTGCTATGTAAGCAACCCTTTCTTGTTTGGCTCCGCCTGCTGGGCTCGAACCAGCGACCCAATGATTAACAGTCATTTGCTCTACCTACTGAGCTAAGGCGGAATGTCTTTGTGGGGCGTACTATAGTCAGCACTCCGAGTTACGTCAAGCCGTCGGAGTGCCGTTCGGCTAGTTTTTGTTCAAAGCTGCCTTAATGCGCGCCACACACTCTTTCAAGGTGTCGATGCTGACGGCAAAAGACAAGCGCATGCAGTTGGGCGAGCCAAAGGCGGAACCTGGCACTAATGCCACCCCAGCTTCGAGGAATACTTCTGCTAGCTCAAGGTCGTTTTTGCAACCTAGCTGCGCAATGGCTTCGCTGAAATCAGGGAATACATAGAAAGTACCATCGCCTTCTAAGCAGGTAACACCCGGCAATTCGTTTAAAGCAGCAACAAGGTAATCGTGGCGCTCTTTAAACGCAGCACACATATCGCGGATGCATTGCTGATCACCACGCAAGGCTTCCTCGGCTGCTGCCTGGCTAACGGAAGAAGGGTTAGAGGTGCTTTGGCTTTGAATATTAGTCATGGCTTGGATTAAAGCCGCAGGGCCCGCACAGTAACCAATACGCCAACCAGTCATGCTGTATGCTTTAGACACCCCATTGAGCACAATGGTGCGATCGTATAAATCAGGGCAAGCGTTCACAATGTTAACAAACGGCTCTTCTGTCCACAGAATGTGCTCGTACATATCGTCGGTGGCAATCATCACATGTGGATGCTGGCGCAGCACCTCGCCCAAGGCTTCGAGCTCAGCTTTGCTGTATGCCATGCCGGAAGGGTTAGAAGGACTGTTGATCATGAATAAGCGAGTTTTCGGCGTAATGGCCGCTTCGAGCTGTTCAGGGGTTACTTTGAAGCGTTGTTCAACGCTGGTTTCAATGAACACAGGGTTGGCCCCAGCGATTAAACCAATATCGGGGTACGACACCCAGTAAGGCGCAGGAATAAT
>DATGUF010000055.1:0-5173 GCA_035301485.1 Alcanivoracaceae bacterium
TTGAGTAAAGCCTATCCGCAAACTCGCCAACAGCGGTGCTGGGTGCACAAAACCGCTAATGTTCTCAACAAGTTACCTAAAGCAGTGCAGCCAAAAGTGAAAGCATCCTTGCATGATATTTGGATGGCCGACACTCGTGACAACGCTCATAAAGCCTTTGATGTGGCGCTAGCAAAATACAGCGCCAAATACCCTAAGGCCATGGAATGCTTAAAGAAAGACCGTGATGCTATGTTGGCTTTTTATGACTTCCCTGCAGAACACTGGACCAGCATACGCACCACTAACCCGATTGAATCCGCGTTCGCTATAGTGCGTTTACGCACTAATAAAACACGCAACTGCGGCTCAAGAAACACCACACTAGCTATGGTGTTTAAACTGCTAGAAACAGCGCAAAGGCGCTGGAACCGCCTTCACGGATTTACGTTGCTGGCCCTCGTGATTAACAACGTGAAATTCCAAGATGGCATACAGGTGGAGGAAACATCAGCAAGAGACGCTGCTTAGCTCTGTACACCAGATTTGACCATAGCTCATACGTCGAGGGCAATAAAAAAGCCCACAAGTTCTGTAAACTTATGGGCTTTAAAGATGGTACCAGAGGCCGGACTCGAACCGGCATGCCCGTGAAGGCGGGGGATTTTGAATCCCCTGTGTCTACCAATTTCACCACTCTGGCAATGGTGCCGAATTATAAGCAAGAGTTCGCCACATTGAAAGTACTATCTGAAAAAAAGCAGCACTGGCGCATTGAGCCTTGCTCTTGTACTCTTGCCACGTCTTTTTTCTACTTATAGATAGCTGATTTCATGCGCGTTGATAGTTTTGATTTCCACCTTCCAGACGAGCGAATTGCACGTTACCCCACCCCAGAGCGCACGGCTTCGCGTTTGCTGTATTTGCCTGCTGAAGGTGAGCCACAGCACCAACAGTTTGTTGAATTGCTCCAATGGTTGCAGCCCAATGATCTTTTGGTGTTTAACAACACCGAGGTAATTCCTGCGCGCTTGTTTGGGCATAAAGAAACGGGCGGCAAAGTGGAAGTGATGGTGGAGCGCCTGCTGGGCGAACAAGAGGTATTAGCTTATGTGCGTGCCTCTAAATCCCCCAAAGTAGGCAGTATTATCCACTTGCAGCACAACGTTACTATGCAGGTGTTAGGGCGTGTGGAAGGTTTGTTTCGCTTACATGCAAACGTTTCTATTTTGCCAATGCTAGAGGAGCAAGGGCAGCTGCCATTGCCTCCTTATATGGAGCGCCTAGCAGAGGAGGCAGACACTAGCCGCTATCAAACTGTGTACGCTGCACATCCTGGTGCGGTGGCGGCTCCCACGGCGGGGCTGCATTTTGATGAGAAGTTTTTGGCGGCGGTGCAAGAGAAGGGAGTGCAAACGGCGTTTGTAACCCTGCATGTGGGGGCTGGCACTTTTCAACCTGTGCGTGTGGAAGAGGTTAACGAGCACGTCATGCACTCAGAAGTGTATTATATACCGCCTGAGTTGCCTGCCTTGGTGGCTGCGGCAAAAGCCAAGGGTGGCCGGGTAGTGGCGGTGGGCACCACTAGTTTGCGCGCGTTAGAAGCGGCGATGCAAGAGGGAGAGCTGCGAACAGGGCACCAAGAAACAGATATTTTCATTTACCCTGGCTACTCCTTTCAACTGGTAGAAGCATTGGTAACAAACTTTCATTTGCCCAAATCCACCTTGCTAATGTTGGTGTGTGCGTTTGCAGGCCAACAGCGCGTATTGAATGCTTATCATGAGGCGGTAGCACAAGCTTACCGCTTCTTCAGTTATGGGGATGCCATGCTTATAGAGCATGCCCCTTTATCAGAGAGTGAGAGTAACCATGAATAGCCGTATGGCTTTTTCTTTGTTGCAACAAGACGGTGCAGCACGCCGTGGGCAGCTGGTTTTTCCACGCGGCACAGTGCAAACCCCTGCTTTTATGCCAGTGGGTACGCTCGGCACAGTAAAAGGTATGCTGCCGAGAGATTTAGAAGCCACGGGTGCGGATATTTGTTTGGGTAATACTTACCACTTGATGTTGCGCCCAGGCACCGAGGTGGTAAAAGCGCACGGTTCTTTGCATGGGTTTATGCATTGGGATAAGCCCATTCTCACCGATTCAGGCGGTTTCCAAGTGTTTAGCTTAGGCAAGATGCGTAAAATTACGGAAGAGGGAGTTACGTTTCGTTCTCCGTATAACGGTGACAAGGTGTTCTTGTCACCAGAAATATCTATGCAAGTGCAGGCGGAATTAGGCAGCGATGTGTGCATGATTTTTGACGAGTGCACCCCTTATCCCGCCACAGAAAAAGAAGCGGCGGATTCCATGCGGCTGTCGTTACGTTGGGCAAAACGTAGCCGTGATGCACATGCCGGCAATGATGCGGCATGTTTTGGTATTGTGCAGGGCGGTATGTACCCGCATTTACGTAAAGAATCGCTGCAAGGTTTGATGGATATAGGTTTCCATGGCTATGCCATTGGTGGCTTATCTGTGGGTGAGCCACAAGAAGAAATGCTCGCCGTGCTAGAAGGCATTACGCCGCACATGCCGCAGGATAAACCGCGCTATTTAATGGGCGTAGGTAGGCCCGAGGATATTGTTGAAGCGGTGCGCCGCGGTGTGGATATGATGGATTGTGTGCTGCCCACACGAAATGCGCGCAATGGCCACTTATTCACTAGTGAAGGGGTGGTGCGTATCCGTAACGCCGCCCACCGGCATGATATGCGGCCCATCGATGAAAACTGTGACTGCTATACTTGTCAGAATTTTACCCGTAGCTATGTGCACCACTTAAATCGCTGCGGTGAAATGTTGGCTGCCCAATTGGGGACAATACACAATTTGCACTACTACCAAACTCTCATGGCCGGTTTGCGACAGGCTATTGAAGCAGGTACATTGTCTCGCTTCTTGGAAAGCTTCTATCATGCTCGCGGAATGGATGTTCCGCCATGTTCCAACCCTTAATGTAGGAGAAAAATCGTGAAAAAAGCACCCTTAACTATTGTTGGTTTGTTGGCCCTGTTATTTGCTGCGCCCGCGTGGGCGGATGGCGCTGCGCCGGGCGGTATTCCCATGGATATTATCTTCCTTGTGGGAATGATTGCTGTGTTTTACTTCTTGCTTATTCGCCCTCAAGCAAAGCGTGCTAAAGAGCACCGTCAGCTAGTAAGCGCTTTAGCGGTAGGTGACGAAGTGGTGACCAGCGGCGGTATTCTCGGCAAGATCAAAAAGGTAGATGAGCACTACGCCGTTGTGGAATTAGATAACAACGTTGAAATTAAAGTGCAAAAAAATGCCGTTCAGGCCACCTTGCCTAAAGGTACTATTAAGTCTATTTAATGGCGCGGAGTAGCCCATGAAAGTCTATCCTCGTTGGAGGTTGTTCCTCTTTATCGGTGTGTTGCTGGTATCGGGTTTGTATGCATTACCAAACCTGTACCAAGATGATCCAGCGATTCAGGTGACACGTTCCGAAGCAGGCGAAACAGTACGGCCTGCGGATTTAGAACGTTTAAAGAAAGCATTAACAGAAGCAGGTGTTGGCGTTGGCGAAACCGACGAGGTGGGCGATTCAAGGCTAATTCGTGTTGATAGCAGTGAAAACCAACTCAGAGCGCGCGAGCTGGCTGAAGATATCTTAGGTCGCGATTATGTGGTGGCGCTGAACCTTGCGCAAAATACACCGGGTTGGCTAAGAGCAGTGGGTGCTAGCCCCATGAACCTTGGTTTGGATTTGCGCGGTGGTGTGCATTTCATGTTGAAAGTGGACATGGAAACCGTGCTGCAGCAGCGCCTTGAGTCTTGGATCTCGCAGTTCCGCTTGGTGTTGCGCGACGAAGGCATCCGTTACCGTGCCGTGGAGCAGCAAGACGACACGATTGTGGCGCGCTTTGACAGCGCTGAAGATTACGACCGTGCTGATAAAAAGCTAACGTCCGATTTTCAGGAGTTCAATATCCGCCGCGTGGCTTCACGCAACGAGTTGCATTTCACCCTGACTGAAGAAACCTTAAAAGGCATTCAGGATTACGCGGTGGACCAAAACCGTACGGCCCTAAATAACCGTATTAACGAGCTAGGTGTGGCCGAGCCGGTGGTGCAGCAGCAAGGCGCTGACCGCATCGTGGTGCAATTGCCGGGCGTGCAGGATGCGAGCCAGGCGCGCCGTATTCTTGGGCGCACAGCCACCCTTGAGTTTCGTTTGGTGGCCCATGAAATTGATCCGCGCACCGTCACGTTAGGGCAAAACCCGCCGGGGGCAGAAGTGTTCCCCTTCAAAGGCGACACCCGTGATTTGCAAGTGCTGCGTCGCCAGAAAATTGTCAGTGGTGACCAAGTCACAGATGCGAAAATGGGCTTTGATGAGAACGGCCGCCCCGAAGTAAATATCACGTTAGATTCTGCTGGCGCCCGCAACATGAAGCGCATCACGGCGCGCAACATTAAAAAGCCTATGGCAGTGCTGTTCATTGAAACTCACACGGATTTTACCGAAGTGGAAAATGAGCACGGTGAAATTGAAGAAGTGGCGAAGAGCCGTGAAGAGGCTTATGTGATTAACGTGGCCACCATTCAAGATGCTTTAGGTAGCCGCTTCCGCATTACCGGCTTAGACAGCGCCGCAGGCGCCGCCGAGCTGGCGCTGTTGTTACGTGCAGGTGGGCTTGCCGCACCCATGTACATTGCCGAGGAAAGAACCATTGGGCCTAGCTTAGGTGCGCAAAACATTGAAGCGGGCTTGAAGTCCATGGTGCTCGGGGTTGGCCTTGTGCTGATCTTTATGATTTTCCGCTACCGCTTATTTGGCGTGGTGGCGAATGTGGCGTTGCTTGGCAACCTGCTCATGTTGGTGGGCATTATGTCGTTAATTCCAGGTGCCACACTCACGCTGCCAGGTATTGCCGGTATCGTGTTGTCCTTAGGGATGGCGGTGGATGCCAACGTGTTAATTTACGAGCGTATCCGGTTGGAACTGCGCGAAGGGCGCACACCTTTGCAGGCCATTGAAGCAGGGTACGACAGGGCCTTTGAAACCATTCTTGATGCCAACTTAACCACACTTATTGTGGCGGTGGTGTTGTTTGCTATGGGTACAGGAACGGTGCAAGGGTTTGCAGTAACACTCTTCATTGGTATTAGTGCATCCATGTTC